>NZ_JBFTRZ010000007.1:0-205016 GCF_056399785.1 Brevundimonas sp. 01N35
CGCAAGGGAGGGCTCGCTTGGCCGGCGAACCGAAGCGGCGGCGGGAGCGGAGAGAACGGGGGTCTTGTCGGACCGTCAGCCTCTCGTCGCGCGCACCGGGCAAGGGAGCACCCAGCGGAAGGCGGCGATGGATCAGGCGGGCGGTTCAGGATGTTTCGCGGGCGGGGGAACGAGGCGAGCGCCTCTACCGTCGTTCCGTGGCCTCAAGTAGCGCGCAAGCGCGATAGGCCACAGCATCAAGACAAGACGCCGCTGGGGCCTAGCGACGGGGCGTTCGACCCGTCCGCCATAGAGGCTCCGGTCAGGGTCGAGGGGGTTACTCGGACCGTTCCAGGACCGCGTCGTCGCGCGGCCTGCCCGTCATGGGCGCCGGGGGTAGCCGCTAACAACGGCGCCTGCCCCGAGCTCATGTCCAACTCTTCGCGCGGGGCGCAGCGTCTTCGTCGAAACGGTAAAACTACAACCTCTCCGGGCGAAGGCCCGGCGCCCCGCCCAGCCCTCCGCCGCCCGCGTTCACGCGAGGCGGGCAAACCTGTTCCTCCCGCCTTCGAACGACGAAGACCTTTTCGTTCTTGATTTGTTCCGTATCTGTGGCACCCTCCCCTGATGAAGACGGCGATGAAGGGACGCGGCGCACGCTCCAACGACTCGGGCCGGTATGAAGCCGACCGGCGCGAGGAATTCGACGACGGCTGGACGGATCAGGACGAAGCGGCCGCGCCGCTGCGCACCACCCTCTCGCCGGAACACGCGCGCACCATCATCGCCAGGAATACGAGTCCCGACGTCGGCTTCGATCGCTCCATCAACCCTTACAAGGGCTGCGAACATGGCTGTATCTACTGCTACGCCCGTCCGTCCCATGCCTGGATGGGCCTATCCCCGGGTCTGGATTTCGAGAGCCGGATCTTCTTCAAGCCCGACGCGGCGCGTCTGCTGGAACAGGAACTCGCCAAGCCCCGATACGTCTGCAAACGCATCCACATAGGGGGCAACACCGACCCCTATCAGCCGGTCGAGCGCGAGACCCTGTCCACCCGCTCGATCCTGCAGGTCATGCAGCGGTTCCATCAGCCGTTCAGCATCATCACCAAATCGGTGCTGATCACCCGCGACGCCGACATCCTGGGGCCTATGGGGCGCGAGGGACTGGCCTCGGCCATGCTCTCCATCACCACCCTGGATCGCGGTCTGGCCCGCGCCATGGAGCCCCGCGCCTCCACGCCCGCCAAACGGCTGGAGGCCATCAGCCGTCTGGCCGACGCGGGCGTTCCGGTCGGCGTCGGCTTCGCCCCGGTCATCCCCGGCCTGAACGATCACGAGATGGAATCCATCCTCGAGGCTGCCCAGAAGGCCGGCGCCACCTCGGCCATGTACGTGACCCTGCGTCTACCGCTGGAGATCAAGGACCTGTTCCGCGAATGGCTGGCCGACGCCCGGCCCGAGCGCGCGGCCCGCGTCATGTCCCTGATCCGTCAGACGCGCGGCGGCAAGGACTACGACCCCGACTGGGCCCAGCGCATGAAGGGAACCGGCCCCGTCGCCGAACTGATCGCCGCCCGGTTCAAGGCGGCCGTCAAACGCTACGGCCTCGCCGCCCCGCGCACGCCGCTGGACGTGACGCAGTTCCGCGTTCCGGCGGCCTCTATCCGCCAGTTGGATCTGTTCGGCTAGAAGGGCGCCATGGCACGGCTGTGGCGGCGTCCAGTCGTCAGGCCAGAAGGAACTCGATGACCAGCCGCGCGAAGGCTTCGGGCTGTTCGACATTCGAAAGATGCGCCGCATCGATCTCGGCCAATGCCCCCTGGGCGACGGCGCGCGCCAGCCATGCGCCGTCCTCGACCGAGGTCGACGGGTCCTGCGTGCCCGCGATGACCAGGACCGGCGGCGTGATCAGGGACGCCGTCGGCCGCAGGTCCATATCCCGGATGGCGGCGCAGCAGCCGGCGTAGCCGGACGGGTCGCACGCCAGCAGCATCTCCCGGATCGGCGCGATGGCCTCGGGCGACCGCGACGGAAAGCCCGGGGTGAACCAGCGGGCAATGGACGCCTCGGTCAGCGGCGCCATGCCCTTGGCCAGAACGCCCGCGATCCTCGACTGCCAGCCCGAGGGCGGCCCCATGTAGGCCGAGGTGTTGGCCAGGACCAGTTTGCGGACCCGTTCCGGCGCGCGCACGCCCAGCCACTGGCCGACCATGCCGCCCTTGGACAGGCCGCAGAAATCGACCTGCGCCACGCCCACGGCGTCCAACAATTGCACCGCATCGCGCCCCAGGCGGTCCATCGAATAAGCCCCTGCGGGCGAGTCCGATCGACCGTGGCCCCGGCTGTCGTAACGTAGCACGCGATACCGCTCCGCGAAGGCCGCGATCTGCGGGTCCCACATATGCAGGTCCGTGCCGAGCGAGTTCGACAGCAGCAGCACCGGCGCGTCCTCGGGTCCGTCGAAGCGGTAGGCGATGCGGCAGCCGTCGTCCGTCGTGAAATGTTGCATCGCCATCAGACGCGCTCCACCGCCACCGCCAGCCCCTGCCCCACGCCGACGCACAGGGTGGCCAGGCCATAGCGGCCCTGGGTCTTCTCAAGCTGGTGCACCAGGGTCATCAGGATGCGCGCGCCGGACATGCCGAGCGGATGGCCCAGGGCGATGGCGCCGCCGTTAGGGTTCACCCGCGCGTCGTCGTCGGCGACGCCGAGGCCGCGCAGCACGGCCAGCCCCTGCGAGGCGAAGGCCTCGTTCAGTTCGATGGCGTCGAACTGGTCGATGGTCAGACCGTGGCGGGCCATCAGCTTCTGCGTCGCCGGGATCGGCCCGACGCCCATGATGCGCGGGGCCACGCCCGCCGAGGCCATGCCGATGATGCGCGCGCGCGGGGTCAGACCGTGGGCTTTCACCGCCGCCTCCGAAGCGACGATCATGGCGGCGGCGCCGTCGTTGACGCCCGAGGCGTTGCCCGCCGTCACCGTGCCGTCGGGGCGGACGATGGGCTTCAGCTTGGCCAGAGTCTCCAGCGTGGTGTCGGCGCGGGGGTGTTCGTCTGTGTCGACGACCGTGACCGCGCCCTTGCGGCCGACGATCTCGACCGGGATGATCTCCTCGGCGAAATAGCCCGAGGCCTGGGCGGCGGCGGCGCGCTGCTGGCTGCGGACCGCAAAGGCGTCCTGATCCGCACGGCTGACGCCATAGTCGGCGGCCACGTTCTCGCCGGTCTCGGGCATGGAATCAACGCCATAGGCCGCCTTCATCGCCGGATTGACGAAGCGCCAGCCGATGGTCGTGTCGTAGATGTGGGCAGCGCGCGAGAAGCCGCTTTCAGCCTTGGGCATGACGAAGGGAGCACGGCTCATGCTCTCCACCCCGCCCGCGATCATCACGTCGGCGTCGCCCGCCCGGATTGCCCGGGCCGCATCGCCCACGGCCTGAAGCCCGGAGGCGCACAGGCGATTGACCGTATTACCGCCGACGCTGTCCGGCAGGCCGGCCAGCAGGGCCGCCATGCGCGCCACGTTGCGGTTGTCCTCGCCCGCCTGATTGGCGCAGCCCAGGATCACGTCGTCGACGGCCGCCGGGTCCAGGCCGGCGTTGCGGGCGATCAAGGCGCGGATCGGCAGCGCCGCCAGATCATCGGCGCGCACCGAAGCCAGGCTTCCGGCGTAGCGGCCGACCGGGGTGCGGATCGCATCGCAGATGAAGGCATCGCTCATTTTGCGTCTCCTGTCGGCGCAGCCACGGACCGCGCCTGCTTGAGAAGGGTCATTGAACCGTCCCCGCATCGAAGGCCGCGCCGGTCTTCTGGCGCACTTCGTCCAGGGTCACGCCGGGGGCCAGTTCCAGCAGGGTCAGGCCGCCCTTCTTCTTGTCGACGGCGAAGACGCACAGGTCCGAGATGATCAGGTCGATCACACCCTGACCGGTCAGCGGCAGGGTGCAGTGTTCGAGAATCTTGGGCTCGCCGTATTTGTTGCAATGCTCCAGCACCGCGACGACGCGCCTGACCCCGGCGACCAGATCCATCGCCCCGCCCATGCCCTTCAGCATCTTGCCGGGGATGGTCCAGTTGGCGATGTCGCCGTTGGCCGCGACCTCCATCGCCCCCAGGACGGTCAGGTCGATATGCCCGCCGCGGATCATGGCAAAGCTGTCGGCCGAGCTGAAGAAGCTGGAGGTCGGCAGTTCGGTGATCGTCTGCTTGCCGGCGTTGATCAGGTCGGGATCGACCTCGTCGGCATAGGGGAACGGCCCCATGCCCAGCATGCCGTTCTCGGACTGAAGCGTGACGTGCACGCCCTCGGGAATGTGGTTGGCCACCAGGGTCGGAATGCCGATGCCCAGGTTGACGTAGTAGCCGTCCTTCAACTCGCGCGCGGCGCGGGCCGCCATCTGATCGCGGGTCCAGCCATGATCCTGGGCCATTACGACGCCTCCCTCTCGCGCGTGGTCAGCTTCTCGATGCGCTTTTCGTTGATGGTCGAGAGCACGATCCGATCAATGAAGATCCCCGGCGTGTGCACCTGGTCGGGATCAAAGGTTCCGGCCTCGACGATCTCCTCGACCTCGACGACCGTGATCTGGCCAGCCGTGGCCATGTTCGGATTGAAATTGCGGGCGGTCTTGCGGAACTGCAGGTTGCCTTCCGGGTCGGCGCGCCAGGCCTTGATGATCGACAGATCGGCGCGCAGCCAGCGCTCGCGCACGTAAAGCTCGCCGTCGAACTCCTCGACCGGCTTGCCCTCGGCCACGACGGTGCCGACGCCCGTCCTCGTGTAGAAGGCGGGGATGCCCGCGCCGCCGGCGCGAATGCGTTCGGCCAGGGTGCCCTGCGGGTTCAGTTCCAGCTCCAGCTCGCCAGACAGGAACTGGCTTTCGAACAGCTTGTTCTCGCCCACATAGGACGAGATCATTTTCCGAATCTGCCGGCTCTCCAGCAGCATCCACAGTCCGAAGCCGTCGGCCCCGGCGTTGTTGGAAATGACGGTCAGATCCTTGACCCCCGCCGCGCGGATTTCCGGGATCAGGCTTTCCGGGTTCCCCGACAGGCCGAAGCCGCCGGACATGATGGTCATCCCGTCGAACAGGACGCCCTCCAACGCCGCGGCGGGCGACGGATAGATCTTGCTGACCATTCGAAACTCCAGGTCCAGATGCGGCGACAAGCGTCCGCCGAAGCGGACGCTTGCTTCAACGTGGTCGTCAGGCCGCAGCGCGAACGCGGTGCGAGACTTCCTCTTCCGACTCGTCCTTCGTCGGATACATGACGAAGTCGAACTCGATGTCGGCGTACCGGCCTTCCAACCCGTATTTCTCGGCCGGTTCGCCGCCTTCGCGATGGTTCACGGCGGGGATCAAGTCCTCACGCGTGGCGTAGGCGAAGTCGTCGCGCAGGTAGGGGTCGCCGTCGATGTTGATCTGGGTCGTCAGGTGACGGTGATCGTCGGCCGAAGCGAAGAAGTGGATATGCGCCGGCCGATGACCGTGACGGCCCAGTTGCTTCAGGATGCCCTCGGTGGAGCCGCCCGGAGGACAGGCGTAACCCGACGGCACGATGGAGCGGAAGGCGTAACGGCCGTCTGCGTCGGTGATGATGGTCCGACGCAGATTGAAGTCGCTCTGCGTCTTGTCGAAGAAGGAATAGTTGCCCAGCGTATTGGCGTGCCAGACCTCGACCTTGGCGCCGGCCAGGGTCTTGCCGTTCACGTCGCGGACCTGGCCGTGCATGTACAGCAGTTCGCCGTGGTCCTCGCCGTCGTCCAGCCGGGCATAGCCCTGCTCGACCGGGGCGCCGGCGACATAGAGCGGCCCCTCGATGGTGCGCGGCGTGCCGCCCACGACGCCTGCCGCGGCGTCTTGCGCGTCGGCGCGGATATCCAGGAAGCGCTCGATGCCGAGGCCGGCGGCCCACAGGCCGTACTCCTGGGCGCCGGTCGAAGCATAGTTCAGGGCCTGCCAGAATTCGTCATCGGTGATGTCGAACTCTTCGATGGTGGCGAACAGGTCGCCGACCATGCGTTTGACGATGGCCTTCAGGCGCGGATCGCCGCTGACGGTGTCGGCGCCGCTCAGCTTTTCCAGAAGAGCTTGAACTTCGGGGGTATCAACAAGCCGCTCGGTCATTTCATTTCCTCTTATTGCTCTGGGCGGAACGGGGTGGCGACCGCGATCAGCGGTCGTCGTCATGGATCGAGGACGGGTGCCGGCACAGCGGCGTGACCTCGATGTTCATGAAGGGGAACAGCGGCAGGGTGCTGACGATGTCGTGCAGTTCCTGCACGTCAGCCACGTCGAACACGCTGACGTTCGAATACTGGCCGGCGATGCGCCACAGATGACGCCACTTGCCCTGTTTCTGCAGATCCTGGGCGCGCTCGCGCTCGATCCGCTTCAATTCGTCGGCGCGGTCGGGGTCGTAATCGACCGGGATGCGCACATCCATGCGAACGTGAAACAGCATGATCAGGCTCCTGCGATATGGGTCTTGCGGGCGGCGTCGCGGCGGAAGAAGGCGACCTTGTCGGCGTCCAGACGGACGCCCAGGCCGGGACCGTCCGGCACCTTCAGGCCGAAGTCCGCATAGGCCAGCGGCTCCTCCAGAATCTCCTCGGTCAGCAGCAAGGGGCCGAACAGTTCCGTCTGGAACGACAGATTGGCGAAGGTGGAAAACACATGGGCCGAGGCGGCCGTCCCCACGGGCCCTTCCAGCATGGTGCCGCCGTAAAGGCCGACGCCCGCCGCCTGAGCGATGGCGCCCACGGCGCAGGCCGCGGTCAGCCCCCCCGACTGGGCGATCTTGACCGCGAAGACGTCCGCCGCCGCGCTGGCGGCGAAGTCGAAGGCGCTGGCCGGGCCGGTCAGGGATTCGTCGGCCATGATGGGGATGGTGAAGCGTTGCGACAGACGCGCCATCGCCCCCCTCAGGTGGGCATCGACCGGCTGTTCGACCAGGTCGCAGCCGATGTCCTCAAGCATGCCGATGCCGCGCGCGGCGCTGGCCTCGTCCCAGGCCCGGTTGACGTCGACGCGAACACTGGCCCGGTCCCCCAGCGCCCGCTTGATGGCGGCCACGTGGGCGACGTCGTCGACCACGGCGCGCTTGCCGATCTTGAGCTTGAAGATGTTGTGGCGGCGCTCGGCCAGCATCCGCTCGGCCTCTTCAATATCCTTGGCCGTGTCGCCGCTGGCCAAGGTCCAGGCGACGGACAGACGCTCGCGACGACGACCGCCCAGCAGTTCGGACACCGGCAGGCCGACCCTCTGGCCCAGAGCGTCGAGCAGGGCCGTCTCTACGGCGCATTTGGCGAAACGATTGCCCGCGATGGCCCGGCTCAACCGGTCCATCAGTTGCGCGGGCCGCGTCGGGTCCGCCCCCAGGACCAGAGGAGCGAAATAGGTGTCGAGCGCCAGCTTCATGCCCTCGGGGCTTTCCTCGCCGTAGCTGAGGCCGCCGATGGTCGTGGCTTCGCCGACACCCACCGTGCCGTCCGAGCAGCGGATGGTCAGCAGCAGGATGGCCTGTTGCCGCATGGTCGTCATCGACAGCACGTGCGGGCGGATCGTGGGCAGATCCACCAGACAGGTCTCAAACGCGTCGATTGTCGTGGCCATCAGGCGGGTCCTTGATGCGAGGGGGCAGAGGCGCCGCCGGCGGCCCCATGGTCCTGGGTCTTGCTGGCGGCGGCGAAGGTTTTGACCTGGGCGCGGAAGCGCGCGAGCGTCGCCGAGCGGTTGTCGCGGCGATAGGACAGGCTGAGCCGGGTCATGGGCGCCGGCGCCCGCAGAGGCCGATATGACACGCCCAGACGCTGGCCGCCCTCGACGCTGGCGGGCACCAGGGAGACGCCCGCCCCCGCCGCGATCAGACCCAGGGCGGTCTGAACATCCATGGTTTCGTGGGCGATGGTCGGGGAAAAGCCGCTCTCGGCGCAGTGCCGCAAGATGGTGTCGGCGAAACTGGGACGCGGAAAACGCGGATAGAGGACGAAGGGATGGCGCGCCAAATCGCCGAGGGCGATCTCGCTCTGGGCCGCCAGCGAATCGACGTCGGGAAGCGCGACGATCAGAGGCTCCTCCAGCACGACCTCGTCAACCACCTCGGGATCTTCGATCCCGGGTCGCGCGAAGGCGACGTCGATCGTGCGCTCGATCAGACCGACCCGAAGCTCCGCGGTATTCATCGCGTGCAGCATCAGGTCGACGTCGGGGTTTTCGGTGCGAAAGGCGTTCAACGCCCGAGGCAGCAGGGAATAGGTCGCCGACCCGACGAAGCCGACATTGAGCACGCCGACGACGCCCTCCGCCGCCCGCCGGGCGATGCGCGTCGCCTCGACGATGCTGCTCAGAATAGAGCGAGCGCGCGGCAGCAGGGCCTCGCCGGCGACCGTCAGCCTGATCTGGTTGCGGGTGCGGTCGAACAGCGCCGCGCCGATCGCCGCCTCAAGCTCGGCCATCTGACGGCTGAGGGCGGGTTGGGCGATGCTGAGTCGTTCCGAGGCGCGGCCGAAATGCAGTTCTTCGGCGATGGCCACGAAGTAACGCAGGCGGCGGACATCGACGCCCGCGGCTTCGGCGAAAGGATCGACCACCTTCACGAGCGACACCTTCTATCGGTCGCTTCTGTGCGAACGGGTCCGGCGACGTGACTGGTCATGAAGTCGCTCCTTTCACTGGACCCTGCCTCTCTCAGCGCCGTGGAACACGCGCCGCATTGAGCAAAATCTGTATGCCGGGACTGAATTCCCAATAGCATTTCTCGAATACCTGATGCCGAAACGGCATGAAAGATCGGTCAACCATGCCGTTTCCTTCTGGCCCGCCGGCACAGCGCGCAGCTTCTCCGCCACCGCGCGAACGCGGGCCCGGAGAGGATCGTTCCTTCGCGTTCGCGGTCGCCCGAAAGGGATGCGCGCCGGCCGCGCTATCGCGTCATGCCGAAAAGATATTGGTCAGTCAGGTCCTCAACCCAAAGACTGAAAAGAAAAAAACGGAGGATCCATGAAGCATTCACCATCCCGCTACAGCTATGCCCTGGCGTTGACGATCGCGGCCGTCTCGCTGTCGGCGCAGACCGTGCTGGCGAGCGAAGCCGCCCCTGCTGCGGCGGAAACGGCCAAGGATCGTCCCGCCCTGCCGCCCCAGGCCGGCCTGGGGCCCCGCGTCGGCCCCTACTACCTGCTCCGGTTCAACGAAACCTCGGCGCCGGAACGTCCGGCCGGGGCGCCGACGACCGGTCTGAACGCCTTGAAATATATCCCGCTCAATGCGGCTGGCGACGTGACCCTGTCGCTGAGCGGCATGGAACGGCTCCAGTTCAACAGCTATTCCCACGAGAGCCTGAACAGCCAGAAATTCAGCGATCAACTGCTCATGCAGTTTCGCCACATCTATGGGGCCGACCTGCATCTGGGCTCCCATGTCCGCGCCTATGCCGAACTGGCCAGCGGGCAGGTCGGCGGTCGCGACATCGGCCCTCAGCCGCCGCGGCAGCGCAACGACCTGGCGCTTCAGCAAGCCTTTGTAGAGGTCGGCGGGGCGCTCGGTGATGGACGGGTCAGTGTCCGCGCCGGACGACAGGAGATCTGGCTCGGCAACGGCCTTCTGATCTCGACCCAGCCCTCCGCCAATATCCCGCAGACCTACGACGGCGTCACCGCGCAATACCGCTCCAAATCGGCGCGCGTCGATATCATCGCCGTCGAGAACGTCGCCAACAAGGACGGGGTTTTCGGCGATTTCAGCAACAGCGGCCGCAAGATCTGGGGCGCCTATGGCAGTTTCGCCCTGCCCCGTTCGCAGGATGGCGCCGTCGCGCTGAACATCGATCCCTTCTATCTCGGGTTCAAATCCACCCGCCTGGCCATGGCGGGTCTGGTCGGCGACGACGAGCGGCATGGACTGGGCGCACGGCTCTGGGGCAAGGCCGGCCCGGTGCAGATCGACACCACGGTCGTCCGCCAGGGCGGGACCTTCGCCGGACGCGATGTCGAGGCCTGGGCCTTCTATGGCGACGCCGGCTATGTAATCGAGTCCTCGCCGCTGAAGCCGCGCATCGGCGCTCGCTTCGACGCGATCAGCGGCGGCCAGGGCGACGACGGCAAGGTCCGCACCTTCAACCCCCTCTACACCGGTCAGCAATACTATGCGGCGAGCGGCTATCTCGCGGGCAGCAACTTGGTCGAGGCCGGGCCGACCCTGGCGTTCAACCCGAGCAAAGATGTGCGGGTTTCGGCCTATAATCGTTGGTACTGGAAACAGGACCGGGACGACGCCGTCTATGGCCGCGGCTTCACGCCCCTGCCCGGGACCGCCGGCGACACCGTCGGCTATGTCGGCATGCAACCCGACCTGACGGTCCAGTGGTCGATCAACCCCCACCTCACGCTGACGGCCGAAGCCGCCTATTTCGACGTGTCGGACGGTTTGAAACGCGCGGGCGGGCGCGACGTTTTCTACTCGCTCGTCGATCTGACTTTCATGTTCTGAGCCCCATCGAGAAACCCGGACCCCCGCCATGAAGATCGTGAAACGCCTGCTGCCGGCCCTTCTCGGCGGCGTCTCTCTCTTGAGCCTGTCCCCCGTCGCGCTTCAGGCCCAGACTGCATCTGCGCCTGCACCGATGACGGCGCCCGCCCCGCAGCGGGACATGCGCCCCAATATCGTATTGATCGTCGCCGACGATCTGGGCTTTTCGGATCTGAGCGCCTTCGGCAGCGAGATCGCCACGCCCAACATCGACGCCCTGGTCGAGAGCGGCGTGCAGCTGACCAATTTCCACGCCTCGCCGGCCTGTTCGCCGACCCGCGCCATGCTGATGAGCGGCACCGACAATCACATCGCCGGCGTCGGGACCATGGTCGAGGTGATCGCGCCCGAGCAAAAGGGCGTTCCGGGCTATGAGGGGGTGCTCAACGATACGGTAGTCCCCTTCCCCACGCTGCTGAGACAGTCCGGCTATCACACCTTCATGGCTGGCAAATGGCACCTGGGGATGAAGGACGAGCAGAGCCCGCAGGCGCGTGGCTTTGAACGGTCCTTCGTCTTGCTGAACGGGGGGGCCGACCATTTCACCCAAGGCGGCACCATCTACGCCGCGCCCAAGGCCAGCTATCGCGAAGACGGCGCCCTGGTCGACCTTCCCGACAATTTCTACTCGACCGACTTCTATACGAACCGCGTGCTGGCCGACATCAACGGCATCACGGACGGCAAGCCCTTCTTCGCCTATCTCGCCTACACTGCGCCGCATTGGCCGCTCCAGGCGCCCGACGCCTATCTGGCCCGATATCGCGGCGTCTATGACGTGGGCTATGAAGCCATCCTGCGCCAGCGCATCGAACGGATGAAGGCCAAGGGCGTGATCGGTCGCGACGTCACCCCGGCCGCAGCCCCAGGCGTCTGGCCCGAATGGAGCGAGTTGTCGGCCGAGCAACGCGCTTCCGAGGCCCGCCGGATGGAGATCTACGCCGCGATGATCGCCAATCTGGACGACAATATCGGCAAGCTGGTCGCCGAGCTGAAGCGCACAGGACAGTACGACAACACCATCTTCGTCTTCTTCTCCGACAACGGCGCCGAGGGCAGCGACGCCGAAGACATCAGCGAGAAGAACCGCGAGTGGATTCAGGCGACCTTCGACAACAGCCTCGACAATATGGGGCGGCGCAACTCCTTCATCGGCTATGGTCCCAACTGGGCGCGCGTCAGTTCGACCCCGTTCCGCATGTTCAAGGCCTTCAGCTATGAAGGCGGCACGCACACCCCGGCCTTCGTCGCCGGCCCGGGCATCCTCTCGGGCCTGATGAGCGACACCTATGTCGATGTGAAGGACTGGGCGCCCACCTTCCTGCAGATCGCCGGGGCGAAACATCCGGCGGACGAAGGCGCGGCCGTGCCCCCCATGCAAGGCTCCTCGGCCCTGCCCTTCCTGAACGGCCAAACCAATCGGGTGCATGCGGCGGACGAGACCATGTGTCTGGAGTTGTTCGGCCGCGTGGCGGTGCGCCAGGGCGACCTGAAACTGACCTACAGCAACAGGCCCTGGGGTACGGGCGCGTGGGAGCTTTACAACACGCGTAGCGACCCCGCCGAAGCCAACGACCTGAGCCAGTCTCACCCCCGCGAACTGGCGGCGATGCAAGGACAGTGGGAAGGATGCCAGAGAACCAATAATATCCTCTGGACCCCCTACATCGCCGGCAAGAACGACTATGGAAACACCAGCGTCCACTTCCCCGACCACCCGGTCGACGTTCGCACCAAGGACTGACCGCCCTTGAACCGGTTCCAAGACCCCGTGGCGATGGCGGCCCTTCCGGCCGGTGATTTCGTCATGGGGTCGGACCACCACTATCCCGAAGAACGGCCGGCCCAGCAGCGGCGGGTCGATCGTTTCGTCATCGACACCGTGCCCGTGACCAACGCCCGGTTCGCGGCCTTCGTCGCCGAAACGGGCCACCGGACATTGGCCGAAAGTCCGCTGAACCCGGCGGACTATCCCGGCTTTCCCGCCGAAATGCTGGTGGCGGCTTCTCTGGTGTTCACGCCGCCGCCGGGGCCCGTCCCCCTCAATGACCCCCGCCAATGGTGGAAGGTGGTTCCCGGCGCCGACTGGCGACATCCCCTGGGACCCAACTCCTCGATCGAGGGACGCGACCAGCATCCGGTCGTCCATGTCGGTTTCGCCGACGCCCTCGCCTATGCCCGCTGGGCCGGCAAGACCCTGCCCAGTGAGGCGCAGTGGGAATACGCCGCCCGCGCCGGCGGCAACAGCGAATATGTGTGGGGCGACATGCTTGAGCCCGAGGGCCGGCACATGGCCAATCTGTGGCAGGGCGCCTTTCCCTACCACAACAGCTTGGCCGACGGCTTCGATCGGACCTCGCCCGTGGCCAGCTTTCCGCCCAACGCCTGGGGCCTGTTCGACATGATCGGCAATGTCTGGGAATGGACGTGCGACGCCTATCAGCCAGACCACGCGGCGGCCCCGCCCGCCAAAAGCTGCTGCGGCGCCGACATCCGGCCATCAGCCAACCATTTCAAGGTGCTGAAGGGCGGATCACATCTGTGCACGCCCGATTATTGCAGGCGATACCGTGCGCCGGCCCGCCTGCCCCAGGCGACCGATACGACCGCTTCCCATATCGGCTTCCGCTGCTGCCTGTGACCGGAAGCGGCTCCCTGGTCGGGCGTCCTGAGACCTAGCGACGGAAGACGCCGACCAGTTCGACATGGGTCGACCACAGGAACTGGTCGATGGGGGAGACCTTCTCCAACCGGAAACCCGCGTCGATCAGGATGCGAGCGTCGCGGGCGAAGGTCTGGGGATTGCAGGACACGCCGACGACGACGCTGGCCTTGGTGCCGCCGATCTGTCCGGTCTGTTCCAGCGCCCCGGCGCGCGGCGGGTCCATGACGATGGCCTCGCAGCCCTTCAGGTCATAGGGCGACAGCGGACGGCGGAACAGGTCGCGCGCCTGGGCCTCGATGGTGCGCAGGCCCTGGGCCGTGCCGATCCCCGCCTTCAGCGCCGCAATGGACGCCGCCGACGAATCCGCCGCCAACACCCCGGCGACCTCGGCCAGAGGGAAGGTGAAGGTGCCCGCCCCGCAGAACAGGTCGGCGACCTTCTTGGCCCCGCGCACCGCCTCGACCGCCCGGCTGACCATCGCCGCCTCGGCCGCAGGCGCCGCCTGCAGGAAGGCCGCGGGCGGAAGGGGCACCGTCGCCCGGCCGAAGGTGATGCGTGGCTGGCGCGCCATCACCAGGGTGTCGCCGTCCAGGCTCAGCCGCGCCAGGTCGGCCTCCGCCGCCGCCGCAATGGCCCGCGCCGTCATGTCCGCCGTCAGCCCGCCAGACTTCTTCTCGACCCCGGTCACATCGACGTCCAGGCCGGTGTCGGTCAGCGTCACATGCAGGGTCGGGGCCGATTTCGGATGCCCCAGGAAGGGCGCCGCCACCTTAGCCAACGCCGGCAGGGCCGCCGTCAGCGCCGGATCGGAAACGGGGCAGTCGGTCAGCTCGACCAGCCGCCACGACCGCCGCGCCTTGAACCCCAGCAGAACGCGCCCGCCCGGACCGCTGCGAGCATGCAGCGCCAGCCGACGCCGACTGGCCTGCGGCACGGCGACGGTCGCCTCGACCTCGGTCTCGATTCCCTCGCGCGCCAGGGTCTGGATTACGATGTCCCGTTTCCACGCCAGATAGGGCGCGTCCGCCCAATGCTGCATCGGCGCGACGCCGCACTCGGCATAGGTCTCGGAATGGATGGGGCGGCGATCCGGGCTGGCTTCGATCAGGTCGAACTGCTCGACGCGCCCGTCCTTCACCTCGGCCGAAATCACGTCGCCCGGCAGGGCGCCCGGCACGAAGACGAGGCCGTTGGGCGTCTCGGCGATCCCGTCGCCCTGGTGGCCCATGCGGGCGATGGTCAGCGTTTGCATCATGACGCGGCTTCTAACCGTTCCCGCGCCAAATCTGAAACCTGAACGAAGATGAACGGGCCGATCAAAAGCCGTTCAGCTTCGGGGCCCTATCACGGGATGCAACAGACAGGGGACCGAAGCCGTTCAGCATCGGGACCTGTCAGAGGAACAAGAACGATGATCGGTCATCTGTCCAAAAAGGCTTCCGCCGCCGCAGTCGCCGCCCTCGCCGTAGCCGGCACGCTGATGCTTCCCGGCGTCTCCAGCGCCCAGACCTATGGCTACGGCTACCCGCCAGCCTATGGTTACAACAACAGCTACAGCTACGGTCAGGGCTATGACCCCTGCGTCCGCGACCAGCGCGATCGCACGACGACCGGCGGCGTGGTCGGCGCCACGATCGGCGCCATCGCGGGCTCTCAGTTGGCGGCGCGCGGCCGCCGCACCGAAGGCAGCGTCCTGGGCGGCGTCCTCGGCGCGGCTATCGGCGCGGGCGTGGGCAACAGCTCGGCCGCCTGCGACAGCCGCTATCCCTCGTCCAGCTACGGCTACGATCAATCCTACGGCCGCACCTATGTCCCGCCGGCCTACGGCTACGACAACTCCGGCTATGATCGCGGTTACGACGACAGCTACAACCGCGGTTACGGCTATGATCGCGGCTACGTCCAGCCGGCGCCGGACTACCGCTATCAGAACACCGACCCATGCCGCCTCGCCGAGAGCCGCATTCGTCTGCCCGACGGTCGCAGCGAGACGCGCTACGTGCGCACCTGCCCCGACCAGAACGGCCGCTATCGCGTCGTCGATTAAGTTTCAGCCCCCCTGTCGATCGACGACGTGACGGAAACCGCCGGTGGAGAAATCCCCCGGCGGTTTCTTTAATTCTGGATGTACCACGCTCTCTCCCTCCCCTTCATGGAGAGGGTGGCTGAGCCCGAAGGGCGAAGTCGGGTGGGGGCGCTTTTACAGATCAAGCGCTGCGCTCTGTATCGCCACGCCCTCCCCACCCGGTCGCTACGCGACCACCCTCCCCATGCAGGGGAGGGAGAAGTTCAGGCCCGCTTCGCCCAGAGCAGGAACTCGATGTTGCCGTCACCGCCGGCGATCGGGCTCTCCGCCGTCTCACGCACGGACCAGCCGACGCTTTCCAGCCAGGCGCGCACGCCCTCGACCGCCGCCGCATGGGCCTCGGGGTCCTTGACCACGCCCTTCTTGCCGGCGTCCTTGGGGCCAGCCCCTTCGAACTGCGGCTTGACCAGGGTGATCAGGTCCGCGTCCGGCGTCGCCAGCGCCAGCGCCGCCGACAGAACCTTCGACAGGCCGATGAAGCTGACGTCGCAAACGACCAGCGACGGGGCGTCCGGGATAATCGCAGGCGTCAAATCGCGCGCGTCCGTCCGCTCCAGATTGACCACGCGCGGATCGGCGGCGACCCTGGCATGCATCTGACCGAACCCGACATCCACGGCAAAGACCTGCGCCGCGCCGCGATCCAGGCAGACCTCGGTGAAGCCGCCGGTCGAGGCGCCAACGTCCAGCGCCACCCGCCCCTCGACCGCCACCGGCCACAGGTCCAGCGCGTGTTCCAGCTTCAATGCGCCGCGCCCGACCCAGCGGTGGGCGGCGACATAGCCGATCTCGGCGTCATGGCCGACGGACTGCGAGGCCGACTTGGCCGGCGCGCCGTCCACGGTGACCCCGCCGGCTTCGATCGCCGCCCGGGCCTTGGCCCGGCTTTCCGTCAGGCCCCGCGTGACCAGCAGTTGGTCCAGTCGAACCTTCCTCATGCGCCGGCCATCGCGTCCAGACGGGCCAAGGCCGCCTGAAGCTTGACCTTGCCCTCTTCGGCCTCGGCCAGTTTGGCGCGCTGCTCGTCGACGACTTCCGGCGCCGCGCGGGCGACGAAGTTGGGGTTGCCCAGCTTCTTGTTCACATGGCCGATGTCGCTGTCGAAGGCATCGATTTCCTTCTCCAGACGCGCGCGTTCGGCGGTCAGGTCGATGATCCCGGCCAGCGACAGGGCCGCCGTCGAGCCGCCCGAGACGAAGGTCACGGCCCCGGCCGGCGCGGCATCCGCCGAACCCACCTCGGACACCCGGCCCAGTGTCAGGATCAGGTCGCGGTGGCGCGTGATACGCTCGGCGGTCGTCGCGTCGGGCGCGATGAAGGCCAGCGGCGGCTTCGCCGACGGCGGCACGTTCATCTCGGCCCGCAGGCCCCGAATCTCGCCGACCAGATCGACCAGCCAGCCAATCTCGCCTTCCGCCGTCGCATCGATGAAGGCGTCAGGCAGGACGGGCCATTCGGCGCCGATCAGCAGGCTTTCACGCGCCGGGCCTTCCTTGCCCAGTTCGGCCCACAGTTCTTCGGTGATGAAGGGCATGACCGGGTGCAGCAGCTTCAGCGTCTGGTCGATGGTCCAGGCGGTCATGGCCCGCGTCTCGGCCTTGGCGGCTTCATCCGCGCCGTTGAACACCGGCTTGGCCAGTTCCAGATACCAGTCGCAGAACACGTTCCAGACGAAGCGGTACAGCAGGCTGGCGGCGTCGTCGAAACGACCGCCCTCGATGGCCTCCGACACGGCGCGCTCGGCCTTGGTCAGTTCGCCGCGGATCCAGCGGTTGATGGTCTGCTCGACGGTGGCGGGATCAAAGCCCTCGACGCGCTTGGCTTCGTTCATCTGGCTGAAGCGTGCGGCGTTCCACAGCTTGGTGCCGAAATTGCGATAACCTTCAATGCGCTGCTTCGACAACTTGATGTCGCGCGTACCCGACAGGATGGCCATGGTGAAGCGCAGCGGATCGGCGCCCAGTTCATCGATGATGCCCAGGGGGTCGATGACGTTGCCCTTGGACTTCGACATCTTCTGGCCCTTCTCGTCGCGGACCAGGCCATTGATGATGACCCGTTTGAACGGGACTTCGTCCATGAAGTGCAGGCCCATCATCATCATCCGGGCGACCCAGAAGAAGATGATGTCCGCCGCCGTGACCAGATCGCTGGTCGGATAGAAGCGCTCCAGGTCCTCGGTTTTCTCGGGCCAGCCCATGGTCGAGAAGGGCCAGAGAGCCGAACTGAACCAGGTGTCCAGAACGTCCTCGTCCTGCGTCAGCGCCACCTCGGAATCATAGTCCGCCATCGCCAGTTCGCGGGCGTCCTCTTCCGTCTCGGCGACGTAGATCTCGCCGTTCGGGCCGTACCAGGCCGGAATGCGGTGGCCCCACCACAGTTGGCGCGAGATGCACCAGGGCTCGATGTTGCGCAGCCATTCGAAATAGATCTTCTCGTACGACTTAGGCTCGAAGACCGTATCGCCCTGCTCCACCGCCTTCAGCGCGGGCTGGGCCAGGGTGTGGGCGTCGACGTACCACTGGTCCGTCAGCCACGGCTCGATGACCACGCCCGAGCGGTCGCCGTGCGGGACGACGTGCTTGGTCTTCTCGATCTCGCGCAGCCAGTTCTCTTCCTCGGCGCGGGCGACAATGGCCTTGCGCGCGGCGAAGCGATCCAGACCGACCAGTTCGGCGGGGATTTCCGGCACGTCGTCGTTGGTGATGCGCGCGAAGGCGTCCATCACGTTCAGCGCCGCCAGACCGGCGCGCTTGCCGACGCCGAAGTCGTTGAAGTCGTGCGCAGGCGTGATCTTCACCGCGCCCGAACCCTTGGTCGGATCGGCGTAATCGTCGGCGACGATGGGGATGCGACGGCCGGTGATGGGCAGGATCACGGCCTTGCCGACCAGACCCGCGTAGCGCTCATCCTCGGGGTGAACCGCGACGCCGGTGTCGCCCAGCATGGTTTCGGGCCGCGTCGTGGCCACGACGATGAAGTCGCGCGTTTCGAACTCGGTGGCCTTGCCGTCCTCGTCGAAGGCGACCGGGTGCTCATAGGTCACGCCGTCGGCCAGCGGATAGGCGAAGTGCCAATAGTGGCCGTCCTGCTCGCGCTGCTCGACTTCCAGATCGGAAATGGCGGTCTGGAAATGCGGATCCCAGTTCACCAGACGCTTGTCGCGATAGATCAGGCCGTCCTGATGCAGCTTGACGAAGACCTTGCGGACGGCGGCGTTCAGCCCCTCGTCCAGGGTGAAGCGCTCGCGCGACCAGTCGCACGACGCGCCCAGACGGCGCAGCTGGCGCACGATGGTGCCGCCCGATTCCGCCTTCCATTCCCAAATCTTGTCGACAAAGGCGTCGCGGCCCATGTCGCGGCGTCCGGGGCTGCCCGCAGCAGCCAACTGGCGCTCGACCACCATCTGGGTGGCGATGCCGGCGTGGTCGGTGCCGGGCAGCCACAGCACGGCCTTGCCCTTCATCCGGTGATAGCGGGCCAGGATGTCCTGCAGCGTATTGTTCAGCGCGTGCCCGATGTGCAGCGAGCCCGTCACGTTCGGCGGCGGGATGACGATCGAATAGGCGTCGGCGGCCCCATCGGTGGCCTTGGCGGCGCGCGGCGCGAACAGGCCGCTCTCTTCCCACTGGGCGTAGAGACGCGGCTCGGCGGCCTGGGGTTCGAAAGTCTTCTCGAGCATAGGAATGTCGTTTCTTGGAATGCAAAAGGGCGGCCCCGCCGGAGCCGCCCTCAGTGACTTAGTGTCTGGTGAAGCGAAGGGCTAGCCGGCGTTGCGGGCGATGCGTTCTACTTCCTTGCGTACCTGGCCCTCGACGATGCCAGGCAGGTTGGCGTCAAGCCAGTCCTTCAGCATGGGGCGCAGCATCTCGCGGACCATGGCCTCGACCGTATTGCCGCTCATGAAGGGCAGGTCCTGCGGCGCAGCGGCGGCGGGGACTTCCGGCTTCTGGAAGGTGGCGGCCAGACCGGCGAAGGCCGAGGCGGCGCTGGCGGCGGCGCTTTCGCCGACCAGGGAATCATGGACGGGCGTCGCAGCGGGCTCGGACGGAGGCGCCGGTTCCGCAGCCGGGAACGGCGCGACATCGGCGACATCCAGATCACCGATGGACTGGGCCGCGGGCGCTTCGTAGCGCTCGGTCAGCTCCAAAACCTCGTCCTCGATGATCGTCGGTTCTTCGGCCACGGGCGCGGCCTCAACCACAGGTTCCGGCTCCGGCGCGATCTCGACGACCGGCTCAGGCGCTACGGCGGCGGTTTCGGCCGGTGCGTCGTCTTCAGAGATGATCCGGCGAATCGACGCCAGAATCTCTTCCATCGTCGGTTCTTGGGCGGTCTGGTCGGTCATGGCGAACCTTGGGCGAGCGGGGCTGAACCTTGGAGGACCGCCGACAGGCGCCAGGCGGCGCGCGACGATCAGGGCCGGGCAAACAGACTCGCCCTCCCCTTGCACCTGTCGTCGCACCAACGCTCGTCGGAATCAACGAACGTTTTTCGCCTGTCAGGCTAATATCGCCTCAGTTGCGAGGCGCGGTGCGGACGATTTCGTTCTTCAGCTGGGCGTCGATCGGGGCGTCCTCTGCGTCGGCGGCGGGAACGATGCCGGGCGACGCGACGCGGTCCAGCGCCTCGACCACGCCGTCCCACGGCAGGGCGCCGCGGTTGCGGACCGCGTTGTAGTTGGCCTCGGCGTCATAGGCGTCGATCGAGGGATCCAGGTTCGGCCCGCCCAAGCGGCCCATGGCGGCCAGCAGCTGAGCCTGAGCGACGTATTGATTGCGATAGGCGCTGGCCAGGGTCACCTGGGCGTTGCGCAGCTCCAGCTCCTGGTTCAGCACGTCCAGCGTGGTGCGCAGACCGACCTGGGCCTCCTGACGCACGCCCTCGGCGGCGACCGAGGCGGCGCGGACGGCTTCCTGGCCGGCCTGAAGCGAGGATTTGGCGGCGACGGTCTGGGCGTAGGTCGAGCTGACGGTCTGCAGCACGCCGCGACGTTCGCCCTCGACGCCGATCTGGGCGGCGTTGGCGCGCTCCAGCGCCTGGGCCACGCGCGAGCGGTTCAGGCCGCCGGTGAACAGGGGCACCGACACGGTCGCGCCGGCGGTGAAGCTGGTGCGGTCGGTCAGGTCAAAGCCCGACAGATCGTTCGCCGTGCCGCCATAGGAGGCCGACAGACGCGCCGACGGCAGATACTCGGACCGCGCCGCCGCGACGTTGGCTTCGGCCGCCTGCAGGGCGTAGGTCGCGGCCAGGACGCCCGGGTTCTCGACCAGAGCCACATCCAGCGCGCCTTCGAAGTTGGTCGGCAGGCCCGGCAGGACCGGCAGGGCCTGCATATTCGTCGGCGCCTGGCCGACCACGGCGGCATAGGCTGCACGCGACACGGACAACTGGGCCTGGGCGTTGGCCAGATCGGCGTCCGACTGGGCCAGACGGGCTTCAGACTGGGCTACATCGGTGCGGGTGATCTCGCCCACTTCGAAACGGGCGTTGGATTCGTCGAGCTGGCGGCGCAGGACGGTGACGTTCTCCTGACGAACCCGCAGAATTTCCATGTCGCGCACCACGTCGGCGTAGGCTTGAACGACCGAGGCCATGACCTGCTGCTCGATATCGCGCAGGTTTTCGCGACCGGCGCGGACATTGGCCTCGGCGGCGTCGATGCCGCGCGCCGTGCGGCCGGCGGTCCAGATATTTTGGGCCAGGCTGACGCTGGCGTTGGCGCCGTCGGTTTCCGTCACGCCCAGACCGCCGGCATCAATGCGGGTGTAGCTGACGCCGCCGGAGGCACTGATGGTCGGACGCAGGCTCGAGCGAGCCTGGACGATGGTCTCATCCAGGGCGCGCTGGTTGGCGCGCTGGGCCAGCAGGGTCGGGTTGGTGCGATAAGCCAGGCCGATCGCTTCCTGCAAGGTCTCGGCCCCGGCCGGAGCTGCGCCCGCCCCCATGGCGAGGGTGACCAGAGCGACCGAAGCGAGCGCGCGCGAGCGTTTCAACATGAACCTGTTCCTGCCTGACGCTCCCGACGGGTGCGCCTGTGGTGCCTTGAACGGCGTAGTTGGAGGCAAGCCTCGCCTTACGCCAGTTAAGTTTTTTTCACGCAGGCGACGCCGAACTCCGTCGCCCCTTCCCCATACTCACAACGCGAAGGCGGGAGCCGGAATCAGTTCGGTCAGAACGGGCGGCGTCGCATCGAACAACTCTCGACGCGAAACCCCGTCGCGACCGCGCACATAAAGCACCGCCTTGCCCACCGGGCCCGAACGCTCGACCACTGCCAGACGACCGCCGGGACGCAGCGCAGCCAGCCACGATTCGGGACGCGCCGGCACGGCGGCCTCGCTGACGATCAGGTCATAGCCTTCGCCTTGCGGCTGGCTCAGAGGCGCGACGACGGTCGAGACGCCTTCGTCGGCCAGGGCCGCGCCCGTGACCTCGAACACGGCGGCGTCCGAATCCTGCACCGTGACGGTCAGACCCATGCGCGCCAGGACGGCGGCGGCGTAAGGCCCAGCCAGAACCAGCGCCTTCTCTCCAGCGCGGGCGTCCAGCGCCTGTATCAGCTTGCCCAGATCGCGCGGCAGCATCAGGCGACGGTCGCCGGCCACTTCCGGTTCAATATCGGCGTAGGCGGAGAAGGCGCGGTCGGCGGCGCAGAAGCGCTCGCGTTCGACGGCGCCGAAAGCGGCCTGCAGGTCACGGTCCGTGACGTCGTTCACCCGGACTTGTGAGTCCAGCATGACCTTGCGCGCAGCGGCGAAATCCATGGTTCCGAGGTCCTTCAGGTCGGCGTAAGCGAATAAATCTGCGGCGCTTATAGGTCCGTGCGTTGCAGCCGACAATCCGATCTGATAGCTGACGCCCCTCGCGATGGTGCAGCCCTCTGATTTGGGGGCTCAACGGCCTGATGGCGGAGTGGTGACGCAGAGGACTGCAAATCCTTGCACCCGGGTTCGATTCCCGGTCAGGCCTCCATCGCGAGCTAAACTTTCCATCCACTCCCTCCCCGCTCCGGGGCGCTCTACAGGGCGCCGCCCGCAGTCGTCAGATGATGCAGCGCCACCGCGCTGGTCGTCGCGACGTTCAGGGAATCGAATCCGCCCGACATGCGGATCGCCAGCGGGCGACAGCGCGCGATGACCTCGGGCGACAGGCCCGGCCCTTCCGACCCCAGCAATATCGCGGTGCGCGGCGCGGGCCTCAGTTCCGCCAACGTCTCGGTCGCCGACGGCGTCAGGGCCAGGACCTCGAAGCCGCGCGCCTCCAGCGCCTCGACCATCGCCGCCGCCGTCACCCCCTCGACGAAGGGGGTGCGCAACACCGCCCCGACCGAGACCCGGATCGCCTTTCGGTAAAAGGGATCGCAGCAGGTTTCGTCCAGCAGCAGGCCTGCGGCCCCAAAGGCCGCCGCATTACGGAACAGGCCGCCCATATTGTCGTGATTGCCAATGCCGCAGGCCCCGACCACCACGGCGCGCGCGGACAGCCCATCCAGAAACGCCTCAAGGCCCAGCCGCTCAGGCTTGCGCCCCAGCGCCAGGATGCCCCGATGCAGATGAAAGCCGGCGATGGCGTCCAGCACGTCCTGCGGAGCCGTATGGACCGGCACATCCTCCGGCAGCCGCTCCAGCACGTCGCGCAGCGCCTCCAGTCGTTTCTCCGCGATCAGGACCGCCACCGGCGCGCAGCGCGACGCGGCCGAGGCCAGCACGCGCAGCACCACCTCGCCTTCCGCGACGAACAGGCCCTGGCGACCGGTCAGGTCGCGCTCCTTCACGTCGCGAAAGGCTGAAATGCAGGGATCGGCGGGGTCAGAGACAGGGATCAGATTCATGCAGAGCCTTTTAGCCTGACCCGTTGAATAAATTTCGGCGTTTTCTGCGTTTTAGCCGTTGCATGAATCAAAAAGGCGCTGCTATACGGCGGCCTCCCCCGAGGGGATGTTCCGCGGTAGCTCAGTGGTAGAGCAGCCGACTGTTAATCGGCTGGTCGTAGGTTCGAATCCTACCCGCGGAGCCACTCGGGGTGATTATCTTGTTGTCACTGACAACTCGGCAAACTCCCCCAGAGCTATCCAGAACATCGGCGCTGACGGCATGACTTGGCCGTCTCATCCCGCCCCTCGGAAAAGCGCCGTAATCCGAGCGCACCTCAAGCCATGACCCTGCTTCAAAAGACTGGCGGACGTCTCAAGCGTCCCTTGCAGGTCGTTGGATTCGTCGTCGGCGCCAGCTTGGTCGCTATCCTCGCCTACGCCGCGGTGCTGATGGCCACGGGCAATTTTCATACCGTCGTCGCCGGCGAGCTGTATCGCTCGGCCCAGCCTTCAGGCGCCTCCATCGCGGCCTATCAACGCGAACACGGGGTCCGCGCCATCCTCAACCTTCGCGGCGAAAACCCCCACGCCGCCTGGTATCGGAACGAAGTCGCCGCCGCCCGACGCCTCGGCATCCAACATATTGATTTCAGGATGTCGGCGCGGCGAGGCATCACGAAGGAAGAGGCCTGGCGGCTGATCGACGTCATGGAACAGGCGCCCAAGCCCCTGCTGATTCACTGCGAATCCGGCGCGGACCGCAGCGGCCTGGCGTCAGCCCTGTATCTGGCGGCCGTCAAACGCTACGGCGAAGAGATCGCCGAGCGGCAACTGTCCATCCGTTACGGCCACATCGCATCGCCGGCCGCCAAGGGCTGGGGCATGACCGTGACCTTCGAGGACATGGAGCCGTCGCTCGGCTTCCCGGAAAGCTGACCCCCGCACCCGCGCGGCGCAAAAAAAGGCCCGACGCATTCGCGCCGGGCTTAAAGTCATTCGGTGATGGTGGGTGTCCTCGAAGAAAAAGAAGACGGGGCATTTGATCGGCGTGTTTGGTTAATCAAACGTAAACCCTCCGCCAGCCGCCCCTTCAGGCATCGGGAAACCAACTGGTCTGCCGCGCTGTCGAGGACAGGGCGCGGGTCAGTCGCCACCCCTTGCCCGCGCGCACGACCTGGCCGTCAGCCGAGGCCGCCGGCCCCGGATAGTCGAACGCGACGTCGCCGATCTCGAGCCTGAGCGGATGGTCGCCCGCGCTCGACAAGCCTGCGGTCCAGCGCCCGTCGTCGCCGGCGACGACTTGAACGGCGACGCCCGCGGCCCTTACCGTCACCCTTGCCCCGGGGTCAGCGCGCCCCGACACGACCAGGCCACGGCCGTCGCCGTCCACGGCATCAAGGGCCGGCGCAAGACCCAGCCTGCGACTGGCCCCGCCGTCGGACAGCAGGGCCGCCAGAGGCGCGTCTCCACCGATCAACAAAAGCTGCTCACGCCCTGGCGTCCGCGACTGCCCCGACTGAATTTCGGGAATCAGAACCAGGGCGGCGCCCGGCGGCGGCATCCGGATCTCAAACCGCCCGGCTCGGTCGGCGCTGGTGGCGAATCCTGCATTCTGACCCGTTCGAAGGACCACCCGCGCGCCCTGCGCCGCATGACCGCGAACGATCAGACCATCCGCTCGCCGTTCGACGCCGGTGACGAGAGGCGGCGTCACCCATCCCCCATCCTGCGGCGCTTCCTCGCCCGCCGTCCGCTTCTCGGAGGGGCTGCACGCCGTCAGCAGCAGCCCCGCGGCGAGCGTTCCCGCCAAGGTCGCCGCCTGCAACATGACATTCCGACGTTTCATCCTGCCCCGCGTAGCGATATGCCTGTCGCATCAGATAGCGCGGCCGACGCCGCCCTGTCTCCCTTCCTATATCGAGGCCCCATGTCTTTGCCGCCCGCCAACATCGCTCCTTTCGACGGCCGTTCGGTCTGCCTGTTCTGCGGTTCGTCCGACGGCGCTGATCCGCAGTACGTCCAGGCCGCCAGCGCCTTTGGCAAGGCGGCGGCCGAAGCTGGCTGGCGCCTGGTCTACGGCGGCGGCGGCGTCGGCCTGATGGGGGCCTCGGCCCGCGCCGCGCACGAAGCGGGCGGCCGGGTCGTCGGCATCATGCCGGCCTTCCTTCGCAGCCGCGAACGCCTGTTCGACGACGTGGAGACCGTGGTCGTCACCTCGATGCACGAACGCAAGCAGCTGATGTACGATCAATCCGACGTCTTCGTCGTGGCGCCCGGCGGCATCGGCACCCTGGAAGAGGCCATCGAGCTGCTGTCGTGGAAACGGCTCGACCTGCACGCCAAGCCGGTCATCTTCCTGAACCTGAACGGCTTCTGGGAAAACTACTTCGCCCTGATCCGCCACAGCGTCGAAGAAGGCATGACGCCCGCCAGCTTCCTGGACGCCTACATCAGCGTCGACACGGTCGAAGAAGCCGTCGCCGTCATGAAAATGGCCGAGGAAACGCCCCACTTGAAACATGATCGTCGGTAAGTAATCGTGGGTCACTAAACGCCGATCCGTTATCGACAGAAGGCTGCGTTGACAGTTTTCTAAAAAAATGGACTATGGCGCCGCTGGGCCGTGCGCCCGCCCCATTTTGGAGACTTGCCTATGCGTGCTCTTCTCGCCGCCGCCGTCCTGTTCGTCGCCGCGCCTGCCTTCGCCGCCGATGCCCCGGCCACCAGCCTGACGCTCGCGGATGCGGCCAAGGCCCCGGCTGGCCGCGTCATCGTCGACGGCGCCGCCTGGCGCTGCGAAGGCGCGGCCTGCACCGCCACGGGCGGAACCAGCCAACCCGCCGCGCGCGCCTGCCGCCGCGTAGTCGCCAAGCTCGGCCCGGTCACGGCCTTCAGCTACAAGGGCGAGGCCTTGGATCAGCAGGCTCTGGCCGTCTGCAACGCCGGCTGATCCAGCCTCCGCGCTGAAAACGAAAAGGCCGCCTTCGCAGGAAGGCGGCCTTTTTTGTATCCGACTGAGGCTTGGGTTAGCCCGCATCGCCCTTCAAGCGTCGCACGATGGCCTCGCGCCCGATCAGGGGGGCCATGGCCGCCATGTCCGGTCCGTGCGCCTGTCCGGTCAGGGCCAGCCGCAAGGGCATGAACAGGCCCTTGCCCTTGGCGCCGGTCTTTTCCTTCACCGCCGCCGTCCACGCCGACCAGGCGTTGGCGTCGATGACCTCGGGCAGGACCTCCAGCGCCGCGGCGGCGAAGGCGGCATCCTCGATCACCGGCGTGACCGGGCCGGTGACGATCTTCGCCATGTCGGCGACGTCGGCGAACTTGTGCAGGTTCGGCTTCACGGCCTCCCAGAAGCCTTCACCCAGATCGACGCCCAGCGCCGCCAGACGCGGCTGGGCCTCGGCATAGGTCAGACCGTGCAGGGCCTGGGCGTTCAGACGGTCTAGGTCGGCGGTGTCATAGCGCGCCGGCGAACGACCCATCTTGGAGAAGGCGAACGACTGGCCCAGAGCCTCGACCGAAGCCGCGATTTCCAGATTGTCCGAGGTGCCGATCTTGCCCAGGTGGCTGGTGATGGCGATCGGTTCATAGCCCTGGTCGCGCATGTCGCTGATCGACAGCGAACCCAGACGCTTGGACAGGGCCGCGCCGTCGGCGCCGACCAGCAGCGGCATGTGGGCGAAGCCGGGAACCTTGGCGTCCAGCGCCTCGAAGATCTCGATCTGCGCGCCGGTGTTGGTGACGTGGTCCTCGCCCCGGATGATGTGGGTGATGTCCATGTCGATATCGTCGACGACCGACGGCAGGGTGTAGAGGAACAGGCCGTCCTCGCGGATCAGCACCGGATCCGACATCGAGGCGGTGTCCACCTCGGCGTGACCGCGCGCCAGGTCTTCCCAGGCGACGCGCTTGCCTTCCAGCTTGAAGCGCCAGTGCGGGCGACGGCCCTCGGCCTCATAGGCGGCCTTCTCGGCGTCGGTCAGTTCCAGCGCGGCGCGGTCATAGATCGGCGGCAGGCCCCGCGACAGTTGCACCTTGCGGCGGCGATCCAGTTCGTCGGAGGTTTCGTAGCAAGGATACAGCCGGCCCGCCGCCTTCAGACGCACGGCGGCTTCCTCATAGCGGTCGAACCGCTTGGATTGATTGTAGCGCTCGTCCCAGGTCAGGCCCAGCCAGGTCAGGTCGGTCTCGATGCCGTCCTCGAACTCCTGGGTGGAACGGGCCAGATCCGTATCGTCGATGCGCAGAACGAACGAGCCGCCCTGCCCCTTGGCGAACAGCCAGTTGACCAGAGCCGTGCGGACATTGCCGACGTGCAGCTTACCCGTGGGCGACGGAGCGAAACGAACCTTGACGGACATGGGGGATCAACGACCTCGATAGGAAGGCGGCTTGGTCGCGCCGCCGCCCGCTCAAGTCAAGCCGATCCGCCCAATCCGAAGCGATCCGGCGCGATCAGTCGTCGCGATGGACCCGTTCGCGGCGCTCGTGCCGCTCCTGGGCCTCAACCGACAGGGTCGCCGTCGGCCGCGCTTCCAGCCGGCCCAGGCCGATCGGTTCCCCGGTGTCCTCGCAATAGCCGTAGGAACCGTCCTCGATCCGGCGCAGCGCATCGTCGATCTTGGAGATCAGCTTGCGTTGCCGGTCGCGGGTCCGGAGCTCCAGCGCCCGGTCGGATTCCGACGAGGCCCGGTCCACCAGATCAGGATGGTTCTCGGTTTCGGCTTTCAGATTGACCACGGTGCCCTTGGACTCGCGAAGGATCTCATCCTTCCACGCCAGAAGCTTGGCCTTGAAATAGGCCAATTGCCGCTCATTCATAAACGGCTCGTCGTCGGTGGGCCGGTACACGACCGACTCCCCCTCGATCACAGACGCTAATGCGTTCATCGCACTCACGCTCAAATATGTCTGCGCCCCCCTGCGGCGCATGGGCCGTATAGGCAAGCGCGAGAGTCGCGGCAATGGCGTTCGCGAGTCCGTGATATCGTTAAGCTTCATTAACGCCGCGTCAGTGTGGCAAATTGTCCTCACCTGACGGTCGAAACCGGGATTTCGATTGCGTTTCTCGCGGCTTCTAGACCGCCGCGCGGGCAGTTTCCGCCTTGGCCATTTCCACGGCGGCACGCAGGTCGATCTGATCCAGCACGCCTTTCAGGCCCGGATCGGCGTCCTCCGGCCGCTCTTCGCGCAAGGTGCGCGCCAATCGTTCCAGGGCCGCCGCGCCGTCCTGGCCGTTCAGCAGGGCCAATTTCAGCTCGTCCAGCCGGTCCAGCAGCCCGCCTCCGCGTCGAATCGCCCGGCGGCGGCGCTCGGTCGCGTCCTCCACCCCCTGCAACGCCATCAGGGCGGACACCCCGGCGACGCTGGATGCGGACGAGGTCGCGTTGGCCGAGGCCGGTCCAGAGGCCGCGCCGCCGGCCGGCAGGCTGAAACCGCCCGCCGCGCGGGCGGGGCGCTGGCCTTGCGTCGATGTAGGGCCTGAGGGGCCGGTGACCTTCATGATCAATGCTCCCGATCAATCCCGACCATCGGTCAGGAGCGTCACCGCTTGGTTAACGCCCCGGCAGATTCTGCCGCCAGGTGATCGGCGCCCACGAGCCACGCATTGAATTTACGCATCTTTTCAGGCGGCACGAACTTCGCATGGTTAATCGCGAACGCCTCCACGGGACGTCTTTCGTATGCAGAAGTTGCTCACCGCCCTCCTCGCCTCCGCTTCCGCCGCGCTGATTCTGGCCGCGGCGACGACGGCGGCCGAGGCCCAGTCGCGAATCAAGGACATCGTCTCCATCGAGGGCGTCCGCACCAACCAACTGGTCGGTTACGGCCTTGTGGTCGGCCTGAACGGCACGGGCGACAGCCTGCGCAACTCGCCCTTCACCCGCCAGTCGCTGGAGGGGATGATGGAACGCCAGGGCGTCAACATCCGCGGCGCCAACCTGAACACCAAGAACGTCGCGGCGGTCATGATCACCGCCGATCTGCCGCCCTTCGCCACGCCGGGCTCGCGCCTGGACGTCAGCGTCTCGGCCATGGGCGACGCCAAGAGCCTGCTGGGCGGCACCCTGCTGGTCACTTCGCTTCAGGGCGCGGACGGCGAAATCTATGCGGTGGCTCAAGGTTCGGTCCAGACCGGCGCCGTCTCGGCCTCGGGCGGCTCCGGCTCCTCGGTCACGCGCGGGGTGCCGACCGCCGGCCGCATCGCCTCGGGCGGCGTGGTCGAGCGCGAGACCGGCTTCGACCTGTCGGCCATGCCCGTCGTGCGCCTGACGCTGCGCAACCCGGACTTCACCACGGCCCAGCGCGTCGCCGCCGCGATCAATCAGTCCTATCCCAACAGCGCCCTGGCCGAGAACGGCACCGTCGTCGCCGTCCGCTCGCCGCAGAACCTCGGCATGGCGGGCTTCATCAGCCGGGTCGAGAACCTGCCGGTCCGCGTCGACGCCCCGGCCAAGGTCATCATCGACGAGGTCAACGGCGTCATCGTCATGGGCGAGGCCGTTCGCGTCTCTACCGTCGCCATCGCCCAGGGCAATCTGACCGTCTCGGTTCAGGAAAACCCGATGGTCAGCCAGCCCGAGCCCTTCAGCCGCGGCGGTCAGACCGTGGTGGTCCCCCAGTCGAACGTCAGCGTCGATGAAGAAACCGGCCGCCAGATGCGGATCGTTAACGGCGGGACCTCCCTGTCCACCCTGGTCAACGGCCTGAACGCCCTCGGCGTCAGCCCGCGCGACATGATCAGCATCCTGCAGGCCATCAAGACCGCCGGCGCCCTGCAAGCCGACATCGAGGTGATGTAATGGACGCGCTTTCCGTCTCCCCCGACCTGCTGCGCCCGACCGACGCGCCCGCCAAGCGCGGCCAGTCGCCCGAGCAGATGCGCGAAACCGCCGAGGCCTTCGAGGCCAGCTTCCTGTCGCAGATGCTCAAGCCGATGTTCGAGGGTCTGCAGACCGACGGCCCCTTCGGCGGCGGCGAGGGCGAAGCGACGTGGCGCAGCTTCCTGATCGACGCCATGGCCAAGCAGACCGTCAAGGCCGGCGGCGTCGGTCTGGCCGACAGCGTCGTCTCCCAGATGCTGAAGATGCAGGAACAAGCCGCGTGACCGCCGACGTCGAAACCTCCACTCTCCGCGCACGCCAGTTGATCAACCTGACCCAGGCCCTGACCGAACGCCTCGGCGCCGAGCGCGACGCCTTCCGCGCCCATCGCGCCCAGGACGTCGCGGCGGGCATGGCCGAGACGCAGGAACTGGCCAACCTCTATCGCCGCGAGTCGGCCCAGGCCAAGGCGGCGCCCGCCTTCCTGTCCGTCATCCCCGCCGCCGACCGTAATGCCCTGATCGAGGCGACCCAGGCGTTCGAACTCGTCCTGGCCGACCACGCCCTGACCGTCGACGCCGCCCGTCAGGTGTCCGAGGGCCTGGTCCGCACCATCGCCGCCGAGGTCGCCGGCGCCCGCGCCCAGGGCGTCGGCTACGGGGCCTCCGGCCGCGCCACCGAGGGCGACGGCCGCGCCGTGGCCTTGAACCGAAAGGCCTGATCGGCTCGAAAAATCTTCGGACGATCCGCGTTTTCTTAACGGCCTTGGCCGCAAGGACAGGCCATGAGCCTGAAATCCCGTCTTCTTGGAATGGCGTTCGCCGCCGCCGACGCCCTGGTCGAGATCGACAAGGATGGTCAGATCACCTTCGCCCTCGGCGCCGGACCCATAGCGGGCCAGGCCTCGACCGCCTGGATCGGCCAGCCGCTGGCCGACCGGCTCGCCGTCGCCAGCCGCCCGGCGGTCGCCGAGGCGACCCGCGCCCTGAGCGCCGGCGGCCGCTGCGACGCGCTCGAGGTGCTGGTGGATTGCGGCGACGGGCGCGTCCGTCGGGCCGTGTTCCGCGCCTTCATGCTGCCCGAACTGGCCCCGGCCGTGTCCTGCGCCCTCACCTATGCCGGCGCCGCGTTTGAAATGAGCGCTGCGCTCGGCGCAGCGGAAATCGCGGACGCGGCGGGCTTCATGGAGCACGCCCGCAAGAGTCTGAGCGACCAGACCGGCGCGGCTCTGCAACGGCTGGCCCTCGCCTTCATCGAGGTTCAGGGCCTGACCGCCGCCAATGACGCCGCCAATGAGCGCGTCGCCGTCCGCCTCGGCGCCCGGCTGCAACTGGCGTCCCATGACGGGGTCAGCGCGGGGCGTCTGACCGGCAATCGCTACGCCCTCGTCAAGGAAGCCGGCGACGGCCGCGACCTCCAGGCCGAAGTCCGCGAAGCCGGACTGGCCGAAGGTCTGGACCTGACCTCACGGTCCAGCGAAGTCGCCGTTGGATCCGACGCCCTGTGCGCCCTGCGCGCCATGCGCTTCGCCATCGAGGGCTGCCTCAAGGACGACGCCGCCCAGCCGGAACTCAGCTTCGCCGACTCGCTGTCGCGCACGCTGAAGGACGCCGACCGGTTCCGCGGCATCGTCCGCGACAAGGAGTTCGCCCTCTTCTATCAGCCCATCGTCGATCTGAAGACGCGGGCCGTTCATCATTTCGAGGCTCTGGCGCGTTTCGGTCAGGCCGGCGGCCCCGCCCCGGCCATCCGCATGGCCGAGGAACTGGCCCTGATCGAAGGCTTCGACATGGCCGTGGCCGAAAAGATCGTCCACCGCCTTCGCCAACCCGGCTCGGGACTGCTCAAGGTCGCCATCAATGTCTCCGGCGCCTCGCTGGCCAATGACGCCTATGTCGCGGCCCTGCTGCGGATGACGGCGTCCGAGCCCGACAACCGCCGCCGTCTGATCGTCGAAGTCACCGAGACCGCCGCCCTGGCCGACATCGCCGCCGCCAACCGCCGCCTGGGCGCCCTGCGCGACGCCGGGATCAAGGTCTGCATCGACGACTTCGGCGCCGGTTCCGCCGCCTTCGACTATCTGCACGGCCTGTCGGTCGACTCGGTCAAGATCGACGGCGGCTTCGTGCGCCAGATCGACGGCGACGCCCGCGCCCGCACCATGGTCAGCCATCTGGTCGACCTGTGCGGCTCGCTGAACCTGACCACCATCGCCGAGATGATCGAAACCGAGGACGCCGCCCAGGCGGTCCAGGCCCTGGGCGTCGGCTATGGCCAGGGCTGGCTGTTCGGCCGCCCCGAAGCCGAACCCGTCACCGTGGCCCCCGCCGCCCCCCGCGCCCGCCGTCAGGGCGTGGTCGAGGCCTGGGGCTGACTTTCCATCCAAATCCGACGCGCCGATCCCAATGAATTCCAGGGATTGCGAACGCCTCGAAACGTTTCGCTCGCCTTGGTCACGCCGTGCGCCACACTAGGGACGGTCTTTGACACGTCGATTATAGCGAACCGCCCCTCACACTCCGCTCATCCCGGCGGACGCCGGGATCCAGCGCTTTGGCTTCCAGCCGCCGGGATCAATGGAAAGTGCGGCGCTCGGCGATCTCACTGGGTCCCGGCGTCCGCCGGGATGAACGGGGTCAATCTAGCCCCCCTGAAGTCCGCGCATTGCACCAATTGCACTGTTTTTTTCACCGCACCGTGCAATCCGCCCGCTCCAGCCGAACCTCCCGGCCCACGCCCACATTACCCAGAAAGTCCCGATCGTGGCTGACCACCACCAGCGCCCCGTCATAGGCCTTCAGCGCCGCCTCGATGGCGGCGATGGAATCCAGGTCCAGATGATTGGTCGGCTCATCCAGGATCAGCAGTTGCGGCGGCCGCGCTCCGGTCATCACACAGGCCAGCGCCGCCCTCAGTCGCTCACCGCCTGACAGCGTCCCGACCGTCCGGTGCGCCGCCGTATTCCTGAACAGGAACCGCGCCAGCGCCGCATGGGCCTCGTTCGGCGTCCCTTCCGGATTCAGCCGCCGCCAGGCCTCGATCAGGGTCTCCTCCGGCTTCAGGATCGCCGCCACCTGATCCAGCAAGGCCGCCGTCACCGGCCGCTCGACCCACCCCGCTGTCGGCTCCAGTTCGCCCGAGATCAGCTTCAGCAGCGTCGTCTTGCCCGCCCCGTTCGGCCCGGTGATCGCCACCCGCTCCGGCCCCGTCAGCCGCAGCGACACCGACCCGACAATCAACCGCCCCTCGGGACTGCGCCATTCCACGCCGTCCAGCGCCAGCACGGTCTTGCCCGTCGCCAGCCCCGTCGAGGGCATGGGCACGGACAACAATCGCGCCCGCTCGACCCGTTCACGGGCCTCGGTCAGCTGCGCCTCGACCTCGGCGCGGCGCCGCTCAGCCAGCCGCCCTTCGCGCGCCCCGGACTCCTCGGCCCGCTGGGCCTTGGCGTCGAGCAGGATCTTGGGATCGGACGTCCCCGCCCGATGCGCCCGCCCCGCCCTGTCGCGCCGCGCCTTCTTCTCCAGCGCGGTCTGCGCCTCGCGCGCGGCGCGTCCGACCTCGCGCTCGGCGCTCTCCAGATCGCGCTCGGCCGCCGCCCGCTCCGCCTCGCGCCGCTCGACATAGAGGTCCCAGCCGCCGCCATAGGTCCGCGCGCCCAGCCTCGACAGCTCCACGATCCGGTCCATGCGCCGCAACAGCGCCCGGTCATGACTGACCGTCAGCACCCCGCCCGGCCAGCGCCCCACGACCTCGGCCACCAAGGCCCGCGCCTCGGCGTCCAGCTGGTTGGTCGGCTCGTCCAGCACGATCAGGTCCGGCGCCGCCAGCATCAGCCCCGCCAACCGCAGCCGCGTCTGCTCCCCCCCGCTCAGGCCGCTCGTGGGCCGATCCAACGCCAGCCCAGCCAAGCCGACCTGCGCCAAGGCCTCATCCAGCCGCGCCTCCAGCGTCCAGTCCGCTTCGGCCATATCCTCGACCGAGCCGTCCCCGGCCAGCACCCGCGCCAGCAAGGCCAGCGCCCCCGCCACGCCCAAGGTGTCAGCCACGGTCTCACCGGGCGCCGGCTCATAGGTCTGGGCCAGCCAGCCGATCGTTCCGGCGCGGGCCACCGTCCCCTCTGCGGGCGCGGCCAAGCCGGCGACAAGCCGCAGCAGCGTGGTCTTGCCCACGCCGTTGCGGCCCACGACGGCCGTGCGCTCGCGCCCGAAGGCGAGGCTCAGATTATCGAATAGGGGGTTTCCGTCAGGCGTGCGGGCCGCGACGCTGTTGAGCGTCACGATAGGTAGCCTTGGCGCGGATGCGGACGGGTTGTGGCTTGGGTTGAGCGAGGACAAGGGCGAGCACCAGCAGCGGAGCGGAAAGGGCGAAACCGATTTCCAAAGCGCTGATCATGATCGTCGTGCCTCCTCGTCAAATACGTTGGCTGGAGGAAGGATGGGTGCTGATCTTTCGCAGCGCAACCCCAATTCTCCGGTCCCGCTTTTGCGACGCGGCGCCGCACCCCGATCCCGCCCCCATGGTCGAACAGTCGGCGTGCGCCTATCTTGGCCCCATGACCGCGCCTGACCGAACCGTCGCCTTCCGCATCGACAAACCCGCCCCCGACCGCACCGAGGCCGCCGCCCGCCGCGCCGAAGCCGTGGACCGCATCCGCGCCGAGACCGGCATCGACGAGGCCCTGATCGACGCCCTGGTCGAAGGCTTCTACGCCCGCGTCCGCGACGACGACTTCATCGGCCCCATCTTTGCCGAGCGCATCTCGGACTGGGCTCCGCATCTGGAACAGATGAAGCTCTTTTGGTCCTCGGTCGCCCTGTCCACCGGCGTCTATCAGGGCCGGCCCATGCCCAAACACCTGCCCCTGCCCATCGACGCCCGCCACTTCGACCGCTGGCTTGAACTCTTCGAGGCGACCGCCCGCGACCTCTGCCCGCCCGTCGCCGCCGACCATTTCATCAGCCGCGCCCGCCAGATCGCCCAAAGCCTGGAACTGGGCGTCGCCAACGCCCAAGGCGTCCTCGTCGGCCCCGGCGAACGCTACCGCCGCCCGGAGCCCGCCTGGATGCCCGAATCCTGAACGTAAGTTCTCATATTGTTCTTGCTGTTTCGGGCGAATTGATCCCCATATAGCGTCGTCGCCCCGACCGTTTTGGGGCCTCCCGCGTTCCCGCTTACCGTTTCCGGGCCCATGACCGAAAAGCACAACTTCATCCGCGTTCGCGGCGCCCGCGAGCACAATCTCAAGGGCGTGGACGTCGATATCCCGCGCGAGAAGCTGGTCGTGATGACCGGGCTGTCGGGGTCGGGCAAATCCTCGCTGGCGTTCGACACCATCTACGCCGAGGGCCAGCGCCGCTATGTCGAGTCGCTCAGCGCCTATGCGCGCCAGTTCTTGGAACTGATGGGCAAGCCCGACGTGGACCTGATCGAGGGCCTGTCCCCGGCCATCTCCATCGAACAGAAGACGACCTCCAAGAACCCGCGCTCGACCGTCGGCACGGTCACCGAGATCCACGACTACATGCGCCTTCTGTGGGCCCGCGTGGGGGTGCCCTATTCGCCCGCCACCGGCCTGCCGATCGAGAGCCAGACCGTCAGCCAGATGGTCGACAAGCTGACCGCCCTGCCCGACGGCGAGCGTCTGCTCCTGCTGGCCCCCGTCGTTCGCGGCCGCAAGGGCGAGTACAAGAAGGAGATGGCCGAGTGGCAGCGCAACGGCTTCCAACGGCTGAAGATCGACGGCGAATTCTACGCCATCGAGGATGCGCCGACGCTCGACAAGAAGTTCAAGCACGACATCGATATCGTCGTGGATCGTATTGTAACAAAAGAAGGTCTTGAACCCCGCTACGCCGACAGCATCCAGACGGCGCTGAACCTGGCCGACGGCATCGCCACCGCCGAATGGGCCAATGCGCCGGAGGGCGAAGAGCCGCGCCGCATCGTCTTCTCCGAGAAATTCGCCTGCCCCGTGTCGGGCTTCACCATCAGCGAGATCGAGCCCCGGCTGTTCTCGTTCAACAACCCCTTCGGCGCCTGCCCGACCTGCGACGGCCTGGGGGTCAAGCTGGCCTTCGACGCCGATCTGGTGATCCCGGACCGCGACAAGACCCTGCACAAGGGCGCCGTCGCCCCCTGGGCGCGCGGCCCCTCGCCGCTCTACACCCAGACCCTGCAGTCGCTGGCCCAGCACTACGACTTCTCGATGGACAAGGCCTGGCGCGACCTGCCGGAACAGGCCCAGAAGGTCATCTTGCAAGGCTCGGGCGGCGAGAAGATCAAGTTCGTCTATGACGACAACGCCCGTAAATACGAGGTCTCCAAAGCCTTTGAAGGCGTGCTGCCCAACCTGGAACGCCGCTGGCGCGAGACCGACAGCGCCTGGGTCCGCGAGGAACTGGGCCGCTATCAGTCCGAAACCCCGTGCGAAGTCTGCGGCGGCAAGCGGCTGAAACCCGAGGCCCTGGCCGTCAAGATCGGCGGGGCCGACATCGCCGACGTCAGTTGGCTGTCCATCTCCAAGGCCTATCTGTGGTTCTCGACGCTGGAAGAGCACCTGACCGACAAGCAGAAGGAAATCGGCCGCCGCATCCTCAAGGAGATCACCGACCGGCTGCGCTTCCTGAACAATGTCGGCCTCGACTACCTCAGCCTGTCGCGCAGTTCCGGCACCCTGTCGGGTGGCGAGAGCCAGCGCATCCGTCTGGCCTCGCAGATCGGCTCGGGCCTGACCGGCGTCCTCTATGTGCTGGACGAACCGTCCATCGGTCTGCACCAGCGCGACAACACCCGTCTGCTGGAAAGCCTCCGGGGCCTGCGCGATCTCGGCAACTCGGTCCTGGTGGTCGAGCATGACGAGGAGGCGATCATGACCGCCGACTATGTCATCGACATGGGTCCGGCCGCCGGCGTCCACGGCGGCGAGATCTGCGCCCAGGGCACGCCCGCCGAGGTCATGGCCAACCCCAACTCCCTGACCGGCCAGTACCTGACCGGCGCGCGCGAGATCGAACTGCCGCCCGAGGGTCGCCGTCCCGTCGACCGCAAGCGGATGCTGAAGATCAGCGGCGCCACCGGCAATAACCTGAAGAACGTCACCGGCGAGATCCCCGTCGGTCTGTTCACCTGCGTCACCGGCGTGTCCGGCGGCGGCAAGTCCACCTTCACCATCGAGACCCTGTACAAGGCCGCCGCGCGCCGCCTGCACAACGCCTCAGACGCCCCCGCCAACTTCGACCGGATCGAAGGGCTGGAGTTGTTCGACAAGGTCATCGACATCGACCAGTCGCCTATCGGTCGCACCCCGCGTTCAAACCCCGCCACCTATACCGGCGCCTTTGGCCCGATCCGCGACTGGTATGCCGGCCTGCCGGAGTCCAAGGCGCGCGGCTATGGTCCCGGCCGGTTCAGCTTCAACGTCAAGGGCGGCCGCTGCGAGGCCTGTCAGGGCGACGGCCTGATCAAGATCGAGATGCATTTCCTGCCCGACGTCTATGTCACCTGCGACGTCTGCAAGGGCAAACGCTACAACCGCGAAACGCTGGAAATTGTCTTCAAGGGCAAGAGCATATCCGACGTTCTGGACATGACGGTTGAAGAGGCCGCCTCCTTCTTCAAGGCCGTGCCGCCGATCCGCGACAAGATGCTGACCCTGGCCCGCGTCGGCCTCGGCTACGTCAAGGTCGGCCAGTCCGCCACCACCCTGTCGGGCGGCGAGGCGCAGCGCGTGAAGCTGTCCAAGGAACTGGCCAAGCGCGCCACGGGCAAGACCCTCTACATCCTCGACGAGCCGACGACCGGCCTGCATTTCGAGGACACGCGCAAGCTGCTGGAGGTGCTTCAGGAACTGGTCGACAGCGGCAACACCATCGTCGTGATCGAGCACAATCTGGATGTCATCAAGGTCGCCGACTACCTGCTGGACTTCGGTCCCGAGGGCGGCGACGGAGGCGGCGAGATCGTCGCTGTCGGCACGCCTGAACAGGTGGCCGACAACGCCGCCAGCTGGACCGGCAAATATCTGAAGGAAGTGCTGGATCGCCACGAAGAGCGTCGCAAGGCGCGCGTCGCCGCCCTGCCCGAGGCCGCGAAAGCGCCCGCCAAACCGGCCCGCGTCCGCAAGAACGCCTGACCGGATCGGTCAGGCGTCTAAGACGCGGGCCGTCAAACGCGGGGCGCGTCCTTAAGGTGCAGGTAGGCGGCCGAGAACGGCGCGTACATGATGGCGATCTGCGCCGCCGACAGGATGGCGTTGACCACCAGCGACACGGCCAGCGCCGGCCCGGCCACGCGCAGCATTTCCGCGATGCCGGCGCCTTCCAGCCCGGCCAGACGGTCCATGCCGCCGACCAGCAGACTGAGCGGCGCCGCCACGGCCGAGCCCAGCACGGCGACCAGGACCGCCATGATCCAGGCGATGATGCCCATGCCCAGGATCGGCCAGAAAACGCCACGCGTCAGTGCGAAGGACTCCTTCACCGCAATCCGCCGCTCGGCGAAGGTGATCGGCACGGCCAGGCTGAGCCGCACTGACAGCCAGACGATTAGCGCCACGGCGGCCAGGGACAAGAGAATCACCGCCAGCCAAAGAGCGGGGACGGTCATGGCGAGGCCAGCGGCCACGCTGACCACGACGAACGCCGCCATGGCGGTCAAGCCCGTGATCACGGCCACGATCAGATTGACGGCCAGGACCCGCAGTTCGTCCTTGCCCACCCGGAGATAGCCGAACCGCTTGTCCTCGGGTCGGATCACCGAGCGGGCGATGGCGGTGTTCAGCACCGCCCCCAGCAGGATGGCCAGGGGCACGCCCCAGGCGAACATGACGCCGTAAGCCTGCATCAACGGCTGCATTTCCTCGATGGAGGGATTGGCCTTCCCTTCGAGTTCTTTCATCAGCGACATCATCGTCACCAGATGAGGTCCGGCGACCAGGAAGAACAGGATGAAGAAGACCGCGTAGGCCAGCGCCCAGGCCAGCAGGGCCTGTGGCGCGCGCCGGGTCATCCGGAAGCCCTCAAAAGCGCAATTGGTGGCAGGAAAAGTCATGCGATCGTCCTCGATTCCCGGTCAGCCTAGAGCATTTTCTGGATTCTGACTGGCTGCGTACGTCAGGACCGATTTGGCTCTAGCGCAACCGGGCCCGGTTCGTCCTGCGGCCCCTGCGCCAACAGCCAACGGCAGGCCTCGGCATAGGGGGCGACCATGACCGTTATCAGAAATCCCTGCAGCCACGACAGGGGCACGAAGGCCGCCAGCCCCCAACCGACGAGAGCGCCCCAATCGATGTCGGGCGGCGGCCCCTGCTCCAGCATCGCGGCCAGACTGAAGACATTGACGCCCGCCGCCAGGAACAGAACGACGGCGGCCGCCATCAGCAGCGCCAGCTCGATCGCGATCACGACCACGATGATCGCCAGGCTCATTCCCAGCAACCTCAGCACCTGTCCCTTGGTCAGCTTCCAGCCCGGCACAAAGGCGAAATCGCCCAGCGCCACGCTGGCCGGCATGATCAGCGACGCCCGCAGCATCACGCCCCATATGGCCAGCCCCGCCGCCACGGCCACCAACAGTCCCAGCGTCACCGCCGCCGCTTCCGACACGAACCACAGCGCAGCGCCGACCGCGAAGGCGATCAGCCCCACGACAATGGCGGCGGCGTAGAAGGCGACGATCATGCCCAGGCCGACGACGGCTATGCGCACTTCGTCCATGCCGACCTTCAAACCGGCGAAACGAACGCTTCTTTCGGGAAACAGCACGGCTCGGAAAATCGCTGCCGCCACGACCACCCAGATCAGGGCCTGCAGGACGTTGGCCAGGCCCGACCACGCCTGAAACTGCACCATCTGGGCGATCAGCGTGGCGGGCGGCTCCTCCGCCGCCAGTTCTTCCACGGAGATCGCGCCGAACAGCCGCAGCATCAGGGCGCCGAACATCAGCGACGGGGCGGCCAGCACCACGCCCCACGCCCAGACCCGCAGCGGCTGGCGCCGTGTCAGCCTGAAGCCGGAGCCCAAGGCCTCGCCGATTGAAAACGCCGTGGTCATGACTGGTCCCTCCGAACCTTCGCCGCAAGCCAGACCATACGCGCCCGCTCCCCCGGGGCCAAGGATGCGATGACAGGCTGACGGAAGGCCTTGGGACGGCTAGAAGGCCGCCATGTCGAACGTAGCGCCCTCCACCAAACCCATTCACGTCATCGGCGGCGGCCTCGCCGGCTCCGAAGCCGCCTGGCAGATCGCCCAGGCCGGCGTGCCCGTCATCCTGCATGAAATGCGCGGCGTGCCGGGCGTGAAAACCGACGCCCACCACACCGACGGCCTGGCTGAACTGGTCTGCTCCAACTCCTTCCGCTCCGACGACTGGGAGTTCAACGCCGTCGGCCTGCTGCATCAGGAAATGCGCGAGTTGGGCTCGATCATCATGGCCGCGGCCGGCGATCATCAGGTCCCGGCGGGCGGCGCCCTGGCCGTCGACCGCGACGGCTTCTCGCAAGCCGTCACCGCGCGGCTGGAAGCCCACCCTCTGGTCACCATCGTGCGCGAGGAAATCGCCGGCCTGCCGCCGGAAGACTGGGACAACGTCATCGTCGCCACCGGCCCGCTGACCTCGCCCGCGCTGGCCGAGGCCATCCTCAAGCTGACGGGCGAGGAAAGCCTCAGCTTCTTCGACGCCATCGCCCCGATCATTCACGCTGACTCGATCGACTTCGACATCGCCTGGCGTCAGTCGCGCTATGACAAGGAAGGCCCGGGCGGCGACGCCGCCGCCTACGTCAACTGCCCGATGGACAAGGCCCAGTACGAGGCCTTCATCGACGCCCTGATCGACGGTCCCAAGGCTGAGTTCAAAGAGTGGGAGAACGTTCCCTATTTCGACGGCTGTCTGCCCATCGAGGTCATGGCCGAGCGCGGCCGCGAAACCCTGCGCCACGGCCCGATGAAGCCCGTCGGCCTGACCAATCCGCGCAACCCGACGGTCAAGGCCCACGCCATCGTCCAGCTGCGTCAGGACAATGCGCTCGGCACCCTGTTCAACATGGTCGGCTTCCAGACCAAGCTGAAGCACGGCGCCCAGGCCGAGACCTTCCGCATGATCCCCGGCCTGCAGAACGCCCAGTTCGCGCGCCTCGGCGGCCTGCACCGCAACACCTATCTCAACAGCCCGCAACTGCTGGACAACCAACTGCGCATGAAATCCATGCCGCGCCTGCGCTTCGCCGGCCAGGTGACGGGGGTCGAAGGCTATGTCGAAAGCGCCGCCATGGGCCTGCTGACCGGCCGCCTGGCCGCCGCCCAAGCCCTCGGCCGCGACCTGTCGGCCCCGCCGCCGGAAACCGCCATGGGCGCCCTGGTCGAGCACATCACCGGCGGCCATCTGGAAGGCTCCAAATTCCAGCCGATGAACATCAACTACGGCCTGCTGCCGCCGCTGGAAGCCCCCAAGGTCGACGAGGACGGCAAGCGCATCAATCCCAAGGATCGCGGCCGCGCCAAGAAGCGCCTGCAGAGCATCCGCGCCATGGCCGCGCTGAAAGCCTGGCGCGACGCGGGTTAAGCCTTAGGGCCGGGTCGCCTCAGCGCAGCTTGGGCAGGCCCGGCCGGAACCCCAGAACCATCACGCCCAGCCCGACCACGCCGACGCCCATCAGGACCCAGGCCCCGGTCAGGTCGGCCATGTGGTCGCGCAGCAGGCCGGCGGCCAGCGGCGACAGGCTGGCGATGATGTAGCCGCCGCCCTGGACGAAGGCGAGCAGGTCGCCGGATCGCGCCGGGTCGTCGATCTGATCCATCGCCAGGATCAGGGTCAGGGGGAAGACAGCCCCCACGCCCAGACCCAGGGCCATGACGACCGGAACGGCCAAGCCGACCGGCGCCAGCACCAACCCCGCCAGACCGATCAGGGCCAGAACCAGCGCCGCCAAGATCGGCCCGCGCCGGTCGGGGAAACGTCCGATCAGCAGCGACACCAGGATGCCCGCCGCCACCTCGGCGCCGGTCATGCCGCTGAGCAAATAGCCCGCCGTCGCCCTCGCCTGCCCCAGATCGACGTAGAAGGGCGGCAGCCAGGCCAGCACCAGCGTATAGGCCGAGGTCCCCAGCCCCATGATCAGGATCAGGCTCCACGCCCGCCCCTGACGCCAGAAGGGGATTTCAGGATGGACCACCTCGACCACGGCGCGCCGGTCGGGCTCCTCCGCCGCCGGATCACGCGCGGCCAGCAGCCAGACGACCGCCGCGACGCAGGCAGGCACGCTCCACAGCGCCAGCGTCCCGGCCCAGCCGACCGCCTCGGCCAAGCCCGCCGCCGTGGCCGCCGCAATGGCCGCTCCGCCCATGATGCCCGTAGTGTAGAGCGCCATCACCGTGCCGAACCGCGTCGGGAAGGCCCGCTTGATCACGACCGGCGCCAGGGCCTGGATCAGCGCCACGCCGACGCCGACGACCGCCGCGCTGGCGATCAGGCCCGCCGTGTCCTTCAGCGCCGCCCGGATCAGACAGGCCCCGCCAATCAGCAGCGCGCCCAACAGGATGCCGCGCCGCTCGCCCAGCCGCCGACGCAGGGGCCGGATCGACAGGGCGCCGAGACCGATCATCAGCACTGGTAAGGTCGTCAGCAGGCTGGCGGCGGTGGAATCCATCCCCGTCGCGCCCTCGATCAGGTCCAGCAGCGGCCCGACCGCCGCCATCGCCGGGCGCAGGTTCAGCGCCAGAGCGAAAATGGCCGCCAGCAGCAGCAGGGACGCGCCGCGCGCCGGTTCGGCTTCGGACCGTGCGGTCATGACAGAGGACTCCACTGGGCAATCGCGCTACTCTCTCGACCTCAAGTATCTCGACGTCAAGATAACCTATGTCCGACAGAGCCTCTCGCGCCGCCGCCCAATGGGCCGTCCAACGCCCCGACCTCGACATGCTGCCGATGCAGGTGCTGGGCCGGCTGAACGAGGCCTCGCAACTGGTGGTGCGCGAGCGCCAGACGCCCCTGTTCGCCCGCTACGGCCTGCAGCATGGAGAGTTCGACGCCCTGGCGACCCTGCGCCGCTCGGGCGCGGCTGAGGGCCTGACGCCGACCGCCCTGTTCGAGGCGGCGATGATGTCGTCCGGCGGCATGACGGCCCGCATCGACCGCCTTGAAAAGGCCGGTCTGGTCGAACGCCGCCCCCACCCCACCGACCGCCGCGCCACCCTGGTCCGGCTGACCGACAAGGGGTTCGACCTGATCGAATCCATCATGCCCCGCCATGAGGAAACAGCGCGCGACATCCTCTCGCCGCTCTCGCTCGATGAACAGAAAACCCTGAACGCCCTGCTGGCTCGCCTGATCGGCGGTCTCTGCGACTAGACGCGGCCGCGCAGGACCGCCCACAGCAGCCGAAGGCGCTTCACCGGTTCCGGGTGGTCGAAGCCCGCCAGGGCGGCGTGGGCCGTTGCCGGGAAAGCCGCCGCGGGCAGGTTCCGAAGCGCCTTATTGGCGGCTGAGCGCAGCGCCCTCGCCTCGTCCGCCCGACCGGTCTGCGACAGAGCCCACAGACGCCCCGCCGCCTCGACAGCTGCCTCGTGCCCCTCGCCCGCCAGCATCCGCACCGCGACCTGCATCGGAGCGATGTAGAAGGCGTCCAGGTCATGCGGCTCGCCATGCACCCGGCCGATGTGAGCCTCGATCAGGGCGTCGAAGGGCCCGCGGACCAGCCCGTGACGGGCGACGGCGGCGGTCAGGGCCTCCAGCACGGGATGGCCGACGCGCGGGGCATGGGCGAAGACGCCCTCCATCTGCTCGGCCCACCATGTGTAGCGCATCTCGGCCAGCATGGGCTGGGTGACGCGGGTGGGAATGGCCAGAAGCTCCGCCTCGAAGGCGTAGAAAGAGATCAAGTCCGCGCGCGCCTGTTCGTCGGCCACGAACCGGCTGGACAGCCAGCGGTCGGGGTCGGCGGCGCGGACCTGGGAGTCGAGATCAACAGTCATCCCGCAAGGCCATCGGCCATTGCGGCCCATACCTCAAGGGTCTGGGGTGCAAACCTCAGCCGAACAGGGTCTGATACATGGCCATCGAGGTCAGCATCGGCAGCGACAGCAGCAGGTTGGTGCGGCTGCCCAGCATGGCGATCCGCGCGGCCTTGGCCTTCTTGTCATCGTCAACGACGACGATGCCCAGGGCGCGCTTCTGGTTCGGCCAGATCACGCCCCAGACGTTCAGGAACATGACGATGGCCAGCCAGACGCCGATCCCCATCAGGGTGAACTGCTGGTCGCCCGCCTTAAGACCTCCGGCCAGGCCGAAGCTCAGCACTTCGTGAGCATAGGCGTGGCCGCGCAGGAACATGACGGTCAGACCCGCCAGCACCGTCACCAGGGCCGACCAGCGGAACCAGAACAGGGCTTCAGGGGCGATGTACTTGCCGACGGCGGGCTTCAGCTCGGCCGGGATCGACGGCATGACCCGGATCTGCACGAAGTTGAAATAGTAGAGCAGGCCGATCCACAGGATGCCCGCCACGACGTGGACCCAGCGGGCGCTCGCCTGCCAGAAGCTCATGTCGAAACCGCCTGGCGCGATACGGCCGAAGGCGAAGATCATGACGCCCGCCAGCAGGATGCTGAGCAGGAAAGTCGTTCTGAAGTTTGAAAGCAGTTTGGCCATGCGCCCCTCCCCGGGTCGGAATCAGGAAGCGTGACCTTACTCCTCCCTCCCCGTCCGGGGGAAGGAGGAGCATTTTCAGGTAGAATCCAGCCTTAAGGCCGGCTGGCCATGCCGAGCTTGATCGGCTTGGCGTCCTCGTCGATGGAGCCCCCGCGCCGGACGCCCCACAGCAGGATGATCGGCGCGCCGACATAGATCGACGAATAGGTGCCGATGACGATGCCGGCCATCAGGGCGATGGAGAAGCCGAACAGGGCCTCGCCGCCGAAGACGGCCAGAACGGCCAGAACCGCCACGGCGGTGACGCCGGTGATGATGGTCCGCGACAGGGTCTCGTTCAGCGACAGGTCGATGACCTCGCGCAGCGGCATGGTCTTGTACTTGCGCAGGTTCTCACGCAGGCGGTCGAACACCACGACCGTATCGTTCATCGAATAGCCGATGACGGTCAGGATGGCGGCCACCATGTTCAGGCTGAACTCCAGCTTGAACAGGACGATCAGACCGAAGGTCAGGATCACGTCGTGGACCAGACCGGCCACGGCGCCGAAACCGAACTGCGGTTCGAACCGGAACCAGATGTAGGCGAACATCAGGGCGATAGCCGCGCCCAAGGCCATCAGGCCATTGGTGAACAGCTCGCCCGAGACCTTGGAGCCGACGACGCTGACGCCCGAGAAGGCGACCTTGCCGACGGCGTCGGTGATGCCGCCCTGGACGCGCTGGACGACTGCGGTCTGGTCTTGGTTGTCCGGAACCTGGAAGCGGACGATGGCGCGCTGGTCGCCGTCGATGTTCTGAACCTGGACTTCGCCCAGATCGAGGCTGTTCATCGCCTCGCGGACCTTGCCCGCGTCGATCGATTGTCCAGCCGGGGCGGTCATTTCCATGACGGCCCCGCCCTTGAAGTCGATGCCCATTTCAAGGCCGGGATAGAAGCAGGCGACGATCGAGGCGACGCACAGCACGACGGAAAGGATACCGGCCGGCACAGCGTACTTCACGAAATGGAAGTTCGTCTTGTGCGGCAGCACTTTGATGAGAGGCCATCCACGCATCGCCATCACTCCGCGATCGGCAGTTTCTTGGGCTTGGCGACTTTGAGCCAATACCCGAGCAGCACCTGGGCGACCATCACCGAGGAGAACATGGAGGTGAAGACGCCGATGGTCAGCGTCCAGGCGAAGCCGCGCACCGGGCCGGCGCCGAAGACAAACATGATCAGCGCCGCCACCAGGGTGGTCAGGTTGGCGTCGATGATAGTGCCCATGGCCTTGTTGAAGCCGGCGTCCATCGAGGCGATGACCGAGCGGCCCGCCCGCGCTTCGTCGCGCATCCGCTCATAGATCAGAACGTTGGCGTCGACGGCCACGGCGAAGGTCAGCACCAGACCGGCGATGCCCGGCAGGGTCAGCGTCGCCTGGGTCAGCGACATCGCCGCCAGGATCAGCAGGCCGTTGAGCATTAGGCCCAGGACCGAGATGCCGCCGAACAGGAAGCCGTACGTGAGCAGCATGAAGGCCACGATCACCAGGAAGCCGATGATGGTCGAAACCTGACCGGCCTGGATGGCGTCCGCGCCCAGTTCGGCGCCGACGACGCGACGCTCCTCGACCTTCAGCGGCGCCGGCAGGGCCCCGCCGTTCAACAGGTTCACCAGTTCGGCGGCCGACTGAATCGAGAAGTTGCCGGTGATCTGACCCGAACCGCCAGTGATGGCGCTCTGGATGGTCGGGGCCGAGATGACCTTGCCGTCCAGGATGATGGCGAAGGGCTTGCCCAGGTTCTGGGCCGTAGCTTCAGCGAAGCGACGCGAACCCTGACCGTCGAAACGGAAATCGATGGCGGGACGGCCGTTCTGGTCCGAGCCGACGCCGGCGCGGGTCAGGTTCTCGCCCGACACCAGCACGCGCTTCTTGACCAGGTACGGCGTGCCATCCTCGCCCGCCAGCAGTTCGGCGTCCGGCGGCACGCGGCCGGCCAGAGCGTCCTGCAGACCGTTGGTGCTGCTGTCGACCATCTGGAAGGTCAGTTGCGCCGTCTGGCCGATGACGCGTTCCAACTGGCTCGGGTCGCTCTCGCCGGGCGCCTGGACGACGATGCGGTCGGCGCCCTGGCGGGTGATTGAGATTTCCTTGGTGCCGGTGCTGTCCAGACGACGGCGGACCACTTCGATCGACTGATCGACCGCCGTCGCGCCCATGGCGTTCAGGGCGGCGTCGGTGAAGGCGAAGCGGATGCGGTTGTCGCCTAGACGGGTGACGGCGCGGTCCGACTGGCCCTGCGGCGCACCGGTCTGCGCCAGGGTGCGCAGCGCGGTCATGGCGGCATCGAACTGGGCGGCGTTGCCGACCGTCACGACCACGCCGGCCGCTTCGCGTTGCAGGCCGCCGATGGCGATCTGTTGTTCGCCCAGCGAGACGCGGACGTCTTCGATCAGGTTGGTGACGCGCTTGGCGCGCATCTCCGGCACGTCGACTTCCAGCAGCAGGTAGGACCCGCCCTGAAGGTCGAGCCCCAGGTTCAGGCCGTTCTTGGGCAGCCAGCCGGGCAGAGCCTCGCGCTGGGCGGGCGTCAGGACATTGGGGAAGGCCAGCAGCAGCCCGAATACGAGCGACAGCACGACCAGGACGACTTTCCAGCGCGAAAGCTGAATCATGTCAGGGCTCTTTTCGGGCGGGCGTCAGCGGCGAAAGCCGCTCAGCCCTTGTCGTTGGCGGCGATGGCGGTGCGGTTGCGGACTTCGGCGATCATCGACTTGACCACGCGAACGTTCACGCCCTGCGAAATCTCGACCATGGCCTCGGCGTCCTCGACGCGGGTGACCTTGCCGACCATGCCGTTCGACAGGACGACTTCGTCGCCGCGCTTGACGCTGGCGATCAGGGCCTGATGCGCCTTCACCCGCTTCTGCTGCGGACGGATCATCAGGAAGTAGAACAGGATGAAGATCGCGACGATCGGCGCGATCTGCACCGCCATGGCCATCAGGCCGCCTTCAGAAGCAGTAGGCATGGAAACTCCCCGAACCGGGCCGACCTCGAAACGGGGGCCCCTTTAAAATGAGGCGCGGAACCTAGGGCGCGCCGTGCCGATTTGCAACGCGGCCTGACGCCAACGTGTCACAGGCGATGCCGCCCGGACACGCCGGGCGGTCTTCGTCAGCGCGGCAGAACGCCCAGGGGATCGACCGCAATCGGATCGTCGCCACGCATCTGCCGGGTCTCGAAATGGATCGAGGGGCGGCCGTCGCCTGCCGTCAGGCCGACCGTGCCGATGGCCTGACCCGCGCGAACTTCGGCCCCGTCGCGCACGGTGGCCGAGCCCAGATGACCGTAAACCGTGCGCCAGCCGTCCTTGTGAACGATCAGGACCGTCAGCCCCTGCCCCACGATGTCGTCGCCGACATAGGCGACGCGCCCGGCGGCGGCGGCCTTGACCTCGGTTCCCGCGGCCGCGCCGATATTGACGCCATTGTTGCGCTCGCCCATGCCGACCGGGCCGAAACGGCGCAGGATGTCCCCGCGCACCGGCCACTGCATGGCCAGGGCCTGGCCCACGGCTGCGCCCTGAACCGGCGAGGCCGGTTCGGAGGCTGTCACGGCCGGGGCGCGCGGCGGCGGCAGGGCGGCGTTGCCGCTGGGCGGCGGAGGCGGCGGCGGCGCCACGCCGTTGTTCGGCGTCTTCACGCCGACCGGCGACGCGCCCGTGGCGTAAGGATCCGAACCCGTGTCCACCGCGCTGTCCGGCAGAACGATGCGCTGGCCCGAAGTGATGGCGCCGCGCGGTCCCAGACCGTTCAGGTCGATCAGCGTCTGCACCGGCGTCTGGAAGCGGCGGCCGACGCCCGAAATCGTGTCGCCCGGCTGGATGACATAGGTCGCGCCCGCCATGACGGGCGAGCCGCCGGTCGATGGCGACGTGGACCCGGCGGGCGCCCCGGTCGACGGATAGGCCGGTCCGCCCGCCGGCGGCAGACCGCCGCCCTGAATGCTGCCCGACGGCGCGCGCGGCCCCTGCTCTTCATAGGGTCGCGCCGGCGGCGGCGTCTGCGGCTGCGTCGGCTGGGCGTAGTAGGGATTGTTGTTCGGATTGCCGCCCTGCCCGGGCTGCTGGGGATAGGCGCCCTGTCCGCCAACCGGCGTCGGATGGGTCGAATAGCGCGGCTCGGTCGGATAACTCGCGCACGCCGTGACCGTCAGCGCCCCGCCGACGACCGCCGCCGCCCTGATCCAGCCCGTGAAGCCGCCCATGCGCCTCTCCTTCTTAACCGTGAATTCGTTCACCCCCGGTGTGCCCCGGAAGCGTCGCCAAGCCAACCCGCCAAACAGCGCCAAAGTGGGGCGGAAAGGTTAACCTGCACAGTCATTCGTCATCCCGGAAAACGCGCAGCGTTTATCCGGGACCGCCGCCTCACCCCCGCCGTCACCCTCGGGCCTGACCCGAGGGTCGAGGTACAGCGGCGCGCTCAACGCTTCAGATGATCTGCCTGCCGACCGCCCGATCCTCGGGTCAAGCCCGAGGATGACGGTGGAATAAATGAAGGTGGCGACACAGAAGACGAGCATCGCCCCTACCCCTCCTTGGCCATCCCCTCGACCAGCGGCACGAAGCGCACTTCGCACAGGCTTTCGCGGCGGAAACTGCCGTCTTCCTGGCCGGTATAGCGGTGCAGCATCTGCACCGAGCCGCGGCCCACCGGCGCGACCAGCACGCCGCCCGGTTTCAGCTGTTTCAGCAGTTCGGTCGGTTCATGCGGCGACGCCGCCGTGACCATGATCCGGTCGAACGGCGCCTGTTCCAGCCAGCCCTGCCCGCCGTCGCCGTGGCGGGTGAAGACGTTGTCGACGCCCAGAAGCTTCAGCTTGGTCTCGGCCTCGGTCAGCAGGCTCTTGTAGCGCTCCACAGAATAGACGAAGCGCGCCAACCGGCTGAGGACCGCGCACTGATAGCCGCTGCCGGTGCCGATCTCGAGCACGCGGTGGCGCGGCCCGACCTCCAGCGCCTGGGTCATCAGGCCGACGATATAGGGCTGGCTGATCGTCTGGGCGCAGTCGATCGGCAGGGCCTGGTCTTCCCAGGCCTGATCGAGGAACTTCTCATGGACGAACAGCGACCGGTCGATGGATTCCATCGCCTGCAGCACCCGCGCGTCGGTCACCCCCTGCCGCCTCAGCGACAGGATCAGCCGACCCGCGCGGTCGTCCTTGAGGCTCATTTTTCCTGCGGTCCCTTGGGGGGCGCGCCGCCCAGCACCTTCTTCAGATCATTGACGCTGCGCATATGCGTCAGGTCGATATGCAGCGGCGTGACCGAAATCCGGCCCTCGTCCATGGCCCGCAGGTCGGTGCCCTCGGCGTGCTCCTGCGGCGCCCCGCGGAAGGCCATCCAGTAGTAGTCGCGGCCGCGCAGATCGGTGCGCCGGATCGCGTGCATCTCGCCGATGTCGCGAAAGCCCTGCTTGGTCACCTCGACCGTTTTGACCAGTTCCGGCGGCAGCTTGGGGAAGTTGACGTTCATGACCACGCCGTCCTCCCACTTCTGCTCCAGCAGCTTGGCGATGATGCCGGGGGCGAAGGCCTCGGCCGTCTCCCAATGCGCCACCACGTCGTCGTGGAACCGTTCCAGCGACTGCGACAGGGCGATCGAGCGAATGCCGAAGGCCATGCCCTGCAACGCGCCCGCCACCGTGCCGGAATAGCTGACGTCCTCGCCGACGTTATGCCCGCGATTGACGCCCGACAGCACCAGGTCGGGCTTCTCGGGCATCAGGTCGTTGACCGCCAGGACGACGCAGTCGGTCGGGGTGCCGGTCACGGCGAAGCGCTTGTCGCCCAGTTGGTTGACCCGCAGCGGCTCGGTCAGGGTGATCCCCCGCCCCTTGGCCGACTGCTCGGTCTGGGGCGCGACGACCCAGACGTCGTCCGACAGGGTGCGAGCAATCTTCTCAAGACATTCAAGGCCTTCCGCCTCGATGCCGTCGTCATTGGTGAGGAGGATACGCATCATTCGCGCTCAAGCAGCCCAAAGGGCGATAGCGCACCAAACATGTCCTTCTCCCCTTGCGGGAGAAGGTGGCTGGCGCAGCCAGACGGATGAGGGGTCGCGCCCCGGCCGGAAATCATGTCGTCTGAACTCGCCACTGTCATCTTCTGTCTGAGCAACCCCTCATCCGAGCCGCTGTACGGCCCACCTTCTCCCGCAAGGGGAGAAGGATTTTAGCGCTAACGCCTTCGGCCGCTTGAGCGCCGTCTCCCGCAAGAGAAGACGGGTCAGCCAACCTTTTTCAACCCGCCCATATAGGGCAGCAGCGCGCTCGGCACGGCGATCGAGCCGTCCTCCTGCTGATAGTTCTCCATCACCGCGACCAGGGTGCGGCCGACGGCCAGGCCCGAGCCGTTCAGGGTGTGCAGGAACTCGGTCTTCTTCTCGCCCGCGCGCTTGAACCGGGCGTCCATGCGCCGGGCCTGGAAGTCGCCGCAGTTCGAGCAGGAGCTGATCTCGCGATAGGTGTTCTGGCTGGGCAGCCAGACCTCGAGGTCATAGGTCTTCTGCGCCGAGAAGCCCATGTCGCCCTTGCACAGCAGCACCTTGCGATAGGGCAGCTCCAGCGCCTGCAACACCGCCTCGGCGCAACCGGTCATGCGCTCGTGCTCCGCGTCCGAGTCCTCGGGACGGCAGATGGAGACCATCTCGACCTTGCTGAACTGGTGCTGGCGGATCAGGCCGCGCGTATCGCGCCCCGCCGACCCCGCCTCGGCCCGGAAGCAGGGCGTCAGCGCCGTCATCCGCATCGGCGTCGCCACCTCGTCCTCGGACAGAATCTGCTCGCGCACGAGATTGGTCAGGGAGACTTCGGCCGTGGGGATCAGCCAGTGCTGCCCTCGATCACCACTATTGTAGGGGCGATCCAAAAACACTTTTACAGACTGACCATCGGGCAGCATCATTGGGCCGACCGACCAAGTAGCATCTGCCTTGTGGTCTTTGGCCTCTAGCGCGTCGTCTCCAACTGCCAACCGCACGTCGTGGAGATAGTCGTAGATGAAATCCGGCGTGATGGCGGAAAACAGGTCGTCATAGAACTTCGGCAACTGCCCCGTGCCGAACATCGCGTCGTCCTTGACGAGCAGCGGTGGGTTCACTTCCAGATACCCGTTCTTGTCCGTCTGCAGGTCCAGCATGAACTGGCCGATGGCGCGTTCCATCCGAGCCAGTTGGCCCTTCAGCACGGCGAAGCGCGAGCCGGACATCTTGGCCGCAGCCTCAAAGTCCAGCAGGCCCAGGGCCTCGCCCAGGTCGGCGTGATCCTTGGCGGGACCCGTCGTGCGCGGCTCGCCCCACTTCAGGACTTCGACGTTGTCGTTCTCGTCCGCGCCGTCCGGCACATTGTCGGCGGCCAGGTTTTTCAGCCCCGCCAGCAGGTCGCGCAGTTCGGCGCCCTTGGCGGCTTCCGCCTCGCCCGCCTCGGCGATCTCGGTTTTCAGGGTTTCGACCTCGGTCTTCAGCCGGTCGGCCTCGGCCATGTCCTTCTTGCCCATGGCGGCGCCGATGGCCTTGGAGGCGGCGTTGCGCTTGGCCAGGGCTTCCTGCCCCCTGGTCTGGGCGGCGCGCAGGTCGACGTCCAGCGCCAGGATGCGCGCGACCACCTCGGCGGCGTCCTCCACCCCGCGCGACGACCAGCCGGCGACGAAGGCTTCGGGGTTGTCGCGGATGGCTCTGATGTCGTGCATGGCGTCAATCTTCGGACGGTCAGGAAGAAGCCGAAGGCTGTAACGCCCCGCGCGGAGTCGGGCAAACCCCTAAGCGCCTTCTCCTTCGGCATCACCGCAACTCAACAAGCCCTCCCCCTCGATGGGGGAGGGTTGGGTGGGGGTGCAGACAGATTGTTTGCAGTCGTGCTCAGGAGACACAACGCCTCGCATGCTCCGTCAGAAATGTTGAGCGCACACCCCCATCCCTACCCTTCCCCCATTGAGGGGGAAGGGTAAGAAGGTTCAGCTCGTCCGCTTCGCCTTCACCTTGATCTCGACGCCAATCGCATTCGACACCCAGTCGCCGCCCGCGTCGGACATCATGCCGAGGTCCAGCGATGTGCGGTCCAGCTCCAGCCTGCCCTCCACCGTCGCCGTCCCGTTCGCCTCGTCAAAGGTGAAGGGCAGGACCACAGGCACCGTCGTCGTCTTGATCCGCAGCGTCCCCGTCGCCTCATAGCGATTGCCGCCCAGGGCCTTGAACGAAGTCGTCTCGAACCGCGCGGTCGGATAGCCCGTCGGGTCCAGCCATTCCGCGCCGGTCAGACTGCCTTCCTGCGTCGCGTCGCCCGTCTTGGCCGTGCCGGTCTTCACCAGAACCACGGCCTTCGACCCCGCCAGATCGGCCGGGTCGAACCAGACCTGCCCCTCCCACTGCTCGAACCGGCCCTTGAAGGCCTTGCCGGCATGGGTCCCGGTGAACGCGATGTTCGAGGCCGCCTTGTCGATGGTCCAGGCGGTCGCCGTCCCCGGCGTGACCGCAGCCTCGGCCTGAGCGGGCGCCGCCGCAGCGTGCGCCTCAACCCCTGCTCCGTCCGCCAGCGGCGCAGGCTTGGCCGCGATGCCGCCCGCGACGGCCAGGGCGGCGATGAAGCCCAGTCCCGCCAGACGCTCAGCGCGGCGCAGCAGCGGCTTGGGCTCCGGCGCAGTCCGCCCCTCGCCGTGCTTCAGCAGCGGGATCATATGCGCCAGAACCCCGTCGCGATTGATGAACTGATGCTTCAGCGCCGCCCCGACGTGCATGGCGATCAGGACCACCGCGCCCCAGGCCAGCAGGCTGTGCGCCCCCATGGCCTGATAGGCCACGGTCCGGCGGACGCCCGCCGCCGCCTCGCCGATGAAGGGCAGGTGCGGCACGGCGAACAGGCCGAACCAGCTGGTCGCCACGGCCAGCGGCTGATCCGTCGCCACGGCCCAGCCGGTCGAAACGTAAAGCCAGCCAGTCAGCGGCAGGGCCAGCATCAGGCCGTAGAAGGCCGCATGGGTCGCCCGCGCCGCGAACGTTTCCCAGGTCTTCATCTCGGCCGGCATCCCCGGCGTCCGGTGCGTCAGCCGCCAGACGATGCGCAGCGCCGTCAGCGCCAGGATCAGAAAGCCGACCGACTTGTGAATCTGGAACACGCGATAGGCCAGCGCCTGACTTCCCGGCTCGTTGATCGCGTCGCTCATCCACCAGCCCATCGGGATCATGGCGATGATAGCGACCGCAATGGCCCAGTGCAGGGCGATGGCGACGGGGGTGTAGCGGCTGGCGGACGCGGTCATCACAAAACTCGCAAAAAATATCCGTCATCCCGGACGCTCCGCAGGAGCGATCCGGGACCCAGGCGGCAGAGCACAAGCACCGAAGCCTCGAGCCCATATCCAGCGCCTGGATCCCGGATCAACCTGTCGGCTGTCCGGGATGACGGCAGAAAAGTCAGCGATTAGGCAGCCGGAGCAGCCGGAGCGACCTGCTGCAGGAACTCGCCGTCGAAGCGGATGGTGGTTTCGTCGCCGACCGGACCGACCGGCATGCCGAAGTCCGAACGGTTGAACTTGCCTTCAGCCGAGAAGCCGATGGTCGGCACCTGCATGAAGGGGTGCTTCTCGATCTCGCCGCCGAAGGTGGCGTCCAGGGTCACCGGCTTGGTCACGCCCAGGAAGGTCAGATCGCCCGTCACCTTGGCCGTGCGCGTGCCGGTCAGTTCGACCTTGGTCGACTTGAAGGTGATCTGCGGGAAGGCGACGCCGTTCAGGAAGTTCTTGCTCTTGGCGATGTCCTCGCTGAAGCTCTTGAAGCCCGTCGCCGCGTGGGTGCCGAGGTAGTCGCCCGGATAGTTAGCGTCGACCGACAGCGGATCGATGGTCGCCTCGACCGAGCTGTTGGCCAGGTTGGCCGGGTCCAGGGTGATCTTGGCGTCGAACTTGTTGAAGCGCGCGGTGTAGTTCGAAATCGTGTTGTGCGGGACCGACCACTGCAGCGAGGCGTGGGTCGGGTCCATGACGTAGACGCCGGCCGGGGCCTTCAGCTCGACCGGAGCGGTCGAGGCGGCGTCGGCGGCCGGGGCGGCGGACTTGTCGCCGGCTTGACCGCAGGCGGCCAGCAGGGCGAAGGCGGAAACCGCCAGGATATGTTGCATCTTCATGGGGAGGACCTCGTTGGAGTTCAGGACTGGACACGAGGCCCAGAAACGGTTCGTCTGTCCGTCGGCGCGCCGCTCGGACTGCAACAGTATAAGTTGCGATTGGTGACCTTCAAGCCCCGTTCGTGCAAAAATGCGGATTGAGGTGCGCCCTGCGCGCCGCCCGCCTATCCTGCGACTCACATGCCCATCCGTCGCCTCCCCCCCGAAACCGTCAACCGCATCGCCGCCGGCGAGGTGGTCGAACGTCCCGCCAGCGCCATCAAGGAGTTGGTCGAGAACGCGCTGGACGCGGGGGCCTCGCGCGTCGAGATCCAGGCGGACGGCGGCGGCCTGACCCGCATCCTGATCGCCGACGACGGCAAGGGCATCCCCAAGGACGAACTGCCGCTGGCCGTCGAACGCCACGCCACGTCGAAGCTTGAGCCCGACGACGCCGGCGACGTGGACCTGCTGCGCATCAATACCCTCGGCTTCCGCGGCGAGGCCCTGCCCTCCATCGGCTCCGTCGCCCGCCTGACCATCACCACCCGCGCCCGCGACGAGGCCGACGCCTGGGCCGTCACCGTCGACGGCGGCGACCAGCGCCCGACGGCCCCCGCCGGCTTCCCCGGCCCGCACGGCGCCCGGGTCGAGGTCCGCGACCTGTTCTACGCCACGCCCGCCCGGCTCAAGTTCATGAAGTCCGAGCGGTCCGAGGCCATGGCCATCTCGGAGGAGATCAAGCGTCAGGCCATGGCCCACGAAGCCGTCGCCTTCACCCTGTCGCTGGACGGCAAGGTGACGCTGCGCCTGCCCGCCGAACATCCCGGCTTCGAAGGCCGCCTGAAACGCCTCGGCGCCCTGCTGGGCCGCGACTTCGAAGCCAACGCCCTGCTGATCGACCAGGAACGCGATGGAGTGCGCCTGTCCGGCTATGCGGGCCTGCCCACCTATTCGCGCGGCAATGCGGCGCACCAGTTCCTGTTCGTCAACGGCCGCCCGGTGCGCGACCGCCTGCTGCAAGGCGCCCTGCGCGGCGCCTACGCCGACTTCCTGGCCCGCGACCGGCACCCGGCGGCGGCCCTCTTCCTCGACATCGACCCGCTCTACGTCGACGTGAACGTCCATCCCGCCAAGGCCGAGGTCCGCTTCCGCGATCCGGCCCTGGTGCGCGGCTTGATCGTCGGCGCCCTGCGTCACGCCCTGCACGCCGCCGGCCACCGCGCCTCGACCACGGTCGCCGCCGACGCTCTGGCCGGGTTCCGGCCGCATACGGGCGAGGCTTTGGGCGGCGCCTACAGCCCCTCCTCTCCCTCGGCTCAATCCTTCAACCAGGCCGCGCCGGGCTGGAGCGGCTGGCAGGGCTGGTCGCAACCGGCCGCCGCCGCCCAGAACCTGCCCGGCCTGAACGAGCGCTCCGCCCGCGTCGAGCACACCTGGACCGGGGAAGCCGCCGCTCCCAGCTTCCGCACCCTGGCTGAGATTCAAGCCGAACACGCCGGCCAGATCGCGCCCGGCGCCCAGCCGCCGACCGACCTGATCGACTACCCCCTCGGCGCCGCCCGCGCCCAGCTTCACGGCACCTATATCGTCGCCCAGACCCGCGACGGCCTGGTCGTCGTCGATCAGCACGCCGCCCACGAACGCCTCGTCTATGAGCGGATGAAGGCGCAGATGGCCCACGGCGCCGTCACTCGTCAGGCCCTGCTGACGCCCGAGGTGGTCGAACTGGACCCCGCCGAGGCCCAGCGCGTCGCCGCCAAGGCCGAGGAACTGGCCGAGATGGGTCTGATCGTCGAGGCCTTCGGCGTGGGCGCGGTGCTGGTGCGCGAAACCCCCGCCCTGCTCGGCGACACCGATGTTCAGGGCCTGATCCGCGACATCGCCGACGACCTGTCCGAACACGGCGCCGCCCTGTCGCTGAAGGAGCGCATGGCCGAGGTCTGCGGCACCATGGCCTGCCACGGCAGCGTCCGCGCCGGCCGCGTCCTCAGCGCCCCCGAAATGAACGCCCTCTTGCGCCAGATGGAGGCCACGCCCCACTCGGGCCAGTGCAACCACGGCCGCCCGACCTACGTCGAGCTCAAACTCAACGATCTCGAAAAGCTGTTCGGCAGACGCTGACCACACACCCGCTCATCCCGGCGGACGCCGGGATCCAGTGAGAACGGAGCCAGTGCGGCTTTGATCTGACCACCGCGGGTGTGGCCAAAGGACTGGATCCCGGCGTCCGCCGGGATGAGCGGAGTAGAGGGAGCATTTGAAATTCCCGCCGTTTCGCTACTCTGATCTCATGACCTACAGCGTCCTTTTCGTCTGCCTCGGCAACATCTGTCGCTCGCCGCTGGCCGAGGCCGCCTTCCGCGAAGAGGCTCGCCGCCTGAAGCTGGACGTGACGGTCGATTCCGCCGGCACCGGCGGCTGGCACGTCGGCGATCCGCCCGACCCGCGCGCCCAGGCTGTGGCGAAGAAGAACGGCGTCGACATCTCCAGCCTGCGCGGTCGTCAGGTGAAGCCCGCCGACTTCCGCCGCTTCACCCACATCGTCGCGCTGGACGAGGACAACCTCGCCAACCTGCGCCGCCTCGCCCCCGTCGACGCCACGGCCGAACTCAGCCTGCTGCTCGATCATGTCGCGGGCCGCGAGGGCCGACCCGTCGCCGATCCCTATTTCGGCGACGACGACGGCTTCGACGTCACCTGGGCCGAGGTAACCGAGGGCGCGCGCGGTCTGGCCCGCGTCCTGCAACAGCTCAGAGGCTGAGCGCCTCGACGACGCCACTAGCCTTCCCGCCCGAAGCGACCTCGCCGCCCCCGATGGCATAGACGACGCCGTTCACGCTCGCGCCCGCCAGCCCATGCCGAGGCGTCCGCATCGCCGGTCCGGCCGCCCAGACGTCGCGCGCCGGATCGTAGACCCAGGTCTCGGCGAAGACGCCGCCGCTTCGCCCCTCGAACCACTCGCCGCCGAAGGCGACCAGGCGGCCATCCGCCGCCGCCATCGCCAGACCGCCGCCGACCTGCCGCCCCGTCGCAGGCGAGGCCGGGATGGGCGCCAGCATGTCCCAACGATCCCCGGCCGGGTCGTAGCGGTCCATCCGCCCCGTGCCGCCGCTCTCGACCGCGCGGCCGCCCGCCACATAGAGCTTCCCGTCCAGCACCGCGCCCGCCGCACTGTTGCGGGCCATGGGCGCCGGACGGGCCGTCTCCCAGCGATTGTCCGCCGCGTGGAAGACCAGATGGGTCGCCACGTCGCCCTGATCGCCCCACTGGCCGTTCTTCTCGCCCTTGGGCGAGCGGCCGGTGACCAGATGCACCCGGTCGTCCAGCGACAAGCCGACCGTCTCGCACAGCCGCTCGGGCATCTGACCGACCTGCGCCCAGACGTCGCGATCCATCGCCCAGACATCGGTCATCGCCGTCCATTCGCCGCCGTCGCGTCGGTCATAGCCGCCAAAGGCCCAAACCCGCCCAGCGGCCGAGGCCAGCATCGGATGGTGGCGCGGCTGCGGCAGGCGCGGCCCCTCGCTCCATCGGTGGGCGGCCGCGTCGTAGATCGCCGTGCGGTCGTTGATGTGCAGTCCGCCGCCGGCGCCGCGGATCAGTCCGCCGGCGACCACAACCGCCCCCTCATGCGCGGCGCAATAGATTTCCTGCGTCGCCCACGGCATGGAACTGCGGACGGTCCAGCCGTCCGAAGCGCGGGCGAGGCCCGGCAAGGCGGTCGCAGCAGCGGTGACGGCAAGGAAGGCGCGGCGGTCGATCTGGCTCATGAAGCTAAGCCTAGCCGCGTCAGGCGCCCGGCGCGAGCCTCAGAAACAGCACGCGCGCCGCGCCGTAGTCGCGAGCGTCCAGACGCTCATAACCCGGCGTGTCGATGTCGGCCTCGTCCGAGCCGCGCTCGAACACCACGATGGCGCCCGGCTTCAGCCAGTCGCCTTCCAGCAATCGCGCCAGCGTCTGTTCGCCCAGTCCCTTGGCGTAGGGCGGGTCGAGGAAGGCCAGGTCGAAGGCCTCCCCCACCGAGCCGGGGCGCTCGCCCAGATCCGTGGCGCTGCGGCGATGCACTCGGCCACGGCCAAACAGGCCATAGGCGTCCATGTTCTCGCGGATCACGCCCCGCGCGCCGTCGTCAATCTCGACGAACAGAGCGAAGGCCGCGCCGCGCGACAGGGCTTCAAAACCAAGAGCGCCCGATCCGGCGTAGATGTCCATGACGCGCGCGTCCTGAAGGCTTTCGCCCCAGGACGCGTGCTCCAGCACATTGAAGATGGCCTGGCGCGCCCGATCCGAGGTCGGGCGCGTGCCCTGCCCCTCGGGCGCGAGAATGGCGCGCCCCTTCAGGCTCCCGGCAACGATCCGCATGGCTTAGCCGCGCGGACCGCCGCGACCGCCCGAAGGCTTGCCGCCGAAGGGTTTGCCGCCGCCGCTGGGACGCGAGCCGCCCGGCTTGCCGCCGAAGCCGCCAGGCTTGCCGCCCGAACGCGGTGCGCCGTCACGCGGCTTGAAGTCGCGTTGCGGACGATCGCCGCCCGAATGCGGCGCACCCTCGCGGGGCTTGAAGTCACGCTGAGGACGATCACCGAAACCGCCTTCACGCGGTTTGAAATCGCGTTGCGGGCGATCACCGCCCGAACGCGGCGCACCGTCACGCGGCTGGAAGTCACGCTTCGGACGGTCGCCGAAGGCGCCGCCTTCACGCGGCTTGAAGTCGCGTTGCGGACGATCGCCGCCCGAACGCGGCGCGCCCTCGCGGGGCTTGAAGTCACGCTGAGGACGATCACCGAAACCGCCTTCACGCGGCTTGAAGTCGCGTTGCGGACGATCCCCGCCCGAACGGGGCGCGCCCTCGCGGGGCTTGAAGTCACGCTGGGGACGATCGCCGAAACCGCCTTCACGCGGTTTGAAGTCGCGCTGCGGGCGATCGCCGCCGCGATCCTCACGCGGCGCCCACGCACGCTGCGGACGGTCGCCGCCAGCATAGCCCGGCGAACCCTCGCGCGGTTTGAAGGTGCGCTTGGGATGGGCGGTCTTGGGCGCGGACTTGGCCCAGCCTTCCTTCTTGGCCGGACGGTCGCGACGATCGACGGCGTTCTCGGTCGCCTCGTTGGCCGCGCGAACGCGGCTCGGCTTGCGCGAGGGATCCGACATCGCCGAACCCGACCGACCCGCCACGATGGGCGAAGAGGTGCGACGGCCTGGGATGGGCGCCGGCGTCGAGACCGTATTGCCGGTCGGCAGGTTCTCAGGCCGAATGTGCTCGGCCAGCATTTCGCGGATCACGCGCGGGCCGACTTCCTCGACCGAACCGACGGGCAGCGTGCCCAGTTGGAACGGACCATAGGCCAGACGGATCAGGCGGTTCACGGTCAGACCGATGGACTCTAGAACCTTGCGGACTTCGCGGTTCTTGCCTTCGGTGATCGAGACGCTGATCCACAGGTTGGCCGAGCTGCGCTCGCCGTCCTCTTTTTCCTTGGCCTTGTCGATGGTCGCTTCGATGGGGCCATAGTGGATGCCGTCGACGGTGCAGCCGGTCTTCAGCTTGTCCAGTTCGGCCTGGGTGATGCGGCCGCGAGCGCGAGCTCGGTACTGACGCACCAGGGCCGTGTCAGGCAGTTCCAGCGCCCGGCTCAGCTCGCCGTCGTTGGTCAGCAGCAGCAGGCCTTCGGTGTTCATATCCAGTCGACCGACCGAAATCACGCGCGGCAGGCCGCTGGGCAGGGCGTCGAACACGGTCGGACGGCCCGCCGGGTCGTTGTGGCTGGTCAGCAGGCCGGCCGGCTTGTGATAGCGCCAGACGCGCGTCGCCTGAGCCGAGCCCATGGGCTTGCCGTTGACGGTGATGACGTCGTCGCGCGTCACCAGGGTCGCCGGCGTGTCCAGGATGCGGCCATTCACCGCCACCTTGCCCAGACCGATCAGACGCTCGACCTCGCGGCGCGAAGCGATGCCAGCGCGGGCCATGGCCTTGGCGATTCGCTCGCTGCGAGCCGGGGCAGTTGCTTCCTTGGCCCCTTTCGGGCCGCCCTTGCCGGCGCCCTTCACAAAAGGCTTGTCGCCCCGATCATCCTTGCGGTCCCCGCGTGGCGGGCCTTTTCGGTCTCCAAAGCCGCCCTTGTCCGGGCGCGCGTCGGCGAATTTACGGGGTCCGCGTGGGCCGTCGTCTTGACGGAAGCGGGGGTTCTTGTCGTTGTCTTTGGGATGGCGATCCATGATGAGCGGTTCATGAGCATGGCGCTCGATCTGGCGCAAGCTGCGGCGCAAGCGGGCGAAGTGCCGGTCGGCGCGGTAATTGTCGACGAATCGTCCGGCAAAGTGGTTGGTCGTGGGCAAAACGGCCCCATAGGAGCCCATGATCCGACGGCTCATGCTGAGATCGTGGCCTTACGCGATGCTGCGGCAACGTTGCAGAATTACCGCCTGACCGACCTGACTCTCTATGTGACGCTGGAACCCTGCGCCATGTGCGCCGGCGCCATCAGTCATGCCCGCATCGGCCGCGTCGTCTGGGGGGCCGACGACCCCAAGGGCGGAGCGATCCTCCACGGCGGCCGCTTCTTCGATCAGCCGACCTGCCACTGGCGGCCCGCCGTCGAAGGCGGCGTGATGGCCGAGCCCGCGGCCGCCGCCCTGCGCGCCTTCTTCCGGTCGCGACGCAAGGGGCGGAACGCTAAGCTTGACCAGGCGTTGACCGCACAAGCGTAACCAGAGGCGCACTCACTTGAAAAACCGCCGATCGATCGCCCCGCTGGGCGGCGCCGTTCTTGTCGCAATCCTGGCCGCCTGCGCCCCCGAACCCCGCAAGGCTCCGACCAGCGGCGACGAGGTTCGCGACCGCGCCATCGAGGCCCAAACCGCCCATCGCCGCACCGGCGCCGAGATTCAGGACAGCGCGATGAACCGTGTCATCCGCGCCGTCTATCTCTGCAACAACAGCGAGCGCCTGACCGTGGATTTCGACAATCCGCGTCGCATGGCGACCGTGCGCACCTCCAACGGCGAAGCGGTGGACCTGTATCAGGAACGCGCCGCCGACGGCATCTGGTACCGGGCCTCCGGTCACGACCTGCGTGGCAAGGGCGATCAGGCCGTCTGGACCGTCACCGACCGCGACCCGGCCAACTGCCGCGCGGTGGATTAGGCGAAGGCCGCCAGTCGTTCGTCCAGCTTGCGCCGCACCTCGGGCCAGTCGTCGTCCAGAACCGCGAACTGCGCCGTATCGCGCACCCGCCCCGTCCAGGTGATCTTGTGCTTCCTCAGCACGCCCTCATCGCGCGCGCCCAGCTTGCGAATGGCCGCGCTGCTGGCGGCGTTCAGGGCGTCGGTGATGATTTCGACCCGAACCGCGCCCGCGTCGAAGGCATGCCCCATCAACAGCCGCTTGCAGGCCGGATTGACCGGTCCGCCGCGCGCCTCGGGCCGATAGAAGGTCGAGCCGATCTCGCAGCGCCGATGTTCGGGCTTGATCTCATACAGGCTGGTCGTGCCGACCACCGCCCCGTCGCTCAGACGACGCACGGCGAAGGCGATGCGCGAGCCGCTCGCCATGGCCTTCAGCGCCGCCGCCCACCAGCCGTCGAAATGTTCGCCGTAGGCCGCGCTGACCATGCCGTTCCAGGCGTCGGGGTCGCAGTCCAGCGCCGCCCTCACCTCGCCCTCCAGCGCCGCCGTGAACGGCTCCAGCCGGACAAAACGGTTCTCAAGGACAACGGGGCTCAGCTTCACGCTGCGCCTTCCTCGATCAGGAAGGCCCGCACCGCCTCAGAATCCACGTCCTTGTCGGTAAAGACGTCGCCGATGGCCCGCGCCAGGATCAGAGTCAGCCGCCCGCCCTCGGCCTTCTTGTCCCCGGCCATCCGCCCGATCAGGGCGTCGGCGTTAAAGACCTGATCCACCTCGGCCAGCCGCGTCGGCAGCCCCGCCGCCTTGATCCCCGCCTCGGCCTTTTCGGCGTCGGCTGCGGAGCACAGCCCCTGACGGGCCGAGAAGCGGAAGGCCATGGCGCAGCCCAGGGCCACCGCCTCGCCGTGGGTCAGGGCGTCGCCAAAGCCCAACTCCGCCTCCAGCGCGTGACCGAATGTATGGCCCAGGTTCAGCAGGGCGCGCCGCCCCGCCTCCTTCTCGTCCTCGCCGACGATCTGCGACTTGATCTCGACCGAGCGGATCACCGCCCGTTCCAGGGCGTCAGGATCGCCCTCGGCGCCTGCCGCCCCCTCTCCGCCCAACCAGTCGAAGAAGGCCGCATCGCAGATCAGCCCGTGCTTCAGCACCTCGGCCCAGCCCGAACGCACCTGCCGCACCGGCAGGCTGGCCAGCGCCTCGATGTCGGCCAGCACCAGCCGCGGCTGATGAAAGGCGCCGATCAGGTTCTTGCCGCGCGGCGTGTCGATGGCCGTCTTGCCGCCGACCGAGGAGTCCACCTGGGCCAGCAGGGTCGTCGGCACCTGCACAAAGTCTATGCCGCGCATGAACAGCGCCGCCGCCAGCCCGGCCAGATCGCCCACCACGCCGCCGCCCAGCGCCACGACCATGCTCTTGCGGTCCAGCCCCTCGGCCAGCAACCGATCCAGCACGGCCTCAAGCTGCTCGAACGACTTGGACGCCTCGCCCGCCGGCACGGTCACGATCCCGGTCTTCAGCCCCGCGCCTTCCAGCGTCGCGCGCACCGTCTCGCCGTGGATGGCCGCCACCGTTTCATCGCTGACGATAAAGGTCTGGGTCGGCTTCAACGCCGCGACGCGTGCCCCCGCCTCTTTCAGCAGGCCGCGCCCGATCACGACTTCATAGGCGGCGAAGCCCTCGCCTCCGACCGGGATCGTCGTCGTCATCGGCGGGTCTCCTCGCGGGCGTGACGCCGCAGTTCCTTCATGATCGCCTCGACCGCCTGGCCGTGCGAGCCGCCGCCGACATCCACCGTCAGATCGGCTTCGGCGTAGATGGGATAGCGGGCCTCGGCCAACTGGCTCAGCGCCTCCAACGGATCGCGGCCGCGCAACAGGGGCCGGGTGTCGCGCCGCAGCACCCGTTCGGCGATCACCTTCAGGTCGGCGCGCATCCAGACGCTGACCGAATGTTGCTTCATCAGGGCGCGCGTCTCGGGGTTCAGCATGGCCCCGCCGCCGGTCGCCAGCACGATAGGCGGTCCTTCCAGCAGGCGGCGCATGACCCGCGCCTCGCCCGCCCGAAACTCCGCCTCGCCCCGGCTGGCGAAGATTTCGCTGACCGTCATCCCGGCCGCTGACTCGATCTCGTGATCGCCGTCGTAGAAGGGCAGGCCCAGCCGTTGCGCCAGCCTGCGCCCCACGGTCGATTTGCCCACGCCCATCAGCCCCACCAGGGTTATGGTGCGGTCAAGCGCCAAGGATGGCGACAAGGGCGTGGAATCGGGCGAGGCGTCGGCAGGCATGGTTCCTATACCCTCTACACGAGACACGCGTTCGCTCCACACCCGTGTTGAGCGCGCCGCATGACGCCTCAGGTCGAGGCCTTTTTGGAAATGATGGCCGTCGAACGCGACGCCTCGCCCCACACCCTGTCCGCCTATGGCCGTGATCTGGCCGACGCCGAGACCTGGCTGGGCGACGCGGGCGGCCTGATGGCCGCAGATGAAGCGGCGCTGGAGGCCTGGTTCGCCGACCTGTCGCGACGCGGCCTGTCGGCGGCCACCGCCGCGCGCCGACGGTCTTCCGTGCGCCAGTTCTACCGTTTCGCCCTGGGCGAAGGCTGGCGAAAGGACGATCCGTCCCGCCGCATCGACGCGCCAAAACAGGGCCGCAGCCTGCCCAAGACATTGAGCCGCAACGAGATCGAGGCCCTGCTGGCTGCGGCGGGTGCCGCCGACAGCGCGGCGGGCATTCGCCTCGTCACCCTGGTCGAGATGGCCTACGCCTCGGGCATGCGCGTCTCAGAACTGCTGGGGCTCAAGGTCGAGGCGGTGCGTCGCGATCCTGCCTATCTGATCGTGCGCGGCAAGGGCGGCAAGGAACGGCTGGCCCCGCTCAACGCCGCCGCGCGCGAGGCGATCAAGGCCTGGCTGACCGCCCGCGACGCCGCGCGCAATCCGAATACGCCCGAAAGCATCTGGCTCTTCCCCTCGCACGGCAAGACCGGCCATCTGACGCCCCGCCGCTTCGCCCAGCTTCTGGATCAGGCGGCGCTGACGGCCAATATCGACCCGGCCCGCGTGAGCCCCCACGTCCTGCGCCACGCCTTCGCCACCCACCTGCTGGAAGGCGGCGCCGACCTGCGCGTGGTCCAGACCCTGCTGGGCCACGCCGACATCTCGACCACCCAGATCTACACCCACGTCGCCGTCGACCGCCTGTCCCAGGTCGTCCACTCCAAGCACCCCTTGGCGCATGACGACTGAAGGGCCATAGTCCGCCCATGGCACGATCCTTCTACGTCAAGGCGCTTTGGGACGCTGAGGCCAAGGTTTGGTACAGCGAAACCGATATTCCCGGCTTGGTTCTTCAGACCGAGACGCTGGAAGAATTCGAGGATTTGATCCGGCATTTCGCGCCCGACCTCCTCGCCTCGAATCTCGATATCCACGAACCCGTCGCCATCCGCTTTGAAGCCTCCCGACAGCTCGACCTCGCGGCCGCCTAAAATTGGTCAGCGATCACTACCGGGACTTGGTGAGATTGCTGCGTGACGCTGGCTTCGCCCCGATTCCGGGAGGCAAGGGCAGTCACGAGAAATGGCGAAACGGACAGACTGGCGTTCAGGTCACGGTCCCCTCCAAACCCCTCCGGCACATGGCCAATGAAATCCTTAAACAGGCCGGCCTGCCCAAGGCCTTCTGAACCCCGCTTGCTCCGCGGCGTTCTGGGCTCTAGGTTCCGCCGCTTTCCGTAGCGCCAAGCGCGCTTCCTCCTCACGGACGCCTGATGGCCACGCACTACCTCGAATTCGAAAAGCCGATCGCCGAGCTGGAAGCCAAGATCGCGGAGCTGTCGCTGCTCGCGCCCACCAGCGGCTCGTTCGAGACCGAGATCGCCGCCCTTCGCAAGAAGGCCGACGCCCTGCGCGTCAAGACCTATGCCAATCTCGACCCGTGGATGCGCACCCAGGTCGCGCGCCACCCCCAGCGCCCGCATTTCATCGACTATATCGACGGCCTGTTCACCGACTTCGTCGAACTGCACGGTGACCGCCAGTTCGGCGACGACCAGGCGATCCTGGGCGGCCTCGCCCGCTTCCGCGGCCAGTCGGTCGTGATCATGGGCCACGAAAAGGGTCACGACACCCAGACCCGCATCACCCACAATTTCGGCATGGCTCGCCCTGAGGGCTATCGCAAGGCCGTGCGCCTGATGGACATGGCCGAGCGTTTCGGCCTGCCGGTCCTGACCTTCGTCGACACTGCCGGCGCCTATCCGGGCCTCGGCGCCGAAGAGCGCGGCCAGGCCGAAGCCATCGCCCGTTCGACTGAACGCGGCTTGACCCTGGGCGTCCCCTCCATCGCCACGGTGACAGGCGAAGGCGGTTCTGGCGGGGCCATCGCCATCGCCGCCGCCAGCCGCGTGCTGATGCTGGAACACTCCATCTATTCGGTCATCTCGCCCGAGGGCGCGGCCGGCATCCTGTGGCGCGACGGCACCCGCGCGCGCGACGCGGCCATGGCCATGAAGATCACCGCCCCCGATCTGATGGCGATGAAGATCGTCGACCGCGTGATTCCGGAACCGCTCGGCGGCGCCCACACCGCGCGCGAGACGGCCATCCAATCGGTCGGCGACGTGCTGGAAGATGAACTGAAGTCGCTGTCGTCGCTGTCGGCGGACCAGATCCGCAAGGCGCGCGCCGATCGCTTCTACGCTATCGGCCGTCTGAGCTGATCCTGCGCATTGCACGACGGCCCTGCGCCGTCGAAGCTGACGCCATGCGATTCGCCTCCTTCTCCCCTCTGCACGCCAGGGCCTCTTCATGCGCGGCATGAACGGGGTCGGCGAATCGCTGCGCGAAAGCGCGGTGTTCAACTTCGACGGCGCGGTGACGATGGTCATCGACGATTCGCCGTTCGCCCTGGAACTGACGTCCCAGGCCTTACTCGGCTTCGGCATCAAGGTCCGCCACTCATGCAGCAGCGCCGCCGAGGCTATCGGCGTGCTGCGCGACCGACCCGTCGACCTGATCCTGGTCGACTGCGAAATGCCCGGCATGACCGGCTATGAGTTCGTGCGCTGGCTGCGCCGGTCGGGACTGGAACCGAACGCCTTCGCCCCCGTCATCATGACCGCCGCCCACGTCCGCCGTTCCAAGGTGTCCGAGGCGCGCGACTGCGGCGCCAACTTCCTGATCACCAAGCCCTTCAGCGCGGGCGTCCTGCTGGAACGGATCGTCTGGGTCGCCCGCGACACCCGCCCCTTCCTCGAGGTCGGCGACTATTTCGGACCTGATCGCCGCTTCCGTTCGGAACCCTGGAAGGGGCTGGAGCGTCGTTCCGTGGAAATCCGCAAGGCTGAATTCGAAGCCCAACGCAGAGCGTCGATCGAGCTATGACCGTCATCACGCACAACCGCCGCCGCGCGCGCCTGTCGACCCTGATTGACCTGCCCGGCGGCGTCAGCGCCGGCGTCGCCCTGGCCCAGGCCAAGGCCAATCTGGCCGAGATGGAAGCGCGCAGCCGCGCGGTCATCGAGGAGCAGGTCGCCGCTCTGGCCCTCCTGCAGCCGGCCGCGTCGCCGGACGAAGTTTCTCGGGTTCTGGATCGGGCCTATGACCATTCCAGCGCCGTCATCGACGCCGCCGGGCCGTTCGAACTGGAAGACCTGTGCACGGCCGCCGCCAACCTGTGCGACCTGATCGACGCCGCGCCCGAAGACAAGACCTTCGACTGGCGCATCGTCACCGTCCACGCCCAGGCCCTGCGTCTGCTGCTGACGCTTCCCCGTGAAGCCGCCGAGGCCCGCACCCAGGTTCTGGCCAGCCTCAAGGACGTGCTGAAAGCCAAGGTCCCCGGCGGGGTTCAGCCCGACTGAGCCTGGCTTTTCGCTCCGCGCGTCTGTTTGCGCCACAGGCTGGCGTATTCGCCGCCCTGACGCGCCACCAGTTCATGGTGCGCCCCGCGCTCGACGATCCGTCCGGCCTTGAGGACAAGGATCTGTTCTGCGTCGGCCACGGTCGATAACCGGTGCGCGACCACCAGGGTCGTGCGGCCCGCCCGCGCCTTGCGCAGCGTCTTCTGGATCGCCGCCTCGGTGCGGCTGTCCAGGGCGCTGGTCGCCTCGTCCAGGATGAGGATGCAGGGATCGGCCAGCAGGGCGCGGGCGATGCCCACGCGCTGACGCTCGCCGCCCGACAGCTTCAGGCCTCTTTCGCCCACCCGCGTCTCCATGCCCTCGGGCAGATTGCGAATGAAATCGGCCAGTTCCGCCGCCTCGGCCGCGGCCCAGATAGCGGCGTCGTCGGCTTCGGGCCGAGCAAAGGCGATGTTGGCGCGGATGGAATCGTTGAACAGGGCCACGTCCTGCGGCACCAGGGCGACCGCCGCGCGAAGAGAGCTTTGCGTCACCGCCCGGGCGTCGTGACCGTCGATCAGCACCCGCCCCTCCTGCGGGTCCAGAAGACGTAACGCCAGCTTGACGATGGTGGACTTGCCCGCGCCCGACGGCCCGACCAGGGCCGTGGTGGTGCCTGCCGGAGCGACAAAGCTCACGTCGTCCAGGCCGCTGGTCCGCGCATCGTGGCGGAACCCGACATGGTCGAACACGATCTCGGCCCCATGCCCGCTGGCGGGGCGCGGCAGATCCACCGCATCCGCCGCATCGGCCACCTGCGGCGCTTGCCGCGTCACCTTCAGCATCTCCTCCATGTCGATGAAGGATTGGCGGATTTCCCGATAGGCGAAGCCCAGAATGTTCAACGGCGCATACAGCGAGATCATGATCAGCACCGCCGCTGTCACGTCGCCCGGCCCCATCCGACCGGCCGCCGCCTCGAACCCGGCCATGACGGCCATGATCCCCAGGCCGATGTTCATGATCAGGCCCTGGATCAGGTTCAGCACCGCCAGGGACGTGTTGGCCTTCAGCGCCGCATCCACATAGGTGGACAGTGACTGGTCATAGGCCTCGGCGGCCCGGCTCTCTGCCCCGAACGACTTGACGGTTTCATAGTTCAGCAGGGCGTCGACCGACAGACCCGCCGCCTCGCTGTCGGCGGCGTTCATCGCCCGGCGATGCTCCAGCCGCCAGTTGGCCATGGCGAAGGTCGTCGCCGCATAGACGGCCACCACCCCGATCGCCACCGCGCCGAAGCGCCAGTCGTATTTGCCGCTCAGCACCGCCGCCGCCAGAACCAGTTCGACCGCCGTCGGTCCCAGGTTGAACACCAGGATGCGCAGCAGGAAATCCACCGCGCGCGAACCGCGGTCCATGGTCCGCGACAGGGCGCCCGACCGCTTGGTTTGGTGGAAGTCCAGCGACAGGCTCAGGGCATGAGCAAAGGTCTCAGCCGCCGTCTTGCGCTGCGCGGCGGCCCGAACCGGTGCGAACATCACGTCCGACAGCTGCGGCGTGGCCGCCGACAGGAACCGCACCAGGGCCCAACCCACAGCGAAACCCGCGAAACCCCAGCCGACCGCCGCCGCTGCGCCCTGCCCCGCCGCCAGATGGTTGACCGCCGCGCCCAGGATCAGGGGCGCGAGCACGCCCAGCCCCTTGCCCGCCAGCGTCAGGGCGATGGCCCCGGTGATGCGCCACGGCAGTTGCGGCGCGCCCGAACGGCCGACGACGCGCAGCAGGTCGGACAAGGCTTGCAGGGTCGGCGGCGCCTCCTGCTTCGTCTGCGCCTGCCCGGCGGTCATGGCCTTGACCGTGGAGTCGCCCCGTCGGCCGGATCGTTCACCGCGCATCGCCATGCTCCAGCATATGGGTCTCGCCGCGCCGGAACGAAAGCGACATTCAGTTCAGGCTCGCGATAGCTTCGAGCAGTTCATCGACCGCGCCTTCGGTCGTCGCCCAGGAACAGACGAACCGCACCGAGCCGTCGTCGAACTGGTAACAGGCCCAGCCCAGGGCGTTCAGCTTCTGATGCGCGTCGTCCGACATCCGCACGAAGACGGCGTTGGACTCGACCGGATGCGCCAGCACGAAAGGCGAGCGGGCTTCGATGCCGTCGGCCAGACGCTGGGCCATCAGATTGGCGTGGGCGGCGCCGTCCTCCCAGGCGTTGGATTCCAGCAGGCCCAGGATCGGCGCGGCCAGGAAGCGTGCCTTGGACGCCGTCTGCCCGGCCTGCTTCAGCCGGTTGTCGATCCGCCGCGTCAGGCTCTTGTCGAAGATGACCAGAGCCTCGGCGCAGTTCGCCCCCGCCTTGGCCCCGCCGAACACCAGAATGTCCACGCCCAGACGCGGAATGTCCTTGAGGTCGAAGCCCGCCGCGACCGCATTGGCCAGCCGCGCTCCGTCCATGTGCACGCCCAGACCGGCCTGTTTCGCCGGTTCGATCAGGTGGCGCAGCTCTTCCTCGGAATAGACCGCGCCGTATTCCGTCGCCTGGGTCACGCTCAACGCCGCCGCTGGCTGGCGATGACCCACCACCGGTTCGTCCAGCGCCGCGCGCAGCGCCACGGTTTCGATCTTGCCCGAATAGCCCGGCAGGCCGATCAGACCGACGCCGTGACCGAAAAAGCCCGGCGCGCCCGTCTCGTCGGTGCAGATATGGGCCGCGTGGTGCGTCAGCACCGCCTCATAGGGCTGGGCCAGCATGGACACGGCGATGGCGTTGGCCGCCGTGCCGCTGAACACGAACCGCACCTCCGCATCGGCGTCCAGACGCTGACGGATCAAGTCCGCGGCCCGCGCGCAGGTCTCGTCCGCGCCGTAAGCGCGGGCAAAGCCCGTATTGGCCCCGATCAGGCCGTTCAGGGCGGCCGGCGCCATGCCGGCGGTGTTGTCCGATCCGAAATCGTAGCGCACGAGTCAGCCTTCCTGTTCTGCCGGCGCCATGACGACGCGAGCGAATTTGGCGTCCTTCGCGGGCACCTCGACCTGATGCGGGAAGGGTATCTCGATTCCGGCGGCGTCCAGCGCCTCCTTGCCGCCCTGCATCAGGTCGGCCTGGGTCTGCCACCAGTCGCCGACCTTGACCCAAGCGTGCAGGGTGATTTCCACAGCGCTTTCCTTCAGGGCCGTCACGCCGGTCCACGGCGTCGGATCGGCCAACACCTTGCCGTGGGCCGCCGCCACCCCCGCCAGAATGCTGGACGCTGTCTTCAGGTTCTCGCCATAGCCGACGGTGAACTTGATTTCGATCCGGCGCGTCTTCTGCCCCGTCAGATTGATGATGACGTCGCTCAGGACCTTGGAATTCGGGATCACGATCTTGTGGTTGTTGGCGTTCGTCAGCTGGGTCGTGAACAGGTCCAGCTTCTGGACCGTGCCCGACGCGCCGCCGACGTCGATCGCCTCACCGACGCGATAAGGTCGCAGCATCAGCAGCATGACCCCCGCCGCCACGTTCGACAGCGTGCCCTGCAAGGCCAGACCCACCGCCAGCGAGGCCGCGCCCAGAACCGCGATGATCGAGGTCGTCTGCACGCCCAGACGCTGCAGCACGGCGATCATGCCGATGATGATGATCACGACACGCACGACCTGAGCGGCGAAGCTCAGCACCGTCTGGTCATGACGGAAGGCCCGCATCCGGCCCAGCACCCGCCGCGTCACGCCAGCCGCCCAACGCGCCACAAACAGGGTGGCGACGGAGATCAACGCCGCGATCGTCAGATTGATCGCCAGATCGCCGGCCATGTCGGCCAGCTTGGCCAGAATGGCGGCGTCGACGGTCAGTCGCCTTTCACCCACGGCGACCGTCTGCGTCAGTGTTTCATGCAGGAAAGACATGGCCTTGGGTCTAGCGTCTGCCCCCGCGAATGGAAGCCCTAGAGGGCGGGCTTTTCATTCAATTCCCCAAGGACCATCGGCGACCAGAGCTTCAGGCTGCTGCGGCGGACTCGACTTCAACCAGCTTGTGCATCGCCCCGCGACCGCCCTGCACCTGCCCCATCAGCACGGCCAGGCCGCGGAAATCGATGGGCTTGTTCATATAGGCGTCGGCGCCGGCGGCCATACCCGCCTCATGATCTTCGGTACGCGCCGAGGCGGACAGGACGACGATCGGCGTATCGATATTGACGCCCCCGCCTTCCCGGATCAGCCGAGTCGCCGTCAGACCGTCCATCACCGGCATGTTGACGTCCATGATGATCAGGTCGAAGCGCTGGTTCCTCGCCGCCTCGACCGCAAGTTCGCCGTTCTCGGCCGTGCTGGTGCGGTGCCCCGCCGACCCCATCCAGGCCTCAAGGATCATGCGGTTGACCGGATGGTCCTCGACGACGAGCACGTCGAGATCATGGCTGTTCGCGATATCGGCGTCGATCTCCTCGGCGATCTCGGGGCGGCTCCACTCGACCACTTCGCCCTCGACCGCCAGGGTGAAGGTCGACCCTTCGCCCAGGGTGGAGGTCACCGTGATGTCGCCGCCCATGATCTGCGCCATGCGCCGCGCGATGGTCAGGCCCAGCCCCGTGCCGCCGAATTTACGCGTCGAGGAGTTGTCGACCTGGGTGAAGGGCTGGAACAGCCGATCCAGGTCCTCCGTGGAAATGCCCGACCCGCTGTCGGTGACCGAAAACTCGAACGCCACGCGGCGGTCGGAAATGCGCCGACTATAGACGTTGAAGCGAATGTCGCCCTGATCCGTGAACTTGACCGCGTTCGAAAGCAGGTTCTGCACCACCTGACAGACACGGAGAGGGTCGCCGCGAACCACCGCGGGCATCTCGCCCTCGAACGTCGAGATGAAATTCAGCCCCTTCGCCTCGGCCTGGGCCACGAAGGGCCCGATGATGCGGCGATGCAGATCCTCGATCTGAACATCGACCACGTCGAAACTCATCTTGCCCGCCTCGATCTTGGTCATGTCGAGGATGTCGTTGAGCAGGCTCAACAGGTTGTCGCCCGAGTTGCGGATGATCGAGAGGTACTCGCGTTGCGTCCCCTCAAGCCGCGTGGCGCTGAGAAGCTGCGCCGCCCCCAGCACCCCGTTCATCGGCGTGCGCAGTTCGTGCGAAATGACGCCGAGGAAGCTGGACTTGGCTTGGTTCGCCGCGTCCGCCTTGTCGCGCGCGGTCTCGAGCTCCTCGATCAGATGGGACTGATGCGTCTGGAAGGCGCGGATGCGCTCTTCGCGAAGCATGGTCATGGTCACTAGGACGAACAGGCTCGCGGCCGTGAACGGCACCAGGGCGAGGAAGGGCCAGAACAACGGCCCGCCGAGCAGGCTGACGACGATGATCGCCGCCGCCACGCCATAGGGCGAGGAAATCATGATCGCCTGACGCGGCGAACTGCGCAGCTGGGCGAACACCAGCACATAGCCCGACACCAGCAAGGCGATGGCCAGTTCATGGCCAAAGGGCGATTTGGAGAACCAGGCGATCAGCGGGGCCACGGCCCAGACCGCCGTCGTGCCCGTCGCCACGGCCGGGAACACCATGCCCCAGCCGGCGCCGACACGCTGGCTGACACGCTTTTCAACCTCGCCGCGCAGGGCGCCGGCCGCCAGGGTGGCGACGAACCACGCCGTTCCCTGGACCATGCCGACGGTCGCGATCACGCCGACGGCCCAGCTGACGATGATCAGATAGCGCAGATAATGGGTCTGCAGGATCGCGGTCAGCGCCTGTGCGGCTTCACCGGGCGCTTGTCCGTCCAGTCCCTTGATCCCGTCAGATTCCACCATTCGCTAGCCCCCGCCTTTGCAAATCAGTTCGAGCCAAACGCTAGGATGAAGGTTCTAAGACGAGATGAATGAGGACATTTACGTATCAAAGCGGCACACCGTCTAGGCTGAAGCGGCCTCGCGCACCGTCAGGGCACGGACGGAAAGCGCGTGAACCGGTCCCGACAACTCGTCCCTCAGCGCGGCGTTGACCGCCCGCTGTCGCGCGATCCGCCCCTGCCCCTCGAAAGCGTCCGACACGATCATCAGCTGGAAATGGCTCTCGCCGCCGTCCTTGGCGTCCATGCCGCCCTCATGGTGGTGACCGGCGTGTTTCCAGCTGTCGTCTTCCAGCTCGATCCGCGCTGGAGCGAAGGCTGCCGTCAGTTTTTCGCGGATAAGTGCCGCCACGGGGCCATCTGACATCGGTCGTTCCTTGAAGCTGTCCAAATCAGGCTTACACTTCGGGCGATGTCCGCGTCTTTTCAATACAAACCCCGCTTCACCGATATTCGAGTGAAGCCGCCCAAGCCGGAAGAGGAACAGGCCGAGGCCGATGTCCTGCACCTGAAGCCCGGCGAGAAGCCGTGCCAGTGGCCGGACTGCAGCCGCCCGGCGACGGCCAAGGCGCCCAAGTCGCGCGAGCAGTTGGCTGACTTCTACGACTTCTGTCAGCCGCATGCGGGCCAGTACAACAAGGGCTGGAACTTCTACGCCGGCATGAGCGAGGGCCAGGTCCGCGCCGCCCAGGAAAACGAGGCCATGACCGGCGGCCGCCCGACCTGGGAGATGAAGGCCGGCAAGAACACGCGCGAAGCCGCCGCCTTCGCCGCCAAGATGGGCACGGCCAACACCGAGGGCGCGGGTTCATGGCGCGACAGCTTCGGCCTGTTCGGCCGCCGCACCCAGGACCAGGCCGGCCCCGCCGCGCCCGAGGTGCACCGCATCGGCAAGATCGAGCGGGCGGCCCTGGCCGACCTCGATCTGAAGCCCGGCGTCGACAAGGCGGCCATCAAGGCGCGCTATCATGAGATGCTGAAGCGCTTCCACCCCGACACCAACGGCGGCGACCGCGGCGCCGAGGCCAAGCTTCAGCGCGTCATCAAGGCCTGGAAAACCTTGAAGAAGGCCGGGCACGCCTGAGCGAACGAAGCAGTCCGCCCGACCGAGGCTGGCCGGCGACGCGGGTCATCGCCCCTTCGCCCGAGCCGTCCCAGATTTCAGCGAAGGCGGCCTCGCCGTTTTCATCCAGCAACCGAATCCGCGTTTCTTGCACGGCTTCGGGGAAACTGTCCGCGTCCAACGCGAACATCAGCGGCGTGCTTTCGGGCGCGTGATAAACGTAGCAGAAGTACTGCGTGTGCGTGTTCATGGCACCTTCCCCGACGGAAGCGATGAACAAACTATTAACACCCCCTTGTGGATTACACGAATCACAGAACCGTTGTTTCTGAGCTGCTGACGCCCATATCCGATTCCTCGAAACGCCAAAGGAGTCGCCTGATGGAAGTCTTGTATCGTGCACACGCCACGGCCTCGGGAGGCGGTCGCGACGAGGGTCGCTCGGCCACCGACGATGGCAAGATCGACGTTCACCTGTCCGTCCCCACCGAAATGGGCGGCAAGGGCGGCGTCGGAACCAACCCCGAACAGCTTTTCGCCACCGGTTACGCCGCCTGCTTTCTCGGCGCCCTGCGCCTGGTCTCGGGCAAGGCGAAAACCCCCGTCGCCCCGGACACGAAAGTCACCGCCGGGATCGGCATCGGCAAGAACACCCGCGGCGAAGGCTTGAACCTTGATGTCGCGCTCAGGATCACCGACCACGGCCTCGACCGCGCCGTTATCGACGACCTGATCCAGCAGGCGCATCAGTTCTGCCCCTACTCCAACGCCACGCGCGGCAACGTCGACGTGGCGCTGTCGGCGGAATAACCGTCCAGTTTCCTCGCGCGCGTGTTGAGCCGCGCGCGCGGGGGCACTAGATGGGAGCCATGACCTCTCCCCTCGACGCTTCGCCCGATCCCCTGGTCACGCTGGAACCGCACCGCAAGGTGACGGTGAGGGAGGCGTTCGGCGTCGATTCCGACATGCTCGTGCCGGCCTTCGACACGCGCGACAGCCATGTGCCCGAGATCGACGACAGCTACCGCTTCGATCCGCAGACCACGCTGGCCATCTGCGCCGGCTTCGCCTTCGACCGCCGCGTCATGGTTCAGGGCTATCACGGCACCGGCAAGTCGACCCACATCGAACAGGTCGCCGCCCGCCTGAACTGGCCGCTGGTGCGCGTGAACCTGGACAGCCACATCAGCCGCATCGACCTGATCGGCAAGGACGCCATCGTCCTGAAAGAAGGCAAGCAGATCACCGAGTTTCGCGAGGGCATCCTGCCCTGGGCCCTGCAACGCCCGGTCGCCCTGGTGTTCGACGAATACGACGCCGGCCGTCCCGACGTGATGTTCGTGATCCAGCGCGTGCTGGAGGCCCAGGGTCGCCTGACCCTGCTGGATCAGAACCGCGTCATCCGCCCGAACCGCTGGTTCCGCCTGTTCTCGACCACCAACACCATCGGTCTGGGCGACACCTCGGGCCTGTATCACGGCACCCAGCAGATCAACCAGGGTCAGATGGACCGCTGGAACATCGTCACCACCCTGAACTACCTCGACCACGACGTCGAAGCCGAGATCGTCGCCGCCAAGATCCCCGAATGGAACGACGCCGACGGCAAGCGCCGCATCGCCGCCATGGTCCGCGTCGCCGACATGACCCGCAACGCCTTCATGAACGGCGACATCTCCACCGTCATGTCGCCCCGCACGGTCATCACCTGGGCCCAGAACGCCATGATCTTCGGCGGCGACCTGGCGCTCAGCTTCCGCCTGACCTTCCTGAACAAGTGCGACGAACTGGAACGCCCCACCATCGCCGAGTTCTACCAGCGCGCCTTCGGCGAGGATCTGCCGGAAGCCGCGACGCGGGTGAAGGTGGGGTAACCTCTTCCTTCTCCCCTTGCGGGAGAAGACGCTCAAGCAGCCCGAAGGGCGTTAGCGCTCTTAAGTCTCCTTCTCCCCTTGCGGGAGAAGGTGGCGGCCGAAGGCGGACGGATGAGGGGTTTCCGCACCATCCTCCCGTTCATCCCGGCGGACGCCGGGATCCAGTGCGAGCCCCACGCGCCCCGCTTGTCGCCCCAGGACTGGACCCCAGCGTCCGCCGGGGTGAGCGGTATTAAGGTGCAGCCATCACAATCCCCCCGCCCAATCCCTGACCCCGCAAGCGATCGCGTCAACGCCAGCCCCCATCACCTCGCCCCACCCGCCAACCGCGCCATGCTCCACCTGTCCCGTCGCAAGGGAGGGCTCGCTCGGCCGGCGAACCGAAGCGGCGGCGGGAGCGGAGAGAACGGGGGTCTTGTCGGACCGTCAGCCTCTCGTCGCGCGCACCGGGCAAGGGAGCACCCAGCGGAAGGCGGCGATGGATCAGGCGGGCGGTTCAGGAGTGAGAGACGAGGCGGCGCGAACGCGCTTCTTCCTATCGTGGTCTCAAGTAGCCCGAAGGGCGATAGACCACACTCCATTCATGACGCCGCTGGGGCCTAGCGACGGGGCGTTCGACCCGTCCGCCATAGAGGCTCCGGTCAGGGTCGAGGGGGTTACTCGGACCGTTCCAGGACCGCGTCGTCGCGCGGCCTGCCCGTCATGGGCGCCGGGGGTAGCCGTAAACAACGGTGCCTGCCCCGAGCTCATGTCCAACTCTTCGCGCGGGGCGCTTTGCTTTCGTCGAAACGGTAAAACTACATCCACTCCGGGCGAAGGCCCGGCGCCCCGCCCAGCCCTCCGCCGCCCGCGATCTCGCGAGGCGGGCGTCCGCGCTCAAGCAGCCCAAAGGGCGATAGCGCACCCAAAATGCCCTTCTCCCGTTGCGGGAGAAGGTGGCCGAGCGGAGCGAGGTCGGATGAGGGGTCTCGCGACGTTGCAAGTAATGCCCGACCTTCGCGATCAGAAGCCCGTGGAACGCGGTCCGCTCATGAATAGGCGCGGGCGCGAGCGGCGGACCAGCCACAGGTTGACGGTCGCCGCCGCCAGCACCAGGGCCGCGACCGCCTGGTGCAGCGCGCCGAGCGTGATCGGCACGGCGTGCATCAGGGTGACGACGCCCAGCCCCGCCTGAAGCCACAGAGCTCCCGCCAGGACGAAGGCCGACAGGCCCAGCCCCTCGGCCAGCCGCCAGCGCCAGGCGTGGATCGCATAGGCCGTGCCCGCCGCCAGCAGCAGATAGGCGCCGATGCGGTGATTGAACTGCACCAGTCCCTGATCGTGCAGGAAGGCCAGCGCCCCCTTGCCCCATTCCACCGGCGGGAAGACCGCGCCGTTCATCATCGGCCAGTCGGTATAGACGAAGCCCGCCTTGGCCCCGGCCACCAGGCCGCCCAGCAGGCATTGCAGGAAGATCGCGCCCAGCAGCAGACCCGCGCCCCAGGTCCAGCCCCTGGGCGAGCGCGAATAGTCGGACCCGGACCAGGCCTCCAGCCCCGTCCAGATCAGGCCGGCGAAGATCAGGAAGGCCAGACCCAGGTGGGTCGCCAGCCGCTCCGGCGCGACATCCACCCGCTCCGACAGGCCGCTGGACACCATCCACCAACCGATCAGCCCCTGCAGACCGCCCAGCGCCAGCAGGATCAGGCAGCGCAGGATCAGCCGCCTGGGCATCCGCCGCATCAACAGGAAGACGAGGAAGGGAACCGCGAAGACCACGCCGATCAGCCGCCCGAACAACCGATGCAGCCATTCCCACCAGAAGATGCCCTGGAACTCGCCCAGGCTCATGCCGGCGTTGATCTGGGCGTACTGCGGGATCGCCTTGTACTTCTCGAAGGCGTCGGCCCAATCGGCGGCGTTCAGCGGCGGGATCGCGCCCATGATGGGCTTCCACTCGGTGATCGACAGGCCCGAGCCCGTCAGGCGCGTCACGCCGCCAATGACCACCATGGCGAAGACCATGGCCGCGCTGAAGAACAGCCATGACGCCACAGCGCGGCTGCTATCCTGATTTACAAAACGGTTCATTCGACGCCTGCCGTTCGCCCCGATACACTGTCGCCAAACCCACCGGGCGACCGGGGCGGTATGCCCCTCCAGCGCGGCAAGATCGAGTCGCTTTCGACGCCAAAGCGTCGCACAGTTTTAAAGGAGCGCCCGTGGCGCCATACGCGGATATCGCCATCGCCGTCCTGGGGGCGCTTGCCCTGGCCTGGATCGCCGACCTGCTGACCGGCCGACGCGGCCTGGGTGGAACCATCCTCGTCGCCGCCGTCGGGGCGGGATGCGGCGCCTTCCTGGCCATCCGCGTCTTCGCCGTGGCCACGCTGAGCGACTGGACCTGGGTCGTCTGGTCCCTGATCGCCGCCGTGATCTGCCTGGTCGCCTTCTTCCTGTTTCGGAGCAAGCGCTGATGCCGCCGCGCGCCCGCCGATTCGTCGCCACTGTCGGCGTCCTGCTGTTCCTCACCTTCTGGGTCTGGGGTGCGGTGACGATCAACGACCGCTTGCCGAACATCTGGTGGCTGGACCTGATCTTCTTCACGGTCGCCGGGATCGGCTGGGGCGTCCCCCTGATCCCGCTGCTGCGCTGGGCCGAGCGCGACCCGAAACCGAAGGCCTGAAACGCCCGACGGGCCGGCTTCGGGCTTGAGCCCCTCCCGCTTCCCATGCCACCGTTCTGCGGAATCGGCAGGGTTGATGAAATTCGACCCTGGAGGGGGATCGGGATGTTTGAATCGACCGAAATCGTGAGGGCGGCTTTTCGGGCCATCCTCGGGCGAGAACCCGGCCATGCCGGCCTGGCCCAGGCAACGACTGCACTGGCCCACGGGATGCCGCTCGACGATTTTCTGTCGAACATCCTTCACTCACCGGAATATGTGAGCCGGGTGCGGAAACATAGTGGTTTTGCGGGCTTCACGCCGGTCAGCACAGAGATCGCGGGCCGACGCCTGTGGCTCGACCTTGCTGATATGTACGTATCGCGCGTCTGCCTGACAGGCTCCTATGAGCCCAGCGAAACTGAATTCGTCCGCGCGGAACTCCGCGAAGGCGACACCTTCCTCGATGTCGGCGCCAACATTGGCTGGTTCACGACTCTGGCGGCCCAAATCGTCGGTCCATCCGGCGTCGTGCATGCCTTTGAGCCCCGCAACGAGACCCGAGCCCTCCTCGCCCGATCCATCGTCGATAACGCGATTGACGACATCGTCCAGCTTCACGACGCCATCGTGTCGGATCGGCCCGGCCAATCGCGTCTTGTATGGCTTGAGGGAGGGAACAATCCCGGTGGAACCCGGGTCATGTCTGACGTGGAAATGTTCGGAGAGGGCATGGCGATCCAATCCGCACGCGCCATCGCCGTCGACGACCTGAACATCGACGGTCGCTTGTCCCTCATTAAGATGGACATTGAGGGCGCCGAGGGACTGGCGCTCAAAGGCGCGAGACAGACCCTCGCCCGCCATCGACCAATCATCCTGACCGAACTGTATGATCCTGCCCTTCAGTTTGTATCGGGAATGGCGATTGGCGACTTCGGCGCCCTGGTAAAGGATCTCGGCTATGAAGTGCGGCGGCTTCTCGATGGCAAGGCCGACGAAATCCTCGCCGACGTGGACGGCTTGGTCACCGACGCTCCCATAAGCGTCGTGCTTTCACCGTTCTAACGCCCCGTGAAGTCAGCGGGCGGCCGCTGAGGCCTGCCGTGAACAAACAGTCGGATTCGGATTGACCTGAAAGTTGAACGGGCGGTCCGCCGCATGGCAGACCGCCCGTCAAATATTCCGACCAATGTCGAAATGGTCGGAGCGACAGGATTCGAACCTGCGACCCCTTGACCCCCAGTCAAGTGCGCTACCAGGCTGCGCCACGCTCCGAAGGCGCTCCGTATAGACGGCGATTTCGCAGTCCGCAAACGCTAAAACGCTCTTCGAACAACAAGTTCGCCTCAGCGCTGAAGAACCGCCTCCAGACGCGCCTTCGCCGACTCCAGGTCGGCCAGAACAGCGCCCAGGCGTGCGGATTCAAACGGCCGCGCCGTCGCGACGTGGGCCGTTTCCCGCTCAAGTTCCGAATCGATCTCCAGCGTCGTCGCCGGATCGCCATAGGCGGCCAGACGGGCCAGACCCTGCTCCTTGCGCAGGCGCTGAACACCGCGAATCGTCAGTCCCTCGTCGTGCAGCAGCCGCCGCACGGCCTTCAGGACGGTGACGTCCTCGGGCCGATAGAATCGCCGCCCGCCCGCGCGTTTGACGGGGGCGATGAAGTCGAACTTCGTCTCCCAGAAGCGCAGCACGTGTTGCGGCGCGCCGACTTCGTCAGCGGCCTCGGAAATGGTGCGAAAGGCGTTGGGGCTCTTGGCCACGCTCGTCAGTCCTCGACGACGGCGTCGTGCACCCGGCTCTTCATGATCTGCGAGGCGCGGAAGCTGATGACCCGGCGCGGGTTGATCGCGGCCGGTTCGCCCGTCTTGGGGTTGCGGCCCATCCGGGCGCGCTTCTCGCGCACCTGGAAGACGCCGAATCCGGACAGCTTCACCGTCTCGCCGTGCTCCAGCGATTCGACGACCAGTTCGAGCGTACGCTCGACAAGGCCCGAGCATTCCTGGCGGGACAAGCCCACCTCTTCATGCACCGCCTCGCACAAATCCGCCCGGGTGAGGGTCTGTTGTCCCGTCACTGCATCTCTCCCCTGCCAAGCCCGCACGCATAAAAGGGCAAAGTCGCCCCGAATCAAAGCCCTGAATACAGATCTAGAAGCGGAAGGCGCACGCGCCCCACGTCAGGCCGCCGCCCATGGCCTCGATCAGCACCAGATCGCCGCGCTTGATCCGCCCGTCCTTGATGGCCGCATCCATGGCCAAGGGGATGGAGGCCGCCGAGGTGTTGGCGTGCATGGCCACGGTCGAGATGACCTTGTGCTCGTCCAGACCCAGGCGTTCGCCGACACCCCGAATGATGCGCTGGTTGGCCTGGTGCGGCACGAACCAGTCGATCTCGGCGATGGAGACGCCCGCGGCCTCGGCCGCCCCGGTGATGGCTTCGGCGATGTTGACCACGGCGTGGCGGAAGACCTGATTGCCCAGCATCTTCAGATGGCCGACCGTGCCGGTCGTGGCGGGACCGCCGTCGACATAGAGCATGTCCGACTTGGTGCCGTCGCAGCGTAGGGCGAAGCCCAGCAAGCCCTGATCAGCCTTGGTCCCCTGGCCCTCACGCGGTTCGATGACAAAGGCGCCGGCGCCGTCGCCGAACAGGACGCAGGTGGTCCGGTCGCTCCAGTCCATCAGCTTGGTCATTTCCTCGGCGCCGATGACCAGGGCGCATTTGGCCATGCCGCGCGCGACGAAGCCGTCGGCCACGCTCATCGCATAGACGAAGCCCGAGCAGACGGCCTGAACATCGAAGGCGATGCCGACCGGCGCACCCAGCTTGCGCTGCACGATGGCGGCGGTGGCGGGGAAGGTCTGGTCGGGCGTGGTGGTGGCGACGATGATCAGATCGACGTCGGCGGCCGTCTTGCCCGCGTCGGCCAGGGCGCGTCGCGCGGCCTCGACCGCCAGATCGCTGGTCGGTTCGTCGTCGCGGGCCTGGTGCCGTTGGTGAATGCCGGTGCGCTCGACGATCCACTCGTCAGAGGTATCGACGAATTTGGCCAGGTCGGCGTTGGTGACGACCTTCTCCGGCAGGAAAGAACCGACGCCGGTCACGGCGCTGCGAATGACGCTCACTGGTGGGTCTCCCCGATGGTTTCGGCGGCGGGCGCGGGCTGGTCCAGGGCGGCGAGCCGCCCCAGATTGGCCCCGACCTTGGCCATGTAATCGCTACGCGCCAGATCGACGGCGATGCGGATGGCGTTTCCATAGCCCCGCGGCGTGGCGCCGCCGTGGCTTTTCACGACAATTCCGTTCAGGCCCAGCAGAGGCCCGCCGTTGATGGCGTTGGGGTCAATCCTGGCGGCCATGCGCTTCAGCGCCGGCATGGCGATCAGCGCGCCCAGCTTGGCGATCGGACCCGAGGTCAGCGCCTCTTTCAGCAGGCTGGAGATAAAGCGCGCCGTGCCTTCGGCCGTCTTTAGGGCGATATTGCCGGTGAAGCCGTCGGTGACGATCACGTCCACCGTGCCCTTGGCGATGTCGTCGCCCTCGACGAAGCCGTGATAGGCCAGCGGAATCCCGCCCTGGCGTAGGATGGCGTGGGCCTCGCGCACCTCGTCATGGCCCTTCATATCCTCGGAGCCGACGTTCAGCAGGCCGACCGTCGGCTTGGCCACGCCATGCACGGCCGACTGAAAGGCCTCGCCCATGATGGCGAATTCGATCAGTTGCTTGGCGTCGCTGCCGATATTGGCGCCGACATCCAGCACCGCCGTATAACCGCGCATGGTCGGCCAGCTGGCGACGATGGCCGGACGCTCCAGCCCCGGCGCCGCCATGCGCAGCAGCAGTTTGGAAATGGCCATCAGGGCGCCGGTGTTGCCGGCGGACACGGCGGCCTTGGCCTCGCCCGTCTTCACCGCCTCGATGGCGTTCCACAGGCTGGAACCCTTGCCCCGGCGCATCGCCTGGGCCGGCTTTTCGTCCATGGCCACGACCTTGTCGGTATGGCGCACCTCGCAGGCGACGTCCGTCAGGCCGCAGCGCGCCATCTCGGCGCGAATCGCCGCCTCGTCGCCATGCAGCAGGAAGCGCACACCCTCGCCGTCATGCCGCAAGAGATAGTCCTTCACGCCGCCGACCACGACCGAGGGACCGTGGTCTCCCCCCATGGCGTCGAGCGAGATCAGTGTTGGGGATGCCAAGTGGAAATGGACTCCGTCGCCGTCTTGTCGCGGCTTCATATATAGGGATGCGGGACGCAAATGTCGCACCCTTGGGATGCTACTAGGTCGCCGTCAGGTCAACCTTGGTCCGAACCGTCGCTCGGGCGTAGGCCCTTCAGCACCGCGAAAGGCGAGATTTCACCCGGTTCCGGCGGCTGCTCGAAGCTCGCACCCGGCTTGCGCGGGAAGGGATCGAGGCTCAACGCCAGTTGTTCGACGGCGTATTGGCCCAGATCAAGACGCCCGTCCTCGATCTGATCCGCCGAATCGTCGTCCAGTTCCAGATCGATTTCGGCGTCCTCGTCGGGCTCGCGCTCGGTCGCCTCGACCATCTGGATCGAGAACTTGCGGTCGATATGGACCGGCAGTGGCTCCAGCGTCAGACCGCAGGTCTGAACCGCGTCGGCCATGACCCGCCCGTCCAGACGCCAGCCGGACACGGTCGGGAGCAGGTTGATGTCCACTTCGAACATGTCGAGCGCCTGAAGGTCCAGGGCGCGGGCGACGCGCTTGCGGGCGTCGGCGTCCGGCGTCAGGCGGCGATGCACGCCGGCGCCGATGTGATGCAGCCGCAGCGGCTCGCTATAGGGCAAGGGGGGGACGTCGTTCATACGGTAATCTCCGACCAGGCCGGAGCGCTGGACACGGTTTCAAACGCTTGCGTCGCCAGAGACTGACGCGAGGCCACGGCGTAACGCGCCAAGGCGTGTCCCGTCGCGGCGTCGGCGCTTTCATAGACGTTCTTGGCCAGCGAGGCGGCCATGGCGTCAATGTCCTCGGCGCGCAGCGGCCCTTCATAGGCGCTCATACGACCATACAGGGACTCGCCCAGCTTGCGCATCTTCTTGCCGACGGAGACGTCGCCCACGCCTAACTCGCGCAGGGTGTTGTCCAGCGACGAGATATAGGTGTCGAACAGCTTCTGCGCGGCCACCTCGCCGCGCTCGCCGTCGCCCTTGAGCCGCAGGAACAGAATCAGGACGTGCAGGGTGTAGAGCTCGAAGCGGGCGTCGATCCGGTCCGCCACGCCCAGCGTAGTGTAAAAAGCCGGCTGGCGAGCCTGTTCGACCGCCAAGGCATACAGGGCGTCGCCCTGGCGCTCATCGGGTCGTTGTCGGAAGAGATTTCTAAGCATGATCACCGGCCCCTTTTCCGCCGCGCCGTTGCACTAGGACGCAGCGCCGGTTAGGTCAAAGACCTTGTTCTGCTGAGGCCCACGCTGATGCCCCGATTTACATCGATCTTCGCCGCGATTTCGCTGGCCGCCGCAGCCGGCGCCTGTGCGCCCACTGTCGCCACCCAGGGCTTCCAGGCGATCGACGCCAAGCCCCAGGATGTCATGGCCGGCACCGACACCAAGGAAACCGTCCTGGCGCGTCTGGGTTCGCCCTCGACGACCTCGACCTTCGAGCCCGACACCGTCTGGTATTATATAACCCAGATGACCGAGCGCTATACCTACAACAAGCCGCAGGTGTCGCAGCGCTCGGTGACCGAGATCACCTTCAACAAGACCGACGACAAGGTTGCCGCCGTCCGCACGCTCAGCCTCGCGGATGGCCGCCAGATCGCCATGGAACGTCGCGAGACGCCGACCCGCGGCCGTCAGCTGACCATTCTCGAACAACTGCTGGGCAACGTCGGCCGCGGCCAGCTGCCGCGCACCGAGGAAGACGTCCCCGGCCAGCGCCGCCCGGACTAAGGCCTCAAAGCCGCGAGCGACCGCGTCGCGAGCATAGGCCCTAAAAAAAACGCCCCGGAGATCGCTCTCCGGGGCGTTCTTCGTTTCCAAGACGGCCTGAGCCCCTAGACGATCTTCCCGCTCGCCAGCACCGCCAGCAGCAGCAGCGCCACGATGTTGGTGATCTTGATCATCGGGTTCACCGCCGGACCAGAGGTGTCCTTGTAGGGGTCGCCCACGGTATCGCCGGTGACGGCGGCCTTGTGCGCCTCAGAGCCCTTGCCGTGGACCACGCCGTTCTTGTCTGTGAAGCCTTCCTCAATCAGCTTCTTGGCGTTGTCCCAGGCGCCGCCGCCCGAGGTCATCGAGATGGCCACGAACAGGCCGGTCACGATGACGCCCATCAGCATGGCTCCCAGCGCGGCGAAGGCGTTGGCCTTGTCCGGCTGTATGAACAGCACCACGACGAACAGGACGATCGGCGACAGCACCGGCAGCAGGCTGGGCACGATCATCTCGCGGATGGCCGCGCTGGTCAGGATGTCCACCGCCTTGCCGTACTCCGGCTTGGTCTGGAACGTCATGATGCCCGGGTTCTCGCGGAACTGACGACGCACCTCGGCCACGACGGCCTCGGCGGCGCGCCCCACCGCCGTCATCGCCATTCCCCCGAACAGGAAGGGCAGCAGTCCCCCGAACAGCAGGCCGACCACGACGTAAGGGTTGGACAGGTCAAAGGCGACGTCGCCCAGACCGTAGAAGAAGCTGCCCGGCTGCGCCTCGGCCGCGAAGAACTTCAGGTCCTCCACATAGGCGGCGAACAGCACCAGCGCCCCCAGGCCCGCCGAACCGATGGCGTAGCCCTTGGTCACGGCCTTGGTGGTGTTGCCCACCGCGTCCAGGGCGTCGGTCGAGACGCGGACTTCCGGCGCCAGGCCCGCCATTTCGGCGATGCCGCCCGCATTGTCGGTGACGGGTCCAAAGGCGTCCAGCGCCACGATCATCCCCGCCACGCCCAGCATGGTCGTGGTGGCGATGGCGATGCCGAACAGGCCCGCCAACTGGAAGGCCGCGACAATGCCGACGATGATGGTCAGCGCCGGCAGGGCCGTCGATTCCAGCGACACGGCCAGACCCTGGATCACATTGGTGCCGTGCCCCGAGACCGAGGCGTTGGCCACCGACTTCACCGGGCGGAAGCCGGTGCCGGTGTAGTATTCGGTGATGACCACGATGGCCGCCGTGACCAGCAGGCCGACGACCCCGGCCCAGAACAGGTTCATGGGCTGGATCAGTTGACCCTGCACCTCGACCCCGCCGGCGGGGACCAGCTGATGGATGACCCACCAGACCGCGACGACCGACAGCACGCCGGTGACGATCAGGCCCTGATACAGAGCCCCCATGATGTTGCCGCCCTTGCCCAGTCGGACAAAGAAGGAGCCGATGATCGAGGTCACGATGCAGATGCCGCAGATCGCCAGCGGCAGCAGCATCATCACCTCCACATAGGGCTGATTGCGGAAGAAGATGGCCGCCAGCACCATGGTCGCCACGGTCGTGACCGCATAGGTCTCGAACAGGTCGGCAGCCATGCCGGCGCAGTCGCCGACGTTGTCGCCCACGTTGTCGGCGATGGTGGCTGCGTTGCGGGGATCATCCTCGGGGATGCCGGCCTCGACCTTGCCCACCATGTCGCCGCCCACGTCGGCGCCCTTGGTGAAGATGCCGCCGCCCAGTCGCGCGAAGATGGAGATCAGCGAGGCGCCGAAGCCCAGCGCCACCAGGCCGTCGACGACCGCGCGGCTGGTGGTCTCAAAGCCCATGCCCAGGGTCATGAAGGCGTAGTAGCCAGACACGCCCAGCAAGGCGCCGCCCGCCACGAACATGCCCGTGATGGCCCCCGAGCGGAACGCCAGGTCCAGCCCCTTGGCCAGACTTTCAGACGCCGCCTGCGCCGTTCGCACATTGGCGCGGACAGAGATCAGCATCCCGGCGAACCCGGCCGATCCCGACAGCACCGCCCCGATCAGGAACCCGAGCGCGGCCCAGGGTCCAATAAGCAAGAAGGCCGCGATAAGAATCACGACCCCGACCATTCCGATAGTTGTGTACTGACGCTTCAGATAGGCGGACGCCCCCTCCTGGATCGCCGCGGCGATCTCACGCATCTTGTCGTTACCAGTGCCGGCCTTCATCAGGACGGCGGTCTGGACGGCGCCGTAAAGCACCCCCAGCGCGCCGGCCGCGATGGCCAGCCAAACGTAATTCATCATGGCGTTTCCAAGCCCTTGTGCAACGAGCACACGGATCCTTGGCGCGGACGGGCGTTTTCGCCTCTGGCCGCCTTCCGGTCCCCCCGTGCGCCTACGGACGCAACCTCACGCCCCCCGGGAATTGCGGCTTAACAGTGTCAAATGCGGGGAGGTGACGCAACACCGCTCTTCGAGCCGGGTCAGGCCAAATTCAAGCGGAGGGTCAGCCGGCGGGCAGCCCAGTGCGACGACGCGGCGCCTGGCTGACGATCTCCACCCGCGTAATCGCGCTCGGGCCGATGAGGGTCGAGGCCGAGCGGATCAGGCTGGCGCTGAGCGCGGCCGTATCCAGTGCGGTCCAGTTGTTGGCCAGGACAAAGGGGGTCCGGTGGCCGGCCCGGACCAGGGCGTCGCGCAGATAGGCCTCCTTGGCCCGCACCGCCTCGACCGTATGGCCGGGGCCAAGGTGCAGTTTCAGCACCACGAAGACGTAGTTCCGCACCCGGCCGTCGGTGATGATCGGCAGCCCCATCCCGGGCAGATTCAAGAAGGCGGCGACAGCGGGTTCAGCCTTCTCGGAGGCGCGCGCCCCGCTGGCGACAGCGACCACAGAGGCGGTCAGGAAGGCTCCAGCCTGGATCAGGGCGCGACGTTGCATGATGCTATCCTGCTCTGTGCCCCGTTAGGATTCCGTTGCGGGCCTAGCCGTGAACCCAGCCGGTTCGGGTGGGGGTGATTTTGTGCCCGAGGTGGCGCACGACCATGCCCTTGCCCTCCACCACCCGGCCGATGCGGGTCAGGCGCAGATGGCGGCGGTCGGCCTCGCGGCGCAGGGCGTTCTCGGCCCCGGCCGGGACGGTCAGGACGATCTCGTAATCGTCGCCGCCGGTCGCCAGCAGCTCCAGAGCGCCTTGCGCGTCCACGCGGCTGTCCAGCCAGGCCTGAGCCGCCGCCGACAGGGGCAGAACCTCCAGATCCAGTTCGATGCCCACGCCGCTGGCCTCGGCGATATGGCCGGCATCGGCCAGCAGGCCGTCGGACACGTCAGCGCTGGCGGTGGCCAGGCCGCGCACGACCGTGGCGAACTCCACGCGCGGCATGGGGGTGCGATAGGCGGCCTCCAGCGCGTCCATGCGCTCGGGCTCCAGCGACAGGCTGCCCTGCGCCGCCTGAAGGCCCAGCCAGCCGTCGCCGATGGTGCCGGTGACGAAGACCAGATCGCCGGGCCGCGCGCCGGCGCGGCTGACGGTGGACCCCACCGGCGCCCAGCCCAGCATGGTGGCGGAGAAGCTGGCCGGTCCCGGCGTCTTGACCGTGTCGCCGCCCAGCAGGGAAATGTCGAAGATGGCCTGATCTCGCCGCAGGCCGGCGACAAAGGCCTCGCGCTCGGGCCAGCCGCAGCGCTCGGACCAGTGGCAGGCCAGCAGATAGCCGAAGGGCTCGGCCCCCTTGGCGGCCAGATCGGACAGGTTCACGCGCAGCAGCTTCTGCGCCACCGTGTCCAGTGGGTCGTCGGGCAGGAAGTGGACGCCCTCGATGATGGCGTCCTTGGTCAGAACCAGATCATGCCCTGGACGCGAGGGCAGCACGGCCACGTCGTCGGCCAGCCCCCTCGCCCATTCCGGGTGCGCCAGCGGCTTCAGAAGCCGCTGGATGGTCTCGAACTCGCCAGCGACATCAATCGCGGGCATCGCGCGCCACGCCGTCGAGCGCCGCGTTCACGAATTTGGCTTCGGCGTCGTCGAAGAAGGCCTTGGCCAGTTCGACATACTCGTCGATGACGATTTCGCGCGGGACGTCGGGCTTGGACTTCAGTTCCCAGGCGCCGCAGCGCAGCAGGGCGCGCAGCGTGGCGTCCAGACGTTCCAGCCGCCAGTTGGAGGCCAGGCGCGCCTTGACCGCTTCGTCGATGCCGCGCTGATCCTCGACCACGCCGTGGACGATGTCCGAGAACCAGGCCTCGTCGGCCTCGGCCAGGGGCGCGCCGTCGATGTCGGCGTCGAAGCGGTGATCGCGGAATTCCTTGACGATGACGTCCACGCCTTCGCCCGCCAACTCCATCTGATACAGGGCCTGGACGGCGGCCAGACGGGCGACCGTGCGAGCGCGACGCTGACGCGAGGTCAGTTGCGGCTCGGCGCGGGCTTTGTCGGCCTCGGCCAACTGGGCCATGACTTCGGCGACGGTCGCCGGGGTGGGTTTGGTCGACTCGGTCACGATGCCAGTCCTCCGCGCAGGCGCTTGCGCAGCGCGATCAGATCCATACAGGCGCGGGCGGCGCCGCCGCCCTTATCGCCTTCGCTCAGACGGGCGCGGGCCCAGGTCTGTTCTTCATCCTCGGTCGTCAGGATGCCGTTGCCGATGGCCAGGCCCTTGAGGCCCAGATGCATGAGGCCGGCGGCCGACTGATCCGAGACGATCTCGAAATGATAGGTCTCGCCCCGGATCACGCAGCCCAGGGCGACATAGCCGTCATAGCGCGGCGCGGTCGGATAGCGGCCAGCCTCTTCGGCCATGGCGATGGCGGTCGGAACCTCCAGCGCGCCGGGAACGGTGACGACGTCGAACTGCACGTTTCGCGCGCGCAGGGCGTCCTTGGCCCCTTCCAGAAGGGCGTCAGCCAGATCGTCGTAATAGCGCGCCTCTACGATGAGGACGCGGGTTGGGTCGTTCAGGATTGGTCTTCTCCGTCCATGTCGCGCCAGCCCACGATGCGCAGGCCGTAGCCTTCAAGCGCCGTCGGATTGGGCCGCGTCGAACTCATCACGATCATGTCTTTGACGCCGAGGTCGAGCAGAATCTGGGCCCCGACGCCATAGGCTTTCAGCGAACGATCCGCGGCGGCGGGCTTGTCCGCCCCGCCCAGCCGCTCGGCCAGGCCGTGCAGGCCCGGATCGCGCAGGAAGACGACGACGCCCGGACCGTCATTGGCGGTCAGCGCCTGCATCGCCTTCGGAATATAGTCCTGACGCGCCTCGACATGGCCCAGCAGGTCGGCGGCGAAGTCGATCTGGTGCATCCGCACGACCGTCGGCTTGGTCGGGTCGATGTCGCCGCGCACCAGGGCGATGTGTTCGGCGCCCTCGATGGTGTTGCGGTACAGGATCAGCTTGAACGGCCCGCCGTGAACGCTCTCGAACGGCGTTTCCAGCACCCGCTCGACAAAGCGTTCGGTGCGGCGGCGATAGGCGATCAGGTCGGCGATGGTGCCGATCTTCAGCCCATGCAGCTGGGCGAAGGCGATCAGGTCGGGCATCCGCGCCATCGTCCCGTCGTCCTTGATGATCTCGCAGATCACCCCGGCGGGGGTCAGACCGGCCATGCGGCTGATGTCGACGGCGGCCTCGGTGTGGCCGGTGCGGACCAGAACGCCGCCGTCGCGGGCGACCAGGGGGAAGATGTGGCCGGGCGAAACGATGTCGTCGGCGCCCTTGGTCGGGTCAGCGGCGACCTGGACGGTATGAGCGCGGTCGGCGGCGGAAATGCCGGTCGTGACGCCTTCCTTGGCCTCGATCGAGACGGTGAAGGCAGTGCCCATGCTCTCGCGGTTCTCGGCGGCCATCGGCGGCAGGCGCAACTGCTTGGCGCGCTCGGCCGTCATGGCCACGCAGACCAGACCGCGGGCGTGCTTGATCATGAAGTTGATCTGATCCGGCGTGGCGAACTGGGCCGGAATGATGATGTCGCCCTCGTTCTCGCGATCCTCGGCGTCCACCAGGATATAGGGGCGGCCGTTGCGGGCGTCCTCGATGATGTCCTCGATCGGGCTGATCGGGCTGTCGTCCATGTTCGCCGCCAATTGCATCACGCCGTCTCCTGCCACCGCGCGAGGTAGCGCGCCAGCATGTCGATCTCCAGGTTGACCTTGTCGCCGACCTTCAGGCCGCCGAGCGTGGTCGCATTCCACGTATGCGGAATGATGTTCAAGTCGAAGCGGCGCTCTTGCACCCCATTCACCGTCAGGGAAACCCCATCGACGGTGATTGAGCCCTTCGGCGCGATAAATCGGTGCAGCGGGGCCGGAGCCTCGACCACGATGCGGTGCGATCCGCCCTCGGGCGTGATCGAGACGACCTCGCCCAGGCCGTCGACGTGGCCGGAGACGATATGGCCGCCCAGTTCGTCGCCCAGTTTCGCGGCGCGTTCCAGATTGACGCGCGTGTCCTCGGTCCAGTCGCCCAGTTTGGTCTTGGACAGGGTCTCGCCCGAGACCTCGACGGCGAACCAGCCCCCCCGCTCATCATGGCCCTTCTCCGTCACCGTCAGGCAGCAGCCCGCGTGGCTGATGGAGGCGCCCAGATCGATGGTCGCCGTGTCCCACACGGTTTCGATCTCGTAGCGACGGTCGCGGTCGGTTTGGCGGACGCTGCGGACGCGGCCGATGTCGGTGACGATGCCGGTGAACATGAAAGCTCCGGTCCCTTCGGACCCAAAAAACAGAGTCTAATTAGTCTGAATCGTCTGAAATCGACCATCGGACAGGGGCCTGATTGGACGCATCACAGTCTTGCGTAGCGTTCCCACAGGTCGTCTCCGACAGGCTCGACGCCCAGACGACGGAACTTGGGGGCATCGGCCAAGTTTGCAAGCGCCAGACCCGCGACGCAGGGCCGCCCCCCCCCGCCCAGCAGGATCGGGGCGCGGAACCATTCGATCGCGTCCACCACGCCGGCTTGCAAGAAGGAGGCGGCGACGCGGCCGCCGCCCTCGATCAGCAGCGAGCCGACGCCGCGCGCGGTCAGGGCATCCAGCACGGCGTCGATGGCGGGGCGGCCGTTCTCGGCTCGGACGCTGATGACCTCGGCCTGACCGATGGCGTGGGGGGCGACGGTCGTCAGGATCAGGGTGTTGCCGCTGGCGACCTTGGCCGTCGCGGGGGTGCGCAAACGGCTGTCCAGCACGACGCGAAGGGGATGCGCCCCGGCGTAGTCCGGCAGACGCACGGTCAGTTCGGGATCATCCGCCAGCACCGTCTCGACGCCGACCAAGATGGCGTCATGGGTCGCGCGCAGGCGATGGCCCTGCTGGCGCGCCTCAGGCCCGGTGATCCATTGGCTCTCGCCCGAGGCCGTGGCGATGCGGCCGTCGAGCGACGTCGCCAGCTTCAGGGTGACGCGCGGGCGCATCAGCCCTTGCCAGAGTCGTCGCTGCCCTCATCCAGCCCTTCGGCGCCGAGGAATTTGGCGAAGTCGCCCGTGTGGCGGAAGTCCTTATAGACCGAGGCGTAACGGACGTAGGCGACCTCATCGACCGACTTCAGCGCCTTCATGATGAAATCGCCGACGATGCTGGACGGGATTTCGGTCTCGCCCAGGCTTTCCAGCTGGCGGACGATGCGGCTGACCAGTTGCTCGACCTGCTCGGGCTGCACCGGGCGCTTGCGCAGGGCGATGCCCAGCGAGCGTTCCAGCTTGTCGCGGTCGAAGGGGGTGCGGCGGCCGTTGCGCTTCAGAATCATCAGCTCGCGCAGCTGCACCCGCTCGAAGGTAGTGAAGCGCCCGTTGCACTGCGGACAGGACCGGCGGCGCCGGATGGCCGCGCCGTCATCAGACGGGCGGCTGTCCTTCACCTGAGTGTCCGGGTTTCCGCAGAAGGGGCACTTCATCCAGTCGTTCCCTTAGCGATAGATCGGGAAGCGCGCGGTCAGTTCGCGCACCTGGGCGGCCACGCCCGCGACGACGGCCGGATCGGCTTCGTCGCCGCCGTTCATCGACGAGACGACGTCGGCGATCCAGTGGCCGATCTGCTTGAACTCTTCCTCGCCGAAGCCGCGCGTGGTGCCGGCCGGGGTGCCCAGACGGACGCCTGAGGTGACGGTGAAGGGCGCGGTGTCGAACGGCACGCCGTTCTTGTTGCAGGTCATCAACGCCTTCTCGAGCTCATGCTCGGTGGCCTTGCCGGTCACGCCCTTGGGACGCAGGTCGACCAGCATCAGGTGGCTGTCCGTGCCGCCCGAGACGATGGCCAGGCCGCGCTCGACCAGGACGCCGGCCAGGGCCTGGGCGTTCTTGACCACCTGTTGGGCGTAGCCCTTGAACTCGGGCTTCAGGGCTTCGCCGAAGGCCACGGCCTTGGCGGCGATGACGTGCTCCAGCGGGCCGCCCTGCAGGCCGGGGAAGACGGCCGAGTTGATCTTCTTGGCGATGTCGCCGTCGTTGGTCAGGATCATGCCGCCGCGCGGGCCGCGCAGGGTCTTGTGCGTCGTCGTCGTGGTGACGTGGGCGTGCGGCACCGGGTCGGGATAGGCGCCGCCGGCGATCAGGCCGGCATAGTGGGCCATGTCGACCATCAGATAGGCGCCGACCGAATCCGCGATCTCGCGGAAGCGCTTGAAGTCGATGTGGCGGCTGTAGGCCGAGGCGCCGGCCAGGATCAGCTTGGGCTTCTCCTTCTCGGCCATTTCGGCGACGTGGTCGTAGTCGATCAGGTGGGTGTCTTCGCGAACCTTGTAGGTCACGGGGCGGAACCACTTGCCCGACTGGTTGGCGGGCGAACCGTGCGTCAGGTGACCGCCGCAGGCCAGGTCCATGCCGAGGAAGGTGTCGCCCGGCTGAAGCAGGGTGAAGAAGACCGCCTGGTTGGCCTGGGCGCCCGAGTGGGGCTGGACGTTGGCGAAGGCGGCGCCGAACAATTCCTTGGCGCGCTCGCGGGCCAGGTCCTCGGTGATGTCGACGAACTCGCAGCCGCCATAGTAGCGGCGCCCCGGATAGCCCTCGGCGTACTTGTTGGTCAGGACCGAGCCCTGCGCGTCCAGCACCGCCTGCGAGACGATGTTTTCCGAAGCGATCAGCTCGATCTGCTCCTTCTGGCGGCCCAGTTCGCCCTGGATGCCCTTGAAGATCGCCGGATCAGCGTCGGCGAGGGTCTTGGAGAAATATGCGTCGTGGGTAAAGGCGGTCACTGGCGGGCATCCCGAAGGCTGAAGGCGGAAACGACGGCACCTATCTAGGCCGCGCCGCCGAACACCACAACATCTAGGGGGCTGGAAGCCGCTCACCCCCGTCATCCCAGAAGCGGCGCAGCCGCTATCCGGGACCGCTGGAAGCGCCAACGTCGGCGTGTCGGGCGGTCCCGGCTCTGCGCTGCGCTTCGGCCGGGATGACAGGGAGAATTCAGCGCTGCGACAACGCCCGCTTCAGCTTGGCGATCGCCACGCGTTCGACCGCGCGCGGCTCGGCGGCCGGGCCCATGGCCGAGACCTCGACGCCCGTGGCCGCGTGCACGGCCGAGCATTTCACATAGGTCCCGTTGCGGACGAACTCGACGAGAACTTCGCCCAGCTCCGTCTCGGCCATCAGGCGGCGACCGGCTGCCGGGCCACGTTGCAGTGCGACCAGAGCTTGTCCATGGCGTCGACCAGCTTGTCGATCATGCCGTCGTCGTGGTCCGGCGACGGGGTGAAGCGCAGGCGCTCGGTGCCCTTGGGCACGGTCGGGTAGTTGATCGGCTGGACGTAGATGCCGAAGTCTTCCAACAGCATATCCGAGATCAGCTTGCAGTGCACCGGATTGCCGACGTGCACCGGCACGATGTGGCTGACGCTGGGCAGGACCGGGATGCCGGCGGCGCTGAGGCGGCGCTTCAGGGTCTCGGCGCGCTCCTGATGGGCGACGCGCAGTTCCGGGTGCGCCTTCAGGTGACGGACCGAGGCCAAGGCCCCGGCGGTCAAGGCCGGCGGCAGGCTGGTGGTGAAGATGAAGCCCGAGGCCCAGCTGCGCACCGCGTCCACGATCACCGCGTCAGCGGCGATATAGCCGCCCATGACGCCGATGGCCTTGCCTAGGGTGCATTCGACGATGTCGATGCCGTCCAGCAGGCCGTCGCGCTCGGCCACGCCCGCGCCGGTGGCGCCGTAGAGGCCGACCGCATGGACCTCGTCCAGATAGGTCATGGCGCCGTATTTCTTGGCCAGGGCGACGGTGCCGGCGACGTCGGCGATGTCGCCGTCCATCGAATAGACGCTCTCGAAGGCGACCAGCTTGGGCGCGCCCAGCGGGGCGGCGGCCAGAAGCTCCTCAAGGTGTTCCAGGTCGTTGTGACGGAAGATGTGGCGCGGACCGCCGCCGTGGCGGATGCCCTCGATCATCGAGGCGTGGTTCAGGGCGTCGGAGAAGATGATCAGGCCCGGCAGAATCTTCTGCAGCGTCGCCAGCGTCGCCTCATTGGCCACATAGCCCGAGGTGAACAGAAGCGCCGCTTCCTTCTGGTGCCAGCTGGCCAGCTCGGCTTCCAGGTCAACCGCCGAGCGCGTGGTGCCCGAGATATTGCGCGTGCCGCCAGCCCCGGCGCCCACGGCGTCGATCTCGGCCTTCATGGCGTCCAGCACCACCGGATGCTGGCCCATGCCCAGATAGTCGTTGGAGCACCAGACCACGACGTCCTGTTCGGACCCGTCCTCGCGGCGGCGGACCGCCTGCGGGAACTGGCCGCGCACGCGCTTCAGATCGGCAAAGACGCGATAGCGGCCTTCGCTGCGAACCTGCTCAACAGAGCTTTGAAAGGCGGACTTATAGTCGAACAAGGCGGCAGTTCTTTCGCTTATACAGCTTTCCGCGCCTAATTGCGCTCACCGCCCAGCGTTGTCCATGTCGAGAGCGGGACAAAGTGTCTCAAGCCCTTAAATGATAACGGTTCTCATTTTAGTGGCCCGCGGTCGTCGGCCCTGCGGGACCTCCCGACCCGACGCGGGCTGAGACCCACTTTCCTCCCTGTCGCGCAGCGATGGGGAGGTGGATCGGCGCCGAAAGGCGACGAGACGGAGGGGGCGACTCGACGGCTGACGTCTGCGCCGCCCCCTCCACCACTTCGTGGTCCCCCTCCCCACTTCGTGGGGAGGAAAGAAGCAGGCCCTAGTTCGCCAGCGTATCCAGCCGCCCGCGCAGCATCTGCACCATGGCGGAGAAGTCCTTGCCGCCGTAGCCGAGGCCGTTGAACAGGGAATAGAGGGCCTCGGCCTGGGCGCCCAGCGGCGTAGTGGCGCCCGCCTTGGCGGCGGCGTCCTGGGCCAGCTTGAGGTCCTTCAGCATCATGGCGGTGGCGAAGCCCCCTTCGTAGTCGCGGTTCGAGGGGGCGGTCGGGACCGGGCCGGCCCAGGGGTAGTAGTTGCTGACGCTCCAGCACTGGCCCGAGGACTTGGAGGCGATCTCGAAGAAGCGTTCCGGCTCCAGGCCCAGCTTCTCGGCCAGGGCGATGGCCTCGCAGGTGCCGATCATCGAGATGCCCAGCAGCATGTTGTTGCAGATCTTGGCCGCTTGGCCCGCGCCGTGGTCGCCGGCGCGGATGGTGATGCGGCTCATGGGGGCCAGGGCCGGTTCGACACGGGCGAAGTCCGCCTCGTCGCAGCCGACCATGAAGGCCAGGGTGCCGGCGTCGGCGGCGGCGGTGCCGCCCGAGACGGGGGCGTCGGCGAAGGCGTAGCCGGCGTCCTTGGCCAGCGTCGCGACCTTGCGCGCCGTCTCCACGTCGATGGTCGAGCAGTCCAGCAACAAGGCGCTGGCCGGGGCCACGCCGATGATCTGTTCCGAATAGACGCCCAGCACGTGTGGTCCGGCGGGCAGCATGGTGATGACCGCCTCGGCGTCCTTCACGGCCTCGGCGACCGAACTGACCGTGCGGCACCCGGCCTCGGCGGCCCGTTCCAGCGCGGCGGGCGACAGGTCAAAGGCGGCGACGTCATGCCCGGCCTTGGCCTGATTGGCGGCCATGCCGCCGCCCATGTTGCCGAGACCGATGAAGGCGATGCAAGTCATCAGAGCGTTTCCCTTATGGATTTTGGCCGAGGGTTAGCGCCGCCCGGCCCGCTTCGCCAGTCACCAGTTTGATAGGTCGCGCCCAAAGGCCGGTGTCTCACGCTCTGCCCCCCCCTTCATGCGTCATCCCCGGCCTTGTGCCGGGGATCCAGACACTCGAGCGTCGCCAGGACCGCGCGGCGCCCCGAACTTGGGATGTCGTGTTTATGGATTCTCGGCACAAGGCCGAGAATGACGCCCAAGAACAACCTATAGCGGTTTTCTGAAGCGATAGACGAACTGGTCGGTCTTGCCGCGAATGGCCTCGTCGAAGACGTTCAGGCTGTGATTGTCCGCCGGGTTGGCCACCGCCGAGGTCTCGCCGTCGAAGACGAAGCCCGCGGCCTCAACCTCCTTGCGCAACTGCGCGCCCTCGATCCGGTGCAGGGTCCCGACGACGGTGTTGCCGGCGCCGGGGGCGGCCTGATGGTCGATGACCACGAACAGGCCGCCGGGCTTCAGCGCCGCATAGATGGCCGCGTTCATCCGGGTCACGTCCACGCCGAAACTGGGGATGTGGAAGTCGTGGTATTCCTGGCTCATGAAGACCACGTCCAGCGGCTGGTCAAAGGCCATGGCGTCCAGGTCGCCGTTGACGCGGCTGACGTTGGGATAGGCGGCGACCAGGGCGTCGGCGCGCGGGTTCTCGCGCTCGGCGGTCTTGTTGGGCACGAAGGCGTAGACGTGACCGCCCTCGCCCACCACCCGCGCGAACAGACGGGTGAAATAGCCCGCGCCGGGGCGGATGTCGGCGATGCGCTGGCCCGGCCGAAGCTGGGCGAAGGCGAGGATCTCGGCCGGATGACGCAGCGGATCGCGCGCGACCTCGTCGGCGGGACGCAAGCTGTCGGCGACGGCGCTTTGCACCAGACCAGCCGGCGGGGCGCTCTGGGCCAGAACCGGCGAAGCGGCGACCAGCAGGGCGGACAGGGCGGCGGCGAGCAGGCAGGACTTCATGGGGCGACCTCCGGGAAAGCTGGGCCGCATAAGGCGCGTGGATGAGGCGACTGGCAAGCCGCCTCATCCAACAGGGTTCAGCCCGCCGACATCGACGCCGGGGACTGCTTCTCTTTCAGCGTGACCAGTTCCTCGGCCATGGTCGGGTGGACGGCGCAGGTGGCGTCCCACTGGGCCTTGGTCAGGCCGGCCTTCACGGCGATGGCGGCCAGTTGGATCATCTCCGGGCTTTCCGGGCCGACGATGTGGACGCCGACGACGCGCTGGCTGTCGGCGTCGACCACCAGCTTCATCAGCACCCGCTCCTCCGAGCCGGTGAAGGCGTACTTCATCGGCCGGAAGCGGGTCACATAGACATCGACGCCGTTCGTGCAGGCGCGGCGCGCCTCATGCTCGCTCAGGCCGACGACGCCGACCGGCGGCTGGCTGAAGACGGCGGTGGCGACGGCTTCATAGTCGAAGTGCTGCGGGTTGTTCTTGTAGACCGTCTCGTGGAAGGCGACCGCCTCGCGGATGGCGACCGGCGTCAGGTTCATCCGGTCGGTCACGTCGCCGATGGCCCAGATGTTGTCGGCCGAGGTCTTCGAGAAGGGATCAACGGCGATGGCGCCCTCGTCGTTCAGCTCGACGCCCGCGTTTTCCAGCCCCAGTCCCTTGACGTAGGGGACGCGGCCCGTGGCGAACATGACCACGTCGGTCTCCAGCGTCATGCCGTTGCCCAGGTGGTTGACCAGGCCGCTCTCGGTCTTCTCGATCGACGTGTGCTGGCAGCCCAGGATGACCTTGATGCCGCGCTTCTCGATCTCGCCCGCCAGATGGGCGCGCACGTCGTCGTCAAAGCCGCGCAGGATATTCGGCCCGCGATAGATCAGGGTCGTCTCGACGCCCAGACCAGCAAAGATGCCCGCGAACTCGACCGCGATATAGCCGCCGCCCGCGATCAGGATGCGCTTGGGCAGTTCCGGCAGGTGGAAGGCTTCTTCGGAGGTGATGGCGTGTTCAACGCCCGGCAGGTCCTCGGGCTTCCACGGACGGCCGCCGGTGGCGATCAGGATCTTCTCGGCGGTGAAGGTCTGGTTCTTGCCGACGATCTCGACGGTGTGGGCGTCCTTCATCACGGCGCGGCCGTGGACCAGATCGACACCCGCCTTGCCCAGGTTGGCGGCGTAGATGCCCGACAGGCGGGCGATCTCGACGTCCTTGGCCTGAAGGAAGGTCGGCCAGTCGAATTTGGCGTCAGCGAAGGACCAGCCATAGCCCTCGGCAATCTCCAGCGCGTGGCTGACTTCCGAGGCCATGACCATGAACTTCTTGGGCACGCAGCCGCGAATGACGCAGGTGCCGCCGACCCGATACTCCTCGGCCACGGCCACCTTCTTGCCGCCCAGCGCGGTCAGCCGCGCGGCGCGCACCCCGCCCGAACCGGCGCCGATGACGAAGAGGTCGTAGTCGTAGGCGTCGGACATTCGGTAAGCTCCGGGCGCCGTGGCGGCGCAGCAATCAAAGGGCGCATCCATCGGCGCGCCTCGCACAGGCACGGCAGTTAGGCAGGAGCCACGCCGGACGCAAGCCGGGCGCCATTTGACCCGCCTCTCGATTTGATCGAGGCTTCGCCGAACGACAATCTTCGAAAGAAGGCTCTCATGCTGGCTTCCCTCCTCGCCGCCCTCGCAATCACCGTCGCACCCCAGGAACGCGAACCGCTCACCGACGGCTTCGACCGTCGGTGAGCGGTCTCGAAGGTCAGGGGAGATAGGCGGCGGCTTCGCCGACGTTCTTCTTCGCTCTGCAGGTCGCTCATGCCGATTTGACCTATGCACCTCATGCCATAACTCTAAAATAACATCGATAGATTGAACCGGAGATTGTCGTGATCGCGCTCGCCCTGGCCGCCCTGCTTTCAACAACTCCTGTACAGAATACGCCGACCGTCCAAGCTGGACCCGGCGTCGAGGACGCGCCCGTTCGCCTTGAGGACGTTGAGGTCACCGGGCGCTCGCTTGAATCCATGATCGACGACTTCGTAGGCTCCGTCGCAGCCCCCAATCCGAATCGGAGCTTGGCGCGGTGGCGCGGCAAGCTTTGCATCGGCGCCGCCCACTTCGAGCCCGAAACCGCCCAGTATCTGGTCGACCGAGTTTCAACCGTAGCCAGCGATCTGGGTCTGAGAACCGGCGCGCCCGGATGCTCGCCGAACGTGCTCATCATCGCCGCCAGCGACGCCAACGCCATGGCCGCTCAAATGACTCAGGACAGCAAGCACACCTTCCGGATGGGCGGATCAGGCATGGATCGAGGCGGCGCCGCCTTGCGGGCGTTTCAATCGTCCAACCAGCCGGTACGCTGGTGGCAGGTCAGCATGCCCGTGGATGCCGTCACCGGCGAACGCGTTACGCGCATACCGGGCGAGTGCCAGGGAAGCTGTGAGTCCGTCTATTCGTACGTGCCAGTCCTCAACGTCTTCGCCTCGCGTCTCAGCACGCAAATCGTTGATGACATTTTCCGAACCATCGTCGTCGTGGACGCCAATCAACTCGCCAACGTCCAGATTCAGCAACTGGCCGACTACATCGCCATGGTCACCTTCGCCCAGATTGATCCGAAGGCGGACACCAGCCGCTATGCGTCGATCCTGAATGTCTTCGATGCGCCTGAAAGCGTCGTCAGCCTCACCGAATGGGACAAGGCCTATCTGGCCGGCCTCTATGACACCCAGCGAACCCGCAAGAGCCTTAGTGCGGCGCGCTCCGAGATCACCTCTTCGATCCGACGCACCCACGAACGGCTGCGCGCAGAAGAGCAGACGCAAGACTAGGAGCAAGGAGCCTTAGGGCGCCCGCGTCTCGAACCCATCGTCCGTGCCGATGATGGCCAGGTCAGTCAGGTCGAGGAAGAGGCCGTGTTCGACCACGCCGGTCAGGCTCTTGAGGTCGGCGGCGAGGCGGGCCGGGTCGGCGATGATCTTGCAGGCCGCATCATAAATGAGGTTGCCGCCGTCAGTGCGGATCAGGCCGCGGTCGGCCTGACGGACGCGAGCGGGCATGGGGATGTCGTGGTCGGCCAGGACGTCGGCGATGCGGTTGGCGGTGGTCTTGTGACCAAAGGCGACGACCTCGATCGGCAGGGGGAAGGTCCCCAGCACCGGCACCACCTTGGCCGCGTCGGCGATACAGATGCAGCGTTCGGACGCCTCCCACACCAGCTTCTCGCGCAACAGGGCCGCGCCGCCGCCCTTGATCAGGGCGAGGCCGGGGCCGATCTCGTCGGCGCCGTCGACGGTCAGGTCGATGCGCGGGGTGTCCTCCAGCGTCGACAGGGTCAGGCCCAGCTCACGCGCCAGATCAGCCGTGCGTTCCGACGTCGGCACGCAGCGCAGGCCGTCCAGCCCGCGCGCCGCCAGCGCCTTGACGAACCAGGCGGCGGTGGAACCGGTGCCCAGACCGACCACCATGCCCGCCTCGACATAGGCGGCGGCGGCTTCGCCGGCATTCTTCTTCTGCAGGTCGCTCATTGGGATTTCGCCGCCTTCTTTGCGCGCATCGTGTCCATGAAGCGGGCGGCCCAGCCCGACTTGGTCGTCTGTTCGGCGCGGCCCAGGGCCAGGTCGCCCGGCGCGACGTCCCTGGTCACCACCGAGCCGGAGCCGACCATGGCGCCCGCGCCGATAGTCACGGGGGCGACCAGCGAACTGTTCGAGCCGACGAAGGCCCCCTCGCCGACCGTGGTGCGGTGTTTGAAGAAGCCGTCGTAGTTACAGAAGATCGTGCCCGCGCCGATGTTGGCCTTGGCCCCCACCGTCCCGTCGCCGAGGTAGGCCAGATGGTTGGCCTTGGCGCCTGCGTCCATGCGGACGTTCTTGACTTCGACGAAGTTGCCGACCTTGACGCCCTCGCCCAGGTCCGCGCCGGGGCGCAGGCGGGCGTAGGGGCCGACCTCGGTCTTGGTCGCGACCTTGGCGCCTTCGATATGGCTGAAGCTGCGGATGCGCGCGCCCTCGGCCACGCGGGCGCCGGGGCCGAAGACGACGAAGGGCTCGATGGTCGTGCCGGCGCCGACTGCCGTGTCCCAGGCGAAGTGGACGGTGTCGGGGGCCGACATGGTCACGCCCGCCGCCAGGAAGTGCTCGCGCTGGGCCGACTGGAACAGGGCCTCGGCCTGGGCCAGTTCGCCTTGCGCATTGACGCCCATGACCGAGTCCTCGGCGGCGAAGACGGCGCGGGTCGGGGCGCCGCGCTTGCGGGCCAGCTCGACCACGTCGGTCAGGTAGTATTCGCCCTTGGCGTTGTCGTTCTTCACCTGGGCCAGCAGGTCGAACAGCAGGCCGACCGGCGCGGCCATGACGCCGGAGTTGCAGGCGGTGATCGCCAGAACCTGTTCCGAAGCCTCCTTGGCCTCGGTGATGGCCAGAAGGTCGTCGCCGTCGAGGATCAGACGGCCATAGGCGCCGGGATCGCGGGCCTCGAAGCCGATGACGGTGACGCCTTCATGCCGATTGGCGAAGTCTGGGGCGAAGACCGGCTCGATGTCGGCGGCCTTCAGCAGCGGCACGTCGCCATAGGTCACGACCACATGGCCGATGAAGTCGCCCAGCACGGCCTCAGCGGCGCGCACGGCGTGGCCGGTGCCGAGCGGTGGGTCCTGAACGGCGATGGAGTCCTCGCCCAGACGGCGCACGACGTGGTCGCGGACCTCGGGCGAATGAGAACCGACGACGACGACGATACGCTCGCAGCCCAGGGCCTCGGCGGCGTCGATGGCGTGATCCAGCATGGCGCGCTGGCCGACGGGGTGCAGCACCTTGGGCAGCGGCGACTTCATCCGCGTGCCTTGGCCTGCGGCGAGGATGATGGCGGCGCGAGGGTGGGGTGCGGTCATGAATCGATCCGGCGGCTTGTCGTCCTGCGCGATCTAGCCCATTGCCGAGGTCTGCGCGAGCCGGGAGACAAGAGTGACCATCGAACGCGATCTGGAAGGCTGGACCATCGCCTTCGACCTGGACGGGACTCTGGTGGACTCGGCGCCCGACCTGATCGGCACGCTGAACCGGATGCTGGTCGAGTATGAGTTGCCGCCCGTGCCCCTGTCCTCGGCCCGGCATCTGGTCGGGCACGGGGCGATGGCCCTGCTGCGTCACGGCTTCATGGAGGCCGGCGCCGCCTGGGACGAGGCCCATGCCCCCGGTCTGTTCGACCGCTTCATCGAGGACTACCTGGCCCACATCGCCGACGAGAGCCGCGCCTTCGACGGCGTGGTTCCGGCGCTGGAGCGGCTGGCCGGGCGCGGGGCGATCCTGTGCGTCGCCACCAACAAGCGCACCGACCTGTCCGTCGCCCTGATCGAGGCGCTGGACCTGACCAAGCACTTCGCCTTCATCGCCGGGCCGGACGCGGTCTCGGCCCGCAAGCCCAGCGGCGCCCATATCCATGAGGCGGTGCAGAAGGCGGGCGGCGATCCGGTGCGCTGCGTCATGGTCGGCGACAGCACCACCGACACCAAGGCGGCCAAGGACGCGGGCGTGGCCTGCATCGTCGTCGGCTTCGGCTACAACGACGTGCCGCGCGACGAGTTGGGCGGGGATGTGGTGATCGACCACTACGACGGGTTCGAAGCGGCGCTGGCCGAGGTGATGCCTTAACGCATCTTCCCTTCTCCCCTTGCGGGAGAAGGTGGCAGCCGAAGGCTGACGGATGAGGGGTTGCGGGACATTCAACTCGCCGCCTTCAGAGCGTAGCGAGACCCCTCATCTGGCCCTGACGGGCCACCTTCTCCCGCAAGGGGAGAAGGATCAGAGTTAGAAAATCTAAACATCCAGACAGAACTTCTGCGCGCCATCTGCGCCCGTCGCGGTTGCCGTAACGCACGCCTGCAAACACATAGACCGACCGCTCCTCCCCAAAGGTCGTCATGTTCCGTCGCTTCTTCGCCATCCCCCTCTGGCAACGCACCGCCGCCGGTTTCGCCCTGGGCATCATCGCCGGCCTGATCCTGCGCGAGCAGGCGACCGTCTGGCTGAAGCCGATCGGCGACGTCTATCTGAACCTGATCCGCATGGTGGTGGCGCCGCTGGTGCTGTTCACCATCGCCAGCTCCATCGCCAAGCTGGGCGAAGGCGTCGGCGCGGTGCGGCTGGGGGTGCGGACACTGGTGTGGTTCGCCATCACCTCGCTGCTGGCGGTGCTGGTCGGTTTCGCCTTCGGCCATCTGATCAATCCCGGCGTCGGCCTGTCGGACCTGCCGCTGGGCGAGGTGAAGGCGCGCGATATCCCCACCCCGCTGCAAGTGCTGCTGGGCATCGTGCCCACGAACCCCTTCGCGGCGCTGAGCGAGGGCAAGGTGCTGCAGATCATCTTCTTCTCGGCCCTGGTAGGCGCGGCGCTGGTGGCGCTGGGCGACCGGGCGCAGAACGCGCGGCGGCTGGTGGATGAGGGCGCGGCGCTGATCTTCCGCATCACCCGCTGGGTGATCCAACTGACGCCCTTCGGCGTATTCGGCCTGATCGGCTCGGTCGTCGGCGGCTACGGCTGGGAGGCGCTGCTGCCGCTGGGCAAGTTCATCTTCGCCATCTACGCCGCCTGCCTGTTCCACATCCTGATCGTCTATTCGGGCCTGCTGAAGCTGCACGGGTTGAAGATCACCAGCTTCTTCCGCGGCGCCTTCGCGGCGCAGCAGACGGCTTTCGCCACCTCCTCGTCGATGGGCAGCCTGCCGATCACCCTGCGCCAGACGGTCGAGCGTCTGGGCGTGCCCCAGGGCTACGCCGCCTTCGCCGTGCCTTTGGGCGCCAATGTGAAGATGGACGGCTGCGGCGCCATCTACCCGGCCATCGCGGCCATCTTCATCGCCCAGTATTTCGGCATCGACCTCAGCCTGACCCAATACGTCCTGATCGGCCTGACGGCAGTGTTGGGCTCGCTCGGGACCGCTGGCGTTCCCGGCACCTCGATCGTCATGCTGACCCTGACCCTGTCGACGGCGGGGCTGCCGCTGGAAGGCATCGGCTATATCGTCGCCATCGACCGGATCATCGACATGATCCGCACGGCCACCAACGTCACCGGCCAAATGCTGGTCCCGGTCCTGGTCGCCAAGGAAGAGAAGATCCTGAACGAGAACATCTACAACGGTCACGTCGCCTGGCTGCCTGGCGACCCCGACACCGAGACGCCGGAAGGGGTCCGCGCCGCCGGTATTTGATCGAATGAGGCTTGCCGTCGTCGGAATCGCGGGCTACATCGCGCCTCCCGACGGCCCAAGCCTTTTCGATTTGGCCGTTCTGCGCTGGACGCGTAGCTCAGCGGGAGAGCACCTCGTTCACACCGAGGGGGTCACAGGTTCAATCCCTGTCGCGTCCACCATTTCTTTCAATCACTTGGGTGATTGAGGCACTAAGTGCCCCCCAGAAACTCCCCCAGAAATACTCCTGAAACGCTCGGCATCCATCCGCCAGATGGCTGGCTGGCGCGCCTGTGGATATGAGAACATAACGCGAACAAGTGACTTGCTCGCAAGCCGGGTTCGCCACTACGAGTCCAACCGGGTCGGCAACTCGGAGGATGGAATATGGACACGCAACCCTGCAGCCCGGATGAAACGTTTACCCGCGACCTAGCTGAACTCGACCGTGAACTCGATGCTCGGCGCAAGACGGAAAGGCAGGAGAAGACGATCAGCCCTCTGGCCGGTCTGATCGCTGGCATGACCCATATCGGGAGGCCTGCACGATGAGCGCCCCCACGCCCACGCAGATCGAAACTGCCCTCGCTCAGATGGTCGCCATCTGGCGCCACGGTGAAGCGGCGCAGCACGACCCCGTCATGATCAACATGCTCGCCCGGCACGCAGCCTATCTGAACCGCATCGCACCCGGCACCGTGGACAAGGTGCGGGCGACGTTCGAGGTCATGTACGCGCATGGCGACCACCCCGGAGCTGCCTCAGCAGTCTGAAGATGAAACCCCTGTCTGCCGTGCAATTGCGTACCGGCGCGCTCCTGCCGATCTCGCTGATGGGGTCATCTGTATGCGCTGGCTTTCCCAGCCCCGCTGACGACTATGTCGAAGAAGCCCTTGACCCCGCACATCTGATCGTAACGAACCCGATCAGCACATTCATGTGGCGCGTGTCCGGCTCATCGATGATCGGCGCTGGGATCAACGATGGGGACTTCGTCGTGGTCGATCGATCGCTGAAAGTGAAGCCGAACGATGTCGTCGTCGCAATTATTGACGGCCTGCCCAGCGTCAAACGGGTGCGTCGCCTTGGCGGCGGACACCTCGCCCTGGACTTCGACAACCCGGTAATGGCGCACCTGATCTTGGACGAAGCGTCCGAGGCAATGATCTGGGGCGTGGTAACATGGTCGTTGACGGCCCACCGCCCCCCATCATGACCCGCGTCTACGCCCTGTCAGATGGCAACAGCTTCTACTGTTCCTGCGAACGGGTGTTCGATCCATCGCTGATCGGACAACCCGTCGTCGTCCTGTCCAACAACGACGGCTGCGTAGTCGCCCGCACGCCAGAGGCTAAAGCCCTTGGCGTTCCGATGGGCGCGCCGTGGTTTGAAATCCGCGATGGTTATCTGAAGGCAGGCGGCCGAGTGCGCTCCTCCAACTACGCCCTCTATGGCGACATGAGCCGCCGGGTAAACGCCGTCTATGAGCAGTTCGCTGACGACGTCGAGGTCTACTCGATCGACGAAAGCTTCCTCGACCTGACCCGATCGCCTGACCCGATCGCCCATGCGCGACGTATGCGCGACACGGTGTTGCGTTGGACGGGCATCCCGACGTGCGTCGGCCTCGGCCCGACCCGCGTACTGGCCAAGGCCGCCAACCACCTGGCCAAGAAGCGGCCCGCGTTCGAAGGCGTCTGCGACCTGACCGATCCATCCCGCCGCATGGAACTGCTGGCGACCCTGGACGTCGCCGACATCTGGGGCATCGGCCGCGCCCTGACTGCACGCCTTGCATCGCATGGGGTACACACCGCCGCCGACGTCGCGGCCCTGCCCCCAAAGTCGACACGGCAAATCCTGTCGGTCACCGGCGAACGCATCGCGCTTGAACTGGCGGGCATCCATTGCAGCGATCTGGAAGTCTCAGCTCCAGCGAGAAAAGGCATAGCCGTCACCCGGTCCTTCGGCCGACCGGTCACGACCTTGGCGGAGATGGAGCAGGCCATCCGCACCCACGCCGTGCGGGCGGGCGAGAAGCTGCGCAGACATCAACGCGCCGCACCTCAGCTGCAAGTGTTCTATTTCACCTCACGCCACCGCGCCGGGCCTCAGCGATCGGCCTCAGGCGTCGAAACCTTCCCCGTCGCAACGAACGACAGCCTTGTTTTGTCTGCCGCCGCTGGCCGTCTGGCGCGACGCCTATGGGCCGACGGCTACCTCTACGCCAAGGCAGGCGTCATGCTGGAAGGCCTGATCGCCCCGGCGGACGCGGCACTGGATCTGTGGAACCAACCCGACCCGCGCCGCGAGGACCTGATGCGAGCGATGGACGCGGTGAACTTGAGGTTCGGACGTCACGCCCTCGCGCCCGCAGGCGTCACCTATCAGAAGCCATGGGGACTGAAACAGGACATGCGCAGTCCGCGCTGGACCACCCGCCTGAACGAAACCCCGATCGCGAGAGCGTAGGACAACTGAGCGGCGCTGATGGCCGGGCTACCGCTCATACAGCGACGACTGCTTATCGCGACTCCACAAACGTTGATCATCATGAGAGGCTTCGCCGAGGAGGAGCCATGTCCAGTTTTACAGATGAAGAGCGCGAGGCAGAGGCGCGGCGACGGCAGCGCCCGCCCGCCCCAACCGGCCCCATGGTGGCGGAGTGCCTGCATTGCAGATGTACTTTCCCTGCTTACGAGGCGACCTCCGCCGAATACCCCCTCTGCCCCACCTGCCTCTGACAGTGTGCAACCTCTACCGACAGCGCAGCGGGCCCCAGGCGATCCTCGATCTGGCGAGGGCCATCCGCTCCGACGTTGGCAACATGGAGCCGCGCGACATCTACCCCGACTACGCCGCGCCCATCGTCAGGACCGGCGCCGACGGCGTCCGTGAGCTGGCCGTGGCCCGCTGGGGCATGCCGTCGTCAAAGAAGGCGCAGTTCGACGCCGCGACCAAGCGGGCGGACAAGCTGCGCGCCAAGGGCAATGACGTGGACTTTCCCAAGCTGCTGGAGCTGGAGCCCGACAGCGGAACCACAAACGTCCGCAACACGTCGTCGTCGCATTGGAAGCCCTGGCTGAAGCCTGAGAACCGGTGCTTGGTCCCGTTCGACGCCTTCAGCGAGCCCGGCCGCGACGCCGAGGGCAAGTACCAGCCGGTCTGGTTCGAACTGGACCAGACCCAGTACGATCCTCTGGCCTTCTTCGCCGGTGTCTACGTCCGCGACTGGTCTTGCGTGCGCAAGATCAAGACCGGCAAGGAGACCTGCGACCTGTTCGCCTTCCTGACGACCGAGCCCAGCGAGCCGGTGAAATCGGTTCACCCCAAGGCCATGCCGGTGATCCTAACGGAACCCGACGAGATCGAGATGTGGATGTCGGCGCCGTGGGAGGTCGCGAAAGAACTGCAGCGCGCCTTGCCGGCCGACGCGCTTGTGCCGATCTGACGATCGGGCAATTGACGAAATGGCCATTGGGATTGGCCTACACTACCAAACAATAAGGGCGCTCTTGAAAACAAAGCGGCTTCTGAAGTTTTGATAGCTCGTCATACCGCTAGGCAGTTAGCGCGATCGCTCTAGCGCCAACCTAGCCGCGTGAAAGGCACGCGCCTTTACGTCTTCAAAGGCCAGCAAATTGGGGGGCAACTGGAGCCCCTTTGCCCGACTGTGCCTATAAATGTTGGCGGTAACCTTGGCGGCCTTGATGTCAGGGTAGGCCTCCCGCAGCGCATGCTCACCGCCATGAATGACCTCTGACACTTCGATCAGCTTGTATAGGTCAAACCAATTGTCCGCCCGGCCTGCATAGACGAGAAGCTCCTCAACATAGTCTGTCGCACCTGCATCGAGCCAAAGCTGCGCCAGAGAAGCGGCTGGAAGGGCCGGAGGGGCCGGAGCGGGAATGCTACCGTCCGGGTTCCTCACGGTAACGGTAGCCGATGATTGCAAAGCCGGGAGCACAGCACTGCCAGTTACAAACGTATGGAGCACCGGAACGCCATCACCGGCATCCACCACACCCGCAATGGCTACCCTGGCGCCGCGACCGCTGAGAGCGATCGCGCCGTTAACCCGGCCAACTAAAACGTCGGCTATCTGACGAACATCAAGCGCGCTCGCGGCCTCCTCCAGAATAGCCGCAAACAGTACCGGCATATCCTGTCCATGCACGGTGCGCTGTTCGACCCACGGATCAAAGGGCGGCCTGAGCATGAACCGCCAATCAGCCAAGTCAGCGTCGCCACCTCGCAAAGCGATACCCCAACGAGGATTGGCCAAGACTATCGCCCCTTCAATTCAAATGCTTTTCCAGCGGTTCTTCTAATAAAGGCATGCTGGCGAACGCCTCAGCGTTCGAACGTTAGATGATGACTTAACTCGCAGCGAAAAAGCACGGCCAGCTCCAGCGAAACTGAACACGTCCTATTCGCGGCCCTTGCTCGTAGCTTGACGGTCGCTCCGCCAAGCGTCAACGAACGCGACCAGACAGGCAATCGACAGACCCGCGAGCCCGCCCCACGTCCCGCCAAACACCGCTCCGGCCCACGCCAGCGCGATAGCAAGGGCAATCGGCCACAGAGCCCAGATCAACCATGCCGCCGCCAATCACGAGAGAGCGCTTCATGATCTGGCCAGCTTGCGTGGACATTCTTTTCGGCGGGTGCGGTCTCGCGTGGTGTTTGGACACGTGGACGAAGCTTCGGAAGCGACCGCCCTGGCATCCCCACCTGATTACTTCAACCCGTTGGCTGGCGGTGTTCAGCGTAGCCTTGCTCCTCCTAGGCGGATTGCGGGCCTTCGTCTGAGGCGCGGCCGTCATCGTCGCCAATGACCCCAAAGCAGCATCATTTTTCTATGCATCTTTCCGATCGTTGACCTACACACATTGATTGCTTGTCAGGCTTAGGGGGCCGGGAACATGTCGTCGCGCAACACAGACGCGATCATCCGCGCACAGGGGCTACTCACTGGGGGCCTGGCTTTGGCGATGGTAATTTTCATCGTTGCGCTAATCCTCAACCTGATGGGCTTCACCGGTATGACTGTCGGTTCGGCAGCGATGATTAGCATCGGTTTCGCGATGTTGTTTGCAGCAGCATTGCTATTTTTGATGGCCATCAGCCTAGTTGACCGATTGAGCGCGTCTAAACGCGCCAGAGCATTGGCCAACAGCCTAACAGAACGAGGCTTAGAATTCGTCGATCAGCTCCGCGATCCATCCCCACAAGTCACAAAGGGCAATTTGTCGGTCGCTGATGAACTTCGAAAATGGGCAAACTTACGGGATGAGGGGCTCGTGACCGAGCATGAATATCTAGCCGCTCGATCTCAACTCCTTGGCTCGAAAGCTAAGCGTTCTGCATAAGCCCTCGCTGCGCAGCCTCGCTGAAACGCGTCAGGATCTCGCGGCAGGCTTCAGATCCCCCGAGGCAACGCTCTAACGCACCGCCAAGGGTAGCTAACGTAGCTGCGCTCATTTTGGCTTCGAACGCCAAAGCCTTCTTGCGACAGCCCGGCCTCCGCCGGAAGCGGCTCACATCTTCCGTGTCACAAAGCGCTATCGCGACAAGATGTAGATGTCGTCATACGCAATCAGCGCCTCGCCGCGCAGGATGCAGCTCTAAATATCGATTATCGATATGGCTTAGGCTTCAATCCGTGCACGGTCTGCGCTGAATGCGCCCCCAGGACCGTCGCAGCTCTCACATCTCAGAACCGTTCTAAAGACCCTTTCAGCCCTCCCCTATATTGTCGCCTCTCTTCAGAACCTTTCAAAACCGATCTGTGATCTGAGATCTGAGATAGTCGGACTGGCTACGCCCCCAATGCCCGATAGAGCGTTGCACGACCTACGTTGAGGGTGCGCGCCACGTCAGCGGTCCGCGCCCCCGCTTCAATAAGCTGGCGAGCGTGAACGACCTGGGCTGGCGTCAACGCTGGCCTCCGGCCCAGACGCTCGCCGCGCGCCTTCGCGGCCCGAAGTCCGGCCTGCGTCCGCTCGCTGATCAGCGCCCGTTCGAACTCGGCCAGGGCCCCCATCATGTGGAAAACCAGCCTGCCCTGCGCCGTCGTTGTGTCGATAGCGTCAGAGATGGAGCGGAAGCCCACGCCGCGTTCGCCCAGCCCGGTCACGACCGAGATCAGATGCGGGAGCGAGCGCCCCAGCCGGTCCAACCGCCACACGACCAGCACGTCGCCTTGGCCGAGCGCAGCCAATGCCTTGTCCAGACCGGGGCGCGTCGCCGCCACGCCTGACACGCGATCAGTGAATATCTCGGCGACGCCCGCATCGCGCAGGGCCCGCTCCTGTAGGTCGAGGTTCTGGTCTCCCGTGGAGACGCGTGCATAGCCGATATCCATGCGAGTATTTAGAGACAGGTTTTTGAGATTATCAAGCCATTGTTTTTACTAGAGTCGCCAACCCGTCCCTTAAACGATCCTTTTCGAGACAGTCGCTGTCAGTGCGCCCATTGTGCGACCTGGCCCCCCGCCCGCCCCTACCCCTGGGGGAGGGGTCAGACGCCTCTCGCGCCTTGCCCTATCCCGCCCTCTCACAAAATTTGGCGCATTTCCGCTGATGGGTCTTGCCGCTTCCGGCGACTCACCAGCGGTATGCACGCATTGCAGCTTCCTCCCTCGGGAACTGCAGGGACGTAATCAGCTACCCCGTTCGTCCTCGGGGCTCGCGTCAGCGGGAATGCGTTAGGCCAGGTCGCAGGGGTCAGAGGGGATGCGTTGAACGACGCGTCAGAACCTGCCCCTTTTGACCTGACCTCAAAATCCCCACGCCAGAGCTGCGCCTGGAGCGCCATGGCTGTCGCGATTGAGGTCTCAGCGTGAGAAACGCCAATGACGACCCGCTACAAGGCCTATGCTGACGCAGGCCTAGCATCTGAAGCCCTGTCGATTATTCCGCCAAACGCCCCCATCCACCCCAACAGCTCAGATGGCGTTACGGCAGGGCGGGGCAAGATCCCCGGCCATAAGACCCGCGACGGCTGGAAAGGCCTTCAAGGATGGCCGCAGCACGTCGGCACGCCGGAAGACCTGTCGATCTGGGCGGGCTGGGGGGCCAGCCTCGGCATGCAGGGTCGTAAACACCCAGCCGTTGATATCGACGTCGATGATGCAGAACTGTCAGAAGCCATCCGCAAGCTTGCGCTTGGTACACTTGGCGACGCGCCGACGCGATATGGAAATGGCGCGCGCTGCCTGCTGGTGTACGCAGCGGAGGGCATGAAGAAGCGCCGCGTCGCATTCGTCCATGGGGGCGACGACGTTAACGACCAGGGCGGCGCGACCGCGCCCTCCAAGCCTCATCAAGCCGTCGAATTCCTCGCAAACGGCCAGCAGTACGTCGTCGAAGGCATGCACCCCAAAGCCGGAAAGCCATACTGCTGGCTGGATGATCGATCCCCGGCGACGATTGGCGTGACTGGCCTGACGGCCATCACCGCCGAACAGGTTGATCAGTTCTTCACCGACCTTGAAGGCCTGCTGGAGCTTCACGGCTATCAGGTCGTCAGCAGTTCCGCTGCGACACCTAACCATTGGTCTGGCGATCTGTCCCAGCTCGCTCCTTCTATGGACGCACTCAAAGCCGCGCTGAACGCCATTGAAAACACGGTCGTCTACGACACGTGGATCACAATCATCTCAGCCGTAAAGACGGCGGCGGGGCCTGATCGCGAAGCAGAAGCCTTTCTGGCCTCGGCCGCTTGGTCGTTGACCTATCCAGGCAACACCCTGAAGGACTTTACGGCCAAATGGGCGTCCTTCCGTGAGCCCCGCGCCGCATGGCCCTTCCTACGGCGCTATGCGATCGAGCATGGCGACGGAACGTTCTGCGACGCTGCAGATGAGTTCGACGCGGTGGAGCCCACGCCCACGGCCGAAGAACTAGCTGAGGCGGCCGACACCATGCCGCTCACGGCCATGTTCAACCGTTACGTTTGGGTGCAGCGCCTCGCCCGCGTTGCTGATCTGGAATCGGGCGAGTTGTTGGCTCGTGAGCCGTTCAACGTCCTGAACCGCCATATTGGGCCCCCAACCGACACAAAAAGCTGCGCATGGGCGGTTCTCACGTCCAGCGTAACACGTCTTCAGATGGCGCACGGCCTTACCTATCGCCCAGCGGGGCCGAAGTTCGTCGATGAAAATCTGCCCGGCCTGACAGGGCGATGCGTCAACCTGTGGAAGCCTTCATCCACCCGAATACCCCTCGACGTCACGGACAAGGACGTTCAGCCTTGGCTGGACCACGTAGAGTTCGTCATTCCTGGCGAACGCGAACGTGCGATTGTCCTCAACTGGTTCGCCTGGGTGATCCAGAACCCCGGCGAGAAGCCCAACTGGGCTTTGGTCGTCGGCTCGGGCAAGGAGGGCATCGGCAAGGACTTGATGATGCAGCCGGTGCGCGCGGCGCTGGGTGCGGACAACGTGCGCGAGATCGGCCCCGACGATATCGCCAGCGGCTACACCGACTTCCTCCTCGGCACCCGCCTGCTGCTTGTCGAAGAAATGCAAATGCATGAGCGCAAAGCGCTGATGAACCGCCTGAAGCCTATCATCGCCGCGCCGCCCTATACGTTGCGGGTCAACATCAAGTTCGTGCCGCAGTACGAAATTCCCAACCTTGTGGCGGCGGTCTTCTTCACCAACATGGAGAACGCCTTGGCCATTGGCCCAAACGATAGGCGATATTTCGTCACGTGGAACGACGGTGATCCTCGCCCCACGTCCTATTATGCGGAGTTGGCGGCATGGTATGAGGGCGGGGGCGCGGCCGCTGCGGCGGGTTGGCTCCTGAAGCGCGACCTATCAGGGTTCAACGCCAAGGGCCGGGCTCCCGACTCAGAGGCGAAGTCGGCCATGCGGATGGCCAGCCGCTCGCTCTTCGACGAGACCATTGAAGATGCAGTGGCGAACAAGGAAGGTCCGTTCGCCCACGGCTTTTTCACACTGGACGAAGCCGTCGCCTATATTGAACCGCGCCTCGGCGAACGCCAGCGGCTCAGCCCTCGGCGTGTCTCAGGCGCACTGAAGCGGCTCGGTGTTCATGCAATCGGCCGCATGTCTTTGGGAGCCGAGCCGCCCGGCATCCAGGCACCTTATCTGAAGGAAGCCCGTGAGCATCAGATGTTGAGCTGGACTAAGGACGACGCTGACAACGACAGCGCATCCATTCGAACAGCCTTCTGGGCCGAACGTGCAGCCGACAACCAAGCGGCCGCCAACCCGGACACGATGTTCCAATGACCGCGCGCGACCCGTTGGCGCGGGTCGCAGCGAGGCCTCGGCCAGACGATTGGGGCGACGACGACCCCATGACACTGGCCGAGGCGGTGGCGGTCTTTTATCCACAGGGACCGCTCACCGTCTCGTCTCTGCGAACCGAAATCCGCAAGGGGCGTCTATTAACGGCGCAGGTTGCGGGTAGACTCTACGTAACCCCGGCCCGGCTCAAAGGGCTGTTTGAACCGCGCGCAGACCCATGGCACGTCGATCAAAAGGCCCTAGGCTCTATCTCAGGAAAGGCCGCGCCGACCGGCGGTCCGACGACGTCTGGGTCATCCGTGACGGACAGAAAGAGGTCAGCACGGGCTGCGCTACAGGCCGCCTTGCGGACGCTGAACAAGCCCTCGCCGACTACCTCGCCGCGAAATGGACGCCAGACGCCATCGGCTCTGACCGACGCGCCAGCGACCCGGCCGACATTCTCGTGACGGAAATTCTGGCCCTGTACGCCATGGAGAAAGCGCCCCGCGTCGCCGACCCCGTGTCGTGTCAGGGCCGGATCGCCGCCCTGCACGAGTTCTGGGGCGACATGACGCTCGCCGACGTCAAACGATCCACCTGTGAGGCCTATGTCGCATGGCGCATTCTTCAGCCCATACGCAGCTATAAGGACCCCAAGACCGCGCCGCGCGTCACCGATCAGGGCGCGCGACGCGAACTAGAGGACCTATCTGCCGCAATCGGCTACTGGGCCGAGGAACACCCGCTGACCCGCCGCCCCAAAGTCGTGCTGCCACAGAAGGCCGAGAGCACGCGTGATGCCCTGACACGTGAACAGGCGGCCCGCCTACTCATGGCAGCAATGGGGTGGCGACTGGACCCAGTCACCCAGAAATGGCGGCGCCTTCAGGGATCTAGCCGGAAGAACCGCGCCCACCTGCGCCGTTTTGTCCTGATTGGCCTTTACACGGGCACGCGCCCCGGCGTCCTGCCTAAGCTGCTCTGGGAAGAGGCCGCGACGCAGGCATGGGTCGATCTGGACGCTGGCGTCATCTATCGGCGCGGGAAGGCCGAGCGTGACCACAAGACGAAGCGCCGCCCCATGGTGAAGGTCCCTCCCCGCTTGCTCCTGCATATGAAGCGATGGAAACAAATGGACGAGAATGCAGCCACGGTTAGAGAGCGCGACACCGCCCCAGCCGAGCGACGTCCGCTTACCACTGTTCTACACCATGGCGGCCGCCCCTTGGCCGGTCGCATTCGGACAGGGTTCGAAGGCATCGTTCGCGACGCCGGGTTGCCGCCGGACGTCACGCCGCACTGGATGCGCCACACCTGCGCCACTTGGCTCATGGAGGCCGACGTGCCGCCATGGGAAGCGGCAGGATTCACCGGCATGACGATCAAGACCCTGGAAGACTGTTACGGGCACCACCGGCCGAGCCATCAGGCCAAAGCGCGACGGGCACTTCGGTAATGGGACCGAATTGGGAGCACCAAGCCACCCGCGCCTTTACTGGGCCGGGGGCCTTAGATCAATGAACGGTACGATCTGGGGCGGGTAGTCCATTACGATGCGCAACAACCGCTCCCGTTCCGCAGGCGCGAGCGGATGTGTGCTGACAGGATCAAAAGCAGCTCTCAGACCGCCGGTTAGATGCCCGATCTCATGATATATGCGAGATAGCATATCGTTCTCTAGCGGCAGAATGACCTGCCGCTTTTGGGACCAGTAACCTCGCACTGTGATGCTCACGGGCGTTCCATCGGCCGAAACTTCCCCCGTGTAACTGCCGTGAAGAAGAAGGTTTCTCAACGGGTGGAACTGAGTGGCACCGTCAATCGTCCACTTCAAATACGAGAACCCGTCAGAGCCCTCCCCAAGTATCCGGCGAAGACGTTTGGTCAGGAGCTTCATCTTGTCGCCAAACGATTTTCTCTCCCACCCGGGTTCAGGTGGCGCAGGCTCAGCCTGAAGCGCTGAACTAAGCAGGCTTTCCAAAGCCAACTCCAGATTGCCCCAGAACACAGCGACCGATCCGATCATCATCAACTGAGCCGGAGCCAAAATGGGAACGTCCATCGGGACGCCTGGCCGCATATGTTGCGGGTTGACGGCGAATTCGAAATCAACCTTTGGATCATCGCCATCGCTATCCGGCGTATGCGTTTTGAAGCCCACTTGGTCCCCCGTTCAAGCTTGCGCGCGCCGATATAGCTGGGCGCCCCCCTGTTATCCCCCAGAAACAGTCGAATACAACGTGAACACGCTCGCCTAGACGAACCGAAAAGCCTCGTAATATCAGGCGATGCTCCAGCAAGCCTCTCGTTCACACCGAGGGGGTCACAGGTTCAATCCCTGTCGCGTCCACCATTTCTTTCAATCACTTGGGTGATTGAGGAACCACCTGCTCCCCGAACCTCCCCAGAAACGTGCTGCAGGGATCTGCATGGCGGGAGCGTGCAGCCGCGTGCCGTGCCTGGCCGGTAGATCCATGCCTCGCGAATGCGAACAGGGCTTCGCCGCGGTGGAGTTCTACACCCAGATCAAGACCGGTTATTCCGCGAGCTAGGCCCGCCGCCCTTCGCCGCCCCGCGTCAGCCAAGTCCAATGCAAGGCCTGGCTGCGTGGGACCGATCCCGCCGATCACTCCATGGGAGACCGGCCCGTTTCATCGTCTTCCATGCTGAACCAGGCATCCGCCCGCGTTTGATCCAAGCCCTGCCCCGGCCGAGCGGGACCATTCTGGAGCCCCCCGGCTTCACCGACGGCTCCCGCCACGGGCTGCCTTGCTGAAACGGACTGCAACTGGGTCAGCCGCTGGCCGATAATATCCTCCAACGAGCAGGCTTCCAGCACGCTGAGGAGTCCGCCCTCGATCCGCGACAAGGCTTCGCCATCGCCATTGCGAACCAGGACGACATCGCGCAATCCCGCCTCCGAGGCCGCCATCAGCCCTTCCGTCGCGGTGGCCAGATCCTGCCGGATCGCGGCGACGATTTCGTCGAACGCGTCTGCCTCGGCCATCTTCAGAACTCGCCCAGAACGGCCGTCAGCTTCTGCTTCAGCACGGCGTGGGTGAAGGGCTTGATGATGTAGCTGTTCACGCCCGCCTGACGCGCCGCGATGACGTTCTCGACCTTGGCCTCGGCGGTCACCAGGACGAACGGCAATGACCTGGTCTTCGGATCCGCGCGAACCGCCTTCAGCAATTCGAAGCCCGTCATCGGCGCCATGTTCCAGTCCGACAGGACCAGGCCGTAGCCGCCCGTACCGATCATCGACAGCGCCGTGGGACCGTCGGTCGCCTCATCGACGTTTTGAAAACCGAGCTGATTCAACAGCCCCCTCACGATCCGCACCATGGTTTTGTAGTCATCCACGACCAGAATTTTCATCGCTTTGTCGACAGTCATGATCCCCCCAATCACACACAGTGATCGATAGCGGCAGTAAAACTGCGATATCATAAACAAATTCTGGACATTGATTCAGATCAAAAACCCGGATTCATCAAAAAAAGCGGGAGAAATATGCACCACAGGCGCAATGGAATGCACGCAAAGAAGAACTAAATGAACTATATGGTGCATAAAATACATTATCGTAATCGCTCATTGCTTTGAATAATTTCGCACTCTCTGACTTTTCCTGTAGCGAGTTATTCGAATCTATAGATAACAGCGCCATTCCACGCATTCATTCGTTTGGCGCCGGCCTCCCTTTGGACCTGCCGCCGCAATTTTCAGGGAGAGGCTGTGGACGAGGTTCTGGGCGACTTCATCGCGGAAACGCGCGAGGGCCTCGAGGCGCTGGACAGCGAACTCGTGCGCTTCGAGCGCAATCCTCACGACCCCGAGCCGCTGGCGAGCGTCTTCCGACTGATGCACACCATCAAGGGGGCGTGCGGCTTTATCGGCTTGGCGCGGCTGCAACGCATCGCCCATGCGGCGGAAGAAGTGCTGGGCGGCTTCCGCGACGGCTCCCTGTCGGTGAGCGCCGCCGCCGTCACCACCATTCTGGAAGCCGTCGACGTGATCCGCGGCCTGATCGACAGCCTGGACGCGACCGGCGAAGAGCCTGCGGGTCAGGACGCCTCGCTCATCGCCCGTCTCGAAGCGGCCTGCGTCGCCGCCGGGCCTGCGGCGGCCGTCGCCCCCGCCCCCGCCTCGACGACCAGCCCCCTGATCGAGCGCCTCGGCGGCGACGCCACGCTCGACGCCGCCGCCGAAGCCGCCACGCCGTCGCTGATGCGGTTGCCCGCGCTTGAGCCTCTGCTCGGCGACGCCGACCCCATCCTGCTGCAGGCCGCCCTTCTGCAAGGCCTGATAGGCGCAGCGCGCGGCGGCGACACCACCGCCCTGACGCGGGCGCTGGAGGACATCGCCGACATTCGCCTGGAAGGCGAAATGCAGGACGCCCTGTTCGCCGTCGTCGCCATCGCGCTGGAGGCCCTGGGCGCGGCGCCCGAGGACGTGGCCGAACTGCGCGTCCGCGCCCGGATCGTCATCGACACGCCCGCCGCCGCGCCGCTGACGCCGCCGTCGGCCGACGACGCCCCTCCCTCCGCCGGGGTCGGCAAATCGGCCGCCACTATCCGCATCAACGTCGAGGTGCTGGAACAGCTGATGCGCTCGGTCAGCGAACTGGTGCTGATCCGCAACCAGATGATCCAGACCCTGCGGCTGGAGCCGGAAAGCCCGTTCAAGGCGCCGCTCCACCGGCTGAACCAGGTGACCAGCGAGATTCAAGAAAAGGTCATGGTCTCGCGGATGCAGCCGATCGGCGGCGCCTGGGCCAAGCTGCCGCGTCTGGTGCGCGACCTTGAGAACGAACTCGGCAAGCGCATCGAACTGCATATGTCGGGTCAGGAGACCGAACTGGACCGGCAGGTGATGGAGCTGATCCGCGACCCGCTGACCCACATGATCCGCAACGCCGCCGATCACGGGCTGGAGTCGACGGACCAGCGGCGCGCCGCCGGCAAGGCCGAGGCGGGCCGCATCACCCTGTCGGCGCGTCACGAAGGCGGGGCCATCGTCATCGAGGTGTCCGACGACGGGCGCGGCCTGTCCGTTTCGCGCCTGCGGGCCAAGGCGGTCGCCCTGGACCTGCTGTCCCCCGCCGAAGCCGAGCAGATGAGCGACGCCGAGGCGATGCAACTGATCTTCCGCGCCGGGTTTTCGACCGCCTCGCAGGTCACCAGCGTCTCGGGCCGGGGCGTCGGTATGGATGTCGTGCGCTCCAACATCGAACAGATCGGGGGGGTGATCGAACTGAGGTCCACCGAGGGTCAGGGCGCCTGTTTCACCGTTCGCATCCCCCTGACCCTGACCATCGTCTCGGCCCTGATCGTCGAGGCGGGCGGCGAGCGGTTCGCCCTGCCCCAGTCGTCGATCATCGAACTGGTCAGCGCCAGCGGCGCCTCGGGCCGCTGTATCGAGCAGATCGAGGGCGCCCCCGTTCTGCGGCTGCGCGAGCGGCTTCTGCCTCTGGTTTCGCTGCAACGGCTGCTGAAGCTAGGCGAGGACGGCCCGCCCCAGGCGGCCAGCGAGACCTGCATCGTCGTCACCCATTTCGGCGCCTGCACCTTCGGCGTCATCGTCGACCGGGTCTTCGATATCGAGGAGATCGTGGTCAAGCCGGTGGCGGGGGTGCTGCGCCACCTCAACCTCTATTCGGGGGCGACCATCCTCGGCGACGGGGCGGTCATCCTGATCCTCGACCCCAAGGGCACCGCGCGCACCGCCGGGGTCGATCAGATTTCCGGGCAGTTGTCCGGGCTTGGCGCCGACGCCGCGCGAGGCGCGAACGCCGCCCCGCCGCCGAAAGAGGAAGCCATGCTCCTGTTCCGCGCCGCCGACGCGACCCTGCGCGCCGCGCCGCTGACCACCGTGTCCCGCATCGAAGAGATCGAGGCAGGACAGATCGAACAGGTGGAAGGCCGCGCCGTGCTTCAGTATCGCGGTCGCCTGATGCCGATCCTGGGCGCCGACGGCCGCGCGCCCGACTGGACCGGCCCCGGTCGACGCCCCCTGCTGGTCTTCGCACGCGGCGATCAGGCTCTGGGCATGCTGATCGGAGAGATCGTCGACATCGTCGAAACCGCCGCCCGGCCCGAGATCAACAGCACGGGCGGGCTGACGCTGGGCAGCCTGATCGTCCTCGATCAGGCCGCCGACCTGATCGACGTCGACGCCTACTGGCGCCGGGCCTTCGATGCGGCCCCGGCGACCGAGGCCGGACCGGCCGCCGCCCCGCTCGCCGGGCTGAAACGCCTGCTGATCATCGACCCCAGCGCCTTCACTCAGCTTCTGCTGGGACCGCTGCTGGCGCGCGCCGGTTACGCCGTAACCGTGGCTCCGGATGCCGAGGGGGCGCTGGCCCACCACGACGCCAGCGAGGTCTTCGACCTGATCCTGGCCGATCTCCAGCCCAGCCGCGCGCGAGAGTTCGCCCGCATCCTGGCCGGGGCAGAGCGGTGGCACGCCACCCCCCTGTTGAGTTTGACCCTGCTGAACGGCGGCGGCCCGGCGCTGGACGCCACTCGGTTGCTGGACGCCGTCTCCAGCGCCCTGACGCCCGAAAGCGCGGCGGCGTGAGCGCGCTAAACTCTACGACAGAGGCCGGGCTGGTCTCGGTCCAGATCGGCGGTCAGACCTTTGGCGTGCCGGTCCTGGAAGTGCAGGACGTGATCGCCGAGACCGCGATCAACCGCGTGCCCCTGGCGCCGCCAGAGATCGCCGGTTCGCTGAACCTGCGCGGCCGCATCGTCACCGCCATCGACATGCGCCGCCGCCTCGGCCTGCCGCCGCAGGCCGAGGATCAGAGCGCGAGCAGCGTCTCGGTCATCGTCGAACAGGCCTCGGGCGAGCTCTACGCCCTGATGGTCGATGACGTCGGCGATGTCCTCTGGCTGCCGCCCTCGGCGCACGAGCCGACGCCGCCGACCCTATCGCCCGCCTGGCGCGACCTGTGCGACGGCCTCTACCGGCTGGAGGACGACCTCATGCTGGTGCTGCGGACCGAGGCCGTCCTGACGCTGACCCCGCCGTCGCCGTCTCTCGGCGAAGCCCCCGGCTGACCGTCGCCTCGCCTCTTCCCGTTTCAACCCGCCCCACGGCGGACCTCGTCATTCACGGAGACCGATCATGACCAGCGGAGCCACAGCGCGCAGCGCCCGCACCATCGACCAGAGCGCCAAGGCGTCCGCCGACTGGGTGCCCGACTTCCGGCAGTTGCTGGACGACGCCCCGGTCAACGTCATGATCTGCGACCTGATCAATTTCGAGATCACCTACGCCAACAAGGCCACGCTGACGACGCTGCGCTCGATCGAACACGTCCTGCCGATCCGGGCCGACGAGCTGGTCGGCGCCTCGATCGACGTCTTCCACAAGGCCCCGGCCCATCAGCGCCGGATGCTGGCCGATCCGCGCAACCTGCCCCATCGCGCGACCATCGAGATCGGCGGCGAGTTCCTGGACCTGCTGGTCAGCGCCGTGCTGGACGATCAGGGGCGCTATGTCGCCGCCATGACCACCTGGTCGCTGCAGACCGAACGGGTCAAGGCCGAGCGCGACAACCAGCGCCTACTGCAGATGCTGGACGACATGCCGCTGAACGTCATGCTGTGCGAGCCGGAAGAACTGCGTCTGACCTATGTGAATCGTCGCTCGATCGAGACCCTGCGTCCGCTTCAGCACCTGCTGCCGATCCCGGTCGATCAGATGCTCGGCCAGTCCATCGACATCTTCCACAAGCACCCAGAACATCAGCGCCGGATGCTGGCCGATCCCCGCAGCCTGCCGCATCGCGCCCTGATCCAGCTGGGTGATCAGAAGCTGGACCTCAACATCGCCGCGGTGAAGAACACCGAGGGACGGATGACGGGCATGATGCTGACCTGGGCCGTCGTCACGGAACAGGCCCGGTTCATCGACCGCGTCAACGACTTCAGCCAGGACGTGGCCGGGGCCGCCGTCGCCCTCAGCAACATGGCCCAGGGCATGGCCGTCAGCGCCGAGGAGACCAATAGCCAGGCCTCGGCCGTCGCCGTCGCCTCCGACGAGGCCTCGTCCAACGTCCAGACCGTGGCGGCCGCCGCCGAAGAGTTGTCCGCCTCGATCCAGGAGATCACCCGCCAGGTCGAACAATCCAGCAGCATCTCGCGTCTGGCGGTCGAAGAAGCCCTGTCCACCGACGAGACCATGCGCGGCCTGGCCGACTCGGCCGAACGGGTCGGCGAGGTCGTCGGCCTGATTCAGGAAATCGCCGCCCAGACCAAGCTGCTGGCCCTGAACGCCACCATCGAGTCCGCCCGCGCGGGCGAGGCCGGCAAGGGCTTCGCCGTCGTCGCCTCGGAAGTGAAGAACCTGGCCGATCAGACGGCGCGCGCGACCAAGCAGATCGCCGATCAGGTCAACTCGATCCAGAAGGCCAGCCACGCCGCCGTCAGCGCCATCGAAAGCATCCGCCGCACGATCGAACGCGCCAGCGAAGCCTCCTCCGCCATCGCCAGCGCGGTCGAGGAACAGGGCGCCGCGACGCAGGAGATCACCCGCAATGTTCAGGAAGCGGCCATGGGCACGCGCGAGGTCTCGGCCAACATCGTCGCTGTGACCGCCGCCGCGTCGGACAACGCCCAGGCCGCGACCGACATGCTGTCGGCGACGGCGGGCCTGACGGAAAAGGCGCGCGAGCTCGACACGCTGCGGGCCGAGATCGAATCCTTCATGCGCGGCTAGGAGTTCGGGCGGCGCCCGCACCCGTCAGGCGGTGCGGGCGCTGCGCCCCGGAACGGCTCGCCGGAACAGGCCGGCCGCCCCCGGCGTCAGTTCGAAGGCGTCGGTGACGCCCAGCACGGTCTCGGCGCTGCCCAGAAACAGGCCGCCGTCCTCAGCCAGGGTCCGCGCCATTCGCTGAAGGACCGCCCGCTTCTGGTCGACGTCGAAATAGATCAGCACATTGCGGCAGAAGATCACGTCGAACCCGCCCGGCAGGCTGTCGTTCAACAGGTTGTGCGGCCGAAAGCTGACCAGCGACCGCAGTTCCGGGCTGACGCGCCAGCCGTGACCGTCGCGGACGAACCAGCGGTCGCGCCGGGCGTCGGTCAGGCCCCGGCGCACCTCGAAGTCGCTGTAGAAGCCCTCCTCCGCCTTTTTCAGGATCGGCCGCGACATGTCGGTGGCCACGATCTCCAGCCGCCAGCCGGCGAGGCGAGCGCCCATCTCCTTCAGCAGGATGGCGATGGAATAGGGTTCCTGGCCGCTGGAGCAGGCGGCGCTCCAGATCCGCAGGACCCGCGTCGCGGCCCGCGCCTCGGCCAGTTGCGGCAACACCCGCCCGGCCAGAAGGTTGAACGGCGTGCTGTCGCGAAAGAAGAAGGACTCGTGGGTCGCCATCGCCTCGACGCAGCGGAGCAGCAACGCCTCCACCGACGGCCCGCCGAGGCGCAGGCGTTCCAGCAGTTGCGGCACGCCCGCCAGACCTTCGGCGCGCGCCACCTGGCTCAACCGGCTCTCGACCAGATAGCCCTTGTGGGAGGTCAGGACGAGGCCCGAGCGGTCCTTCATCAGGCGGCAGAAATGCTCGAAGTCCGGCCCGGTCACGCCGCGTTCTCCGTCGCGCGCCGAAGCCACGGCCCGATATCGTCCAGGGGCAGCACGGCCTCCGCCAGCCCCGTCGCCGCCGCCGCCGCCGGCATCCCCCAGACCGCGCTGGTGGCCCGATCCTGCGTGATGAAGCGCCCCCCGGCGCGCGCGACCGCCTCGCAGCCCAGAGCCCCGTCCGCTCCCATGCCCGTCAGGATCGCCGCCACCGCCCCGTCGCGATAGACGGCGGCCAGGCTGCGCAGCATGGGGTCCACGGCGGGTCGGCAGAAATGCTCCGGCGCGCCCTGATCCAGCCGGATGACCGGCGAGGTCGGGCCGTTCTCGACCGTCATGTGCCAGCCGCCCGGCGCGACATAGATGCGGCCCGGCTGGACCGGCTCGCCGTCCCTTCCCTCGGCGCAGGGACGCCCCGCCGCCCGCTCGATCTGTTCGGCCAGCAGGGCGGTGAAGGTCGCCGGCATATGCTGGGTCACCAGAATGGGTTGCCGCGCCCCCGCCCCCTGCAGGGCCCGGAACATCTTCAACAGCGCGGGCGGCCCGCCGGTCGAGGCGCCGATGCCCAGCGCCCGCACCATGGGACGCTGCGCGCGACCATGCCGCATCCCGAGGTTCGCGGCCGGCCGATGGGGCGACAGCGGCGCGACCACAGGCCGGGACCCGCGCGACGCCGCCAAGGCCTTCACCTTGGCGATCAGGTCGCGGCCGAACTCGGTCGCGGCGGCGATGCCGGCCTCGGGCTTGGCGACATAGTCGGCCGCGCCCATCCTCAGGGCCTCCAGGCTGATCTCGGCGTTCCGGCGCGTCAGCGTCGAAACCATGATCACCTTGACCGAGGGATGTTCGACGACGATCCGCCGCAGCGCGTCCAGCCCGCCCATGACCGGCATCTCGATGTCGAGAAGCACTACGTCCACCCTGTGCTGGCGCAGCGCCTTGAGGGCCATTTCACCGTTGGACGCGACCGCCGCCACCTCAAGCTGGGGATCGGCGTCCAGCAGACGCCGGACGATCCCGCGCACGACCGCTGAATCGTCGACGATCATGACTTTGATCGCCTGTGAGGCGTTCTCCATTGCCTTCGTCCCCCAACAGCGCCACTGCAACGCTGGAAAATCGATTCAATATCGCCAGATCAAAATTGATCATATTCTGCGATAACCGATTGATGCTCGAAGTTACGGCGTAAATCGTGACAATATCTAGTTAATGCCTATGGGAGAACTCAGCGTCGGTTAAGATCATTTGCCTGCAATGCCTATACATAAATAGAAAATTGCCCCCACAAATGCATGCACTTACACCCTAGGTGCAATCCGATTGCTTTTCACAAGCAAATGACTTTCAATATTCTATCACTTACCGGCGAGCAGATTCGAGCGGCGCGAGCGCTTTCCCGCATCGAGCAAACCGAGTTGGCCCGGCTTTCCGGCCTCAGCCTCGAAACCATCAAGAGGCTTGAGCGCATTCGCGGCCCCGTAGAGGCGAACGCCCGCACCCTGCGCGCTATTCAGGACGCCTTCGACACCATCGGCGTCCAATTCGATGGCGACGACACGGGCACAATCGGCGTCCTCCACCGCGCACGACAACGCGGAGACGATCAGCCCCGCCCCCGCGCGCCGGACCGCGAGGCCCCGCCCCGCCTGCATCGCCTCATTTATCACAGCCGCATCGCCCGAAACGCGGGCGAAAGCCTGCGACCGACCTTGGCCTATATCAATGCAGAGGCCCAAACCCTGCATGCCGGCCTCGGCATCACCGGCATCATCTTCGCGCGAGAAGGACATCTCTTGCAGGCGCTGGAAGGCGACAGGGACGTCGTGCATCAGGCCTATCGCGCCATCTCCTGCTACCCCCAGCACGGAGACCTTCATCTGCTTGAAGATCGCCCCACCAACCGGCGCCGGTTTCCTGACTTCAGTTTCTGCTGCGGTCTGCTCCCCTCGGATCCGAGGCACCCGGCGGACCCGGCGTTTCAGGCTGATTTCCACCCGGACAGGTTGACGCCGAGCGCCGCCTCGGAACTGCTCTGCGCAGCTCGCGATCTGCAGCACTCGCCCCCGCGCAACATGCGCGGGGCGCCCGGCGCCTGCACGCTCGCATCCGTCTGCCTGGACTCGACGTGCGGCAGCGGCCGACACGCGCCGCCGCGCGAGATTGCGCCCCAGGCGCACTGAAACGCCACCGAAGACACAAGGGCGCCGCCACGCATGTAATATAATGATTTTGCTGAATTTTATTTCAGAATTCGAGAGAACGCAGATCTAAAAATCGCAGAATTCCCGTATGTAGGGACCGTTGACAGAGCGAACGCGCCGAAGCGTCCGCACAGCGTGCCGCCGGGGAAGCCATGATCATGAAGAACCCCCATCGCCCTGGACAACCCGGCGCCCATGACGCCCGCTCGCGCTGGCGCCATGCCCGGAGCGCGCTCAAGAAGACCCTGGCGGTTCAGGCCGGACTACCAGAGACGCTGGAGGACATCCTCAGCAGCATCCTGAACATCTCGTCTGAGGGGATTGTCGTCGCGGACCAGGATCTGCGAATCCTGCTGTTCAGCAAGGGCGCCGAGGTCATCTTCGGCTACACGGCGCCCGAGGCCCTGGGACAACCAATCGACTTCCTCATTCCACACGAACGGCGCGAGGCGCACCGGCAGCGCGCCCAGGGCTTCGCCGCCGGCGCCATTCTCAGCCGTCGCATGAGCAGCCGCCAGGACGTCACCGGCCTGACCAAGGACGGCCGGTTGGTGCCGATCGAAGTGGGCCTGTCCAAGCTGACGACGCGCACCGGCATGATCTACACCGCCATCGTCCGGGACATCTCGGAAAGCGTGACGGCCGAGGCCGCGCTGAACCAGGCCGTCAGCGACGCCACCGCCGCCAACGCCGCAAAGTCCGCCTTTCTGGCCGCCATGAGCCACGAAGTCCGCACGCCGCTTAACGGCGTGCTCGGCATGGCCCAGGCCATGGCCCGCGATCTCCTCCCCTCCAAACAAGCCGAGCGACTGGAGATTATCCGCAAGTCGGGAGAAAGCCTGCTGGGAATCCTCAACGACATGCTCGACCTTTCCAAGATCGAAGCGGGCAAGCTCCAGATGGAGACGCTGGAGTTCGATCTCGGTGAACTGCTCAGCGGAGCGCACGACACCTTTTCAGCGCTCGCCGTGCAAAAAGGGCTGCGGTTCGAACTGCGCATCGCCAAGCGAGCCGAGGGCGCCTATCTGGGCGATCCGTTGCGCCTGCGACAGGTCCTCAACAACCTGGCCTCGAACGCCATCAAATTCACCGAACACGGTCGAATCGATGTCGCCGCCGATCGACAGGGCGAACTGCTGATCATCACAGTGAGCGACACCGGCATCGGCATTCCTCCCGAGGCTCGTCTGCGGTTGTTCAACAAGTTCGAACAGGGGGACCTCTCCATTACCCGGGGCTATGGCGGCACCGGGCTGGGACTGGCCATCTGCCAGGACCTGGTCCAACTGATGGGGGGAGACATCTCCGCCGCCAGCGTGGCTGGCGAAGGGACATCCTTCACCGTTCGACTGCCTCTTGAACACGTAGGCCAGGTCCCGCGCCTACCGGACATCCAGTGTTCCACCGACAGCTCCACACGCGCGAACCCGCTACGTCTCCTCGTGGCGGAAGATAACCGTGCCAACCAGTTGGTCATCGACACCCTGCTTCGCCAAGCGGGCATCGTTCCGGTGATCGTTCCCAATGGGCGAGCAGCCGTGGCGGCCTGGGAGAACGGTCCCTGGGATCTCATCCTCATGGATGTGCAGATGCCCGAAATGGACGGTCCAACCGCGACCTCGATCATCCGACGGTGCGAACTGGACAGCGGCCAATCACGCACCCCCATCCTCGCCCTCACCGCCAATGCCATGGATCATCAATTGGTCGAGTACAGGCAGGCCGGGATGGACGGCCTGATCGCCAAGCCCATCGAGGTCGACAAACTGTTCTCGGCGATCTCAGGGGCGATCAATTCGGGGACCGCCGGCTAATCCGGGGCGTGCGCAGGCGCTCGGGTGCTGCCCGTCTCGGCTCTGCGAATTTGACGACGACACCGGTGTCAAGGACGGGTTAGGGTCTGACCGGGCCGACGCAGATCGGCGACCGGGGAGTGTTTCGATGTCTATCGTTCAACGGGCGGTCGTCGCCGTTCTCGCTACGGGCGCAGCCCTGGCCTCCGCTTCGCTAGCCAGCGCCCAGATCACCGCTCCCCGACCGGACGGCCTGCTGTTTCACGTCACCGCCAATTCCTCGCTGTCCGCCGACTATGCGGTCGGTCAGTCCGAGCCGACCTTCGCTGACAAGATCGCGCTGAAGCCCATGGGCGGCGCCCGTGGCGGCTATATCGAGGGCAGCGACGATCAGCAGCTGGCCTGGCGGGCACCGGGCAACATCTTCGCGGCCCGCGGCGCCGTCGCCTTCGATTGGCGCTCACGCTACGCTGTCGGCCCCACGCCCTTTGTTCTGTTCCGCGTCGGTTACGCCAACCACTCCAGCTGGGACATGGCCTTCCTGCGAATCGACTGGAACGGTCACGGCTTCGACGCCTTCGTCACGGACACCAACCTCGCCCGCGTCCGGGTGTCGTATGAGTTGCCCCAGACGCCGGCCCCGGACGCCTGGATGCACATCGCCTTCAGTTGGGACGAGGCCGAAGGCGTGGTCCTGCATGTCGATGGCAAACGTGTCGCCGCAACCCGGACTTCGGCCGTTCTGGACGCCGCCCTGGACCAGTTCGGGGTCGCGTCGCGCATCGTCGCGCCGATCCAGGTTCACAGCCGCTACAGTTTCACGCGCGGCTCGGACTATGACGACCTGAGAATCTACGACCACGCCCTGTCGGACGACGAGGCCGCCGCAATTGCATCGCCCGCCGCAGCCGCCTCGCCGACGCCGGCTCTGACGCCGACGGCGGATTGGCGCGCCGCCTGGAATCGTCGCTTCGGCTTCGACCAGGGTTCGGCCCCCTATCTGGCTGATCCGGTCACCCGCATCCGCCGCGTCGAGTTCACCGAGCAGCGCGACATCGCCCAGCGCATGTGGAAGGGCAATGACGGCATCCGTGAAACCACCTGGCCGGGCGTTTACAATCGCTCGCGCCTGCCGGGACGGAACGACTACTTCACCTTGCCCGACTGGAACGTCTATTCGATGGGCGGCAAGACGGCGACATGGTTCCTGCCCGACGAGCCCTGGAACCAGGTCGAGATTCAGGGGGCCGCCTATGGCCGCTTGTCCGCCGTAACAGCCCGCATCGACGCCAGTCGTGTCATCGACGAGTCTCCGCCCCAGACCCTGGCTGACCGTCCGCGCGGAGCCGAACGCACCACGACCCGGGTCAAGCCCCACGACGGCGGCGCGGTGCGCTTCATCAACACGGACCAGGAGGCCCCGATCCAGGAAATCGGCGTCTACAACGTCACGCCCGGCGCCCTGCCCGACAGCGTCGGCGATTACGCCTATGTCGTGCGCGCCGGGGTCGAGCCCAACTACGTCGCGACCGACAAGTTGTCCGCCTTCATCGCCGGCCGCCATACGGCGGAGGAGCGCGACACGGTCGCCGCCCTGCCCTCCAGCGCGCCGACGGCGCCGCGCACCACCGTCCTGACCGGCGACCGGCCGCTGGCCCACGTCGTGATTCCCATCGACTTCCGGCGCGGGCGACCGGGCGGGCCGCTGATCCGCAACGTGCCGACCCTGAGCTTCCAGGAAGCCGGCGGTCTGGACGGCATCGTGCTCGACATCCCGGCTCTGACCTCCACGCCGGGGGCGGACGGGCTGATCTCGCTGAATATCCGGGTCAAGGATCCGCTGTGGGCGCTGCGCGACCTGCTGGACGTCAATGTGGCGGTCAAACCGGGTGAAGCGCGCACCGTCTTCCTCGACACCCGCGACCGCATCCTGGACGACGATGACAGCCTCTACTTCACCATCGCCGCCTCGAGCCCGAATTTCCACGCCGCGGATCTGGGCGGCATGGGGGTGCGGATGATCTTCAAGTCTCGCGACGCCGCCCGGCCCGAGCACGTCGCCGACCGGCTGGCCCAGATCAAGGACAGCTACGGCTTCCTGGTCGAGGAACGTCAGATCACGCGAGACCTTGGCCTGTTCAACCAGTTCTATCTCGACCTCAAGGACCTGCTGCGCGTCGATCCGGAGAACGTCGAGGGTCGAGCCTATTGGAGCGAGTGGAACGCATCCCAGCCCCTGCCCGCCTTCACCCAGCTGACGCCGCCGCCCGGCGCGCCTCTATGGGCCTTTCGTCAGGTCGAGGACCTGAAGCTGGTGCGCCAGTTCATCAACTGGTGGATCGACAACCGCCAGGTGGAGGGCGAATTCGGCGGTGGAATTTCCGACGACACCGACCTGACCAATCAGTGGGTCGGCCCGGCCCTGATGGGCGTCGACACCGACAAGCTGAACGCCTCGCTCCAGGCCCTGATCGAGGCCAGCTACCGCAACGGCATGTGGACCAATGGGCTGGGCACGATCCAGACCGACGAGCTTCACACCTACGAGGAGGGCATCAACGCCATCAGCCAGGCCGCGCTGCTCAATCGCGGCGACCCCCGAACGCTGGAGCGACTGATGGCGACGGCCCGCCGCTATGGCGAATTGACCGAGGTGAACCCCGCAGGCCACCGTCACATCATCTCCAGCTACTATAGCGGCTCGCACTTTGCCCGAGACAGGCCGTGGGACTGGTCCAAGCCCCAGTCCCATCTCGTCCTGCACCCCGGCATGGCCCTGGTCGACTACAATGGCTCGCCGAAGCTGAGAGCCCTGCTGCTCGAATTGGCCGATGGCTATCTGGCCCACGGCAAGCCCGGCCCGGACGGAACAATCGCCTGGCCCGCAGACATCAACTGGACGACCGACGCCCAGCGCGGTTCGGGCCCCGGCCCGACGACCATGCTGTTGTGGTCGGCCTTCCGCTGGACCGGCGACGCGAAATATCTTGCGCCGATGGGGGCGCCCGGATCTGCGGGATGGTCAGGCGTCAATAGCGATGCGGCCCGCGATCTGGGGCGGCCCGAACTGAACCAGGACTATGTCATGGCGGCCGCCAGGCCGGACGCTTCGTCCGACGCCTTGGCCATCGCCGCCGCCGAAACCGGAGATCGCACCTTCCTCGAACGGCTCTACGCCGACGACATCCAGTTCGCTTCAATCCGCATGAAGATGCAGACCGAAGACCACTGGTGGACCGATCGGGTGGAGTTGCCGTCCGACCAACTCCAGCGCGCGCGCCTCGGCGGCGTCGCCCTCGTTCGCGGGCGCATTGTGCCGGGCCACCGGATCAGCTGGCGCTTTGACGTTCCCGAGGACGCGCTGAAGGTCGGCATTATGGTGCGTGAGCCCGCCCGTGACGGCTTCCGCATCGTAGTCTGGAACATGGCCTCGACGCCGATCAAGGCCGCTATCAGCGGGGCCGAGGTCACGCCCGGCCAATGGCGCATGACGCAGGGCGCCGATGCGAACGGCGACGACAGGCCCGATGCGGGCCGGACCGAGACGGTTGTCTTCGGGCCGGGAGAGGCCGTTCCCGTCACCCTGCCGCCAGGCCCCAGCGTGATCGAATTCGCCCTGGCCCAAGCCGGTCCTCCGATGTCGACCCGACCGGACGTCGGCATCGGCGCCGCCGATCTGGCGCGGCGCGGCGGACGGCTGTCGGTCACGGTGCATGGCCTCGGCGCCGTCCCCTCGCCCGGCGGACGAGTGGTGCTCGAAGGTCCGGACGGCGCCGTCCTGGCCACCGCCCGATTCGGCCCCCTGGCCTCGCCCGACGATCTGCAACCCAGGACCGAGACGGTCAGTCTGCGCCTGCCACGCGACCTTCCTTCAGGGACCAACGTCCGGCTGATCCTCGATGGCGCGCCAGTCGAGGTCAGCACGGCGAACAACCGGACGCCCTGGCCGAACGACTGAGCTCGGACGGTCGTGATGACCTCCAGCCGAAGGGAGGATCGACACAAGTACGGCTGGCGCGCCGCCCCCCGAGGAGGCGGCGCGTTCAGTCCCTTCGCCGGACGCGCGGGCCGGGTCCGACCCTGGATCGCGCGACCTGGGCATCGGTCAGGCGCCAGAGGACGATGCGCGGCAGCGGCCACCTCTCCACTCGCCGAACCGACCCAATATGACGACGGTCAAATCGACCTCCCGCGTAGCGCCTAACCTCGTCCAGCGAAGAGATTGGGAGCATATTCATGGCGCGACGAAATAATGCGGTCCTGAAGGCGCTGGCGGCGTCGGCCCAGAAGCCATGACGCCGCAGTTACGATGGCCCTGCCTCTGCATCTGCATCTGACACCTTCCTCCGCTCTCGCCACCGGCCGAAGCGCGGTTCGGCGTATCTTCGCCGTGGGCCGCCCGCTGATCGGCGTCGCGCTGATGGTCGCGGCGGTGGCGGTGCTGTGGACCCAGTACCGGGATCTCAGCGGACGCGACCTGCTGCACCAGGCGGCGAGTTGGGGGCCGGGTCGGGTGGCGGCGGCCGTGGCGCTGTGCGTCGCCAGCTTCGCCTTGCTGGGGGTGCTGGAATGGCTGGGGCTGCACTGGAGCGGCGTGTCGGTTCGGCTGCGCACCGCGCTGATCGGCTCCACCATCGTCAACGGCATCACGCACAGCCTGGGGGCCAATGTCGTGGTCGCCACCTTCGCGCGATCGTGGGCCTATCGACGCGCCGGGCTGCGGCTATTGCCTTCAGCGACCACGACCCTGTTCGGCGCCTTGTCGTTTGCTCTGGGGCTGGCGGCCATGGTGGGACTGGGCCTGGCCGTCGCGGACGGCCCCCAGCTTCGCGCGGCGGGTCTCGGCGTGCCGACCGGCCGCGCCCTCGCCATCGTGCTTCTGAGCGTGCCGACGCTCTATGTGATCGCCTGCGCGCGCTGGCCGCTGGCCCCTCTGACCATGCAGTTGCGTCTGCCGGACGGCCCCCTGGCCCTGGGCCAGGTGGTGATCGGCGTCGTCGACAATATCCTGGCCGCCGCCATCCTGTGGATGCTGATCGGCGCCGCCGCCCCGCCCTTCCAGACCTTCGTCCTGGCCTACGCCATCGCCTGCCTGATCGGACTCGCGTCGGCGTCGCCAGGCGGCCTGGGCGTGTTCGAAGCGTCTCTGTTGCTGGTTCTGCCTGACACCGATCCTCAGGCCTTGGCCGGAGGCATGATCGGCTTTCGCCTGATCTTCTATCTGCTGCCTCTGCTCGTCGCCCTCGGTCTGGCGGTCTGGGGCATGATCCAGCGTCAGAAGACCACGCCCGGCGCCCTCGCCGCCGACGATGCGCCCCCTTGACCATCGTCAAGGCGACGACCACGTATTCCGTCCACCCTGGCCCGTTTCCACTGGCCGCCAGGACGAAATGATGGATGGCCTGAAGGGCATTTCCGAACGCGTCCCATCCACATGGGGATCGCCAATCGAGACGGGAGGGTCCGCAGTCTCGCAGGAGTGGGCCGCACCGTGTCTGGTCGATACGACCATGCTGTTCACGCCCGCCAGCGGCGGCGTCAAACGCTACCTCCTGGCCAAGCGCGCCTGGCTGGCGGTCCATCGTCCGCAGGTGGTCCACAGGCTGGTCCTGCCCGCCCAGAGCCGTCACGATCAGGACCCAGAGGTCGCCTGGATTCGCTCGCTCGCCCTGCCGCTGGGCAACGGCTACCGCTGTCCGCTCAGTTCTTCCGACTGGGCTGCGCGGATCGAGGAATGCCGCCCCACACTGATCGAGGCCGGCGACCCCTACGCCCCCGGTCTCGCGGCCTTACGTGTCGGACACGCGCGCGGCGTGCCGGTCATAGGCTTCTGCCACAGCAATCCGGCCGTGCTGGCCCAGATGTATTTCGGTCCCTGGGCGTCGCGGGTGGCGCGCCGCCTGTGGATCGACCGATGCGCCCAGTTCGACGCCGTCCTGGCCCCTAGCCGCTATATGGCCGAGATGCTGCGCGAGGCTGGATTGGACAAGGTTCAGGCCGTGCCCCTGGGCGTCGATGTCGCCGTCTTTTCTCCGTCCGCCGCAAGCCGCGACGCCTTGCGGCGAATGATCGGTGTAGCGCCCAACGAACGCCTGCTGGTCTTCGCTGGCCGCAAGGCCCCCGAGAAGCGGGTCGAGGTCCTGGTCCAGACCGTCGAACAACTGGGCGCGCCCTATCGTCTGCTGCTGATCGGCGCTGGCGAAGGCCTGCCCCATTCAGACCGCGTGATCGCCCTGCCGTTCGAGCCCGAGCCTCGACGCCTGGCCCGTCTGCTGGCCGGTTGCGACGCCTTCATCCACGCGAACCCGAACGAGACCCTGGGCCTGATTGTACTGGAAGCCATGGCCTGCGGACTGCCGGTCGTGGGCCCCGATCAAGGCGGCGTGGGCGAGATCATCGACGATGCCGTCGGCGCCCCGGCCCACGGCGCCGACGCCGCCGCCCTCGCCGAAGCCATCGCCCATCTGTTCGCTCGCGATCCCTCGGCGCTGGGGGATGCGGCCAGGACGCGGGCGGTTCGCCGCCACGGCTGGCCCCGCACCTTTGAGCGCCTGACCCGCATCTATGCGGACCTGACCGGCGACCGAAACTTCATCGCGCCGGGCGGCCATTCCCCAGGCGGCCTTTCCCCAGGCGGGACGACGCACTGATGACGACCCTGGTCCTGCTGGCCCACTATGACGACGAGTATTGCGCGATCCCTCTGCTGGTCCAGGCGCGAGACAAGGGCGAGCCGCTGCTGTTGGCCTTCAACGCCGTTCCCCGAACGCCTGACGAGCGCACGAAGCGTCTTCACGAAACGACGCGATGCCTCGACGCTCTGGGGATCACGCAAAGGATCATTCTCGGCGACGGCGGCGCCCGGGCCTTCGACGGCCAACTGCTGCATGGGCTGGAACACGTCTTCGCCGCCCTGCTCTCCGCCCTGCCGCCATCGTCAATTGACGGGATCATCACCCCGGCCTGGGAGGGCGGCCACATCGACCACGACATGTGCGCCGTGCTGGGCGTGGCGCTGTCCGCGCATCTGGCCCGAGGTTCCGCCTCTCCCTGCCCGGTCGTGCAGTTCAGCCTGTACAACGGCGCCGACCTGCCTGGCCCGCTGTTCCATGGCGCGCGTCCGTTGCCGGAAAACGGCCCCCTGCTTCCCGTTTCAATAGGGCGCAGGGACTGGCTGGCCTTCGCCGCCGCCGTCCGCTTCTATCCGTCCCAGGCGGGGGTCTGGTCCACGCTCTGGCCCGCCGTTTTTCTCAGCTACGCGCAGCGCGGTTTCTCGGTCCAACGCCTGTCGCAGGACCGCGTCAGACAGCGCCCCCATGCCGGCCCCCTGCTTTATGAGCGCCGGGGGCGGCCATCCTATGCGATGGTGTCGGAGCAGGTCGCAACCTTCCTGTCTCTGGCTGGAGACGCCAGCGCATGACACCCGTCAATTTGCGCGCCGCGACAAACGGCACATCGTCGGGCGAAGATGAAAGGGTCAGTCCTTGCCATCGGTCCGCGCCAGCTTTGCGCCCAGTTCACGGTCGACGCCCCCGAACGAGCACACCCTCGCGGCGTTGACGTTGTCTCTATCGAGGAAGGGGGCTTCCCTGGCTGACTTCGGCTTCCAGGCGTTCGGCCACCAATGTCTGCAGCAGGACGCTAGGCGGGAGTTGCTCACGACCGACCCATTGCGGACGTTGGGGATATTAGACGTTATGACTGTGCGCGGCGTCTCGCGCGCCGACGCACGACGCATGAGGAAATTCAATGCTGACGATCGTCATGGCCTTGGCCGCCCAAGCGACGGTCGTGCCCGACCTGCCCTGGACCTACGTCCCTGCCGAAGCGGCCGGACAGGTTCCGTGCCCGGTCGCCATCTCGGCGCCAGCTCATACAGAGAGATTTCCGAATAGGCTGCTTGTTGGCGCATGGATGCTGCGCACCGAGAGAGGAACGCTTAGTTGCCGTTTCCACCAGACAGAGGCCGGGCATTGCAATTTCGGCAGCCCCGGACACCTTGTTGTAGAGCAAGGTGACGCGACAACAATTCACGATATCCCGAATGGCTCTGCTGTTGAGTTGGAGATCCGAGATGGCCGCTACGCCTGCCGTATTGGGCGGCGGATCAGGACGCACGGCGATACCATCGTTCCTAATCGCGAGCGATGACACCATCCCCGATGCAACACGACAACGGAAGCCCTCTATGGGCCGCGCCCGAACCGCGATGGTTCGGCAATCTGCGCGTGGCGTTCCTGGTCGCCGCCAGCCTCACCGCCTTGGTCATTATAGCGGACAGCGGGCAACGATCAGTTGAGCTCGCCCCCCCATTGCGGACATTACCGTCGCGCCAACTGCAGACATGGCCGTAACATCCGTCCTGGAGGCCTGCGCGGAGCAATTGTCTCCTGAAGCGGGCGGTCGCCGTCGAGAGCCTGCGTCAGGAGAGTGAGACCCCGCGCCAGCTCGAATGAGCCCAGATGATGTGCCTGGAAGGACGATGGAGATCGATGAGCTTAGTGACGGAGGACGACAACACGCGCCGACCCTTTCGTCGATGGGTTAGCTGACACCCGAGGCCTTTGCCGCCAATCTCACTGCAAGAAATGCCGTCTTGAAGGTTCGCATCGGGTCGGCGGGCCGCTAGACCATGTCGCCAAACTGAAGCACCCCCGCGACTTCCAGAGGAACGCCCGCGCCGGCATGACCATGGTCAACCTGGCCACCGCCGGGGTGGATTACCACGTGCCCTTCGGCGGCTCGAAGAAGTCCTCCTACGGCCCCCGCGAACAAGGCTTCGCCGCGGTGGAGTTCTACACCCAGATCAAGACCAGCTACTCGGCGGGTTAGGAGCCAGACCAGGCTCGCCCTCCCTGGTCCTGCCGCCGTGGCCTCAGGGCCGCACACCTGACGTCATCAGGGTCTGATCGGAGCAAAGTCCTCGTCGAACAGACAGGCCGTCTTGTAACGGGATCGCGCGGTTTCGCAGAGCGCCGCCACAGAGCGGGCGTCCGGTTTAACGCCCTGGTCCAGCCACACCATCAGGGCTTCAAAGACGGCCACGTATTCCGGCGCGCTCAGGGCGCTGTGCTCAGCCTCGTCGGTGAAGGTCTGGACCAGCAGTTCAGAGCGCCCAGCGGCGGCGACGCGCTCGCGATAGACCGCCTCATGCCAGACGAAGGCGGTGGGGTCGTACTTGCCGTGGATGGTCACGGTCGGCGCCACGATCAGGCCCGACAGGTCGGCGTCGTAGGCCAGACGCGCCACGGCCATTGGGTCGGCGGCGAACCGCTGCACCCCGGCGTTCAGGGCCGCGTCGTCGTGCGAACCGGCATAGACGGTGTCGACATTGGAGAAGGGGTTCAGCCCGTCCAGCCGACGCTGCACCAGATCCTGAAACAGGAAGGTGCCCCAGGCGAGATGGGCGACCAGTTGGTCCTCCTGAACGCCGACCACGTTGAGAATATCGGCCAGCCGCTGCTTCTGTTCGGGCGAACGCTCGGCCTCGGGCAGACCGACGCCGGTGCAGGTCTTGACCCGCTCGGCCAACTGGGCGCGGTTCATGCGAACGCCCTCGGGCAGGCCCTGCCAGATCGGATACTGGGCCTCGTCGGGCTTCGGATGGTTCTGGCAATAGTACTGATAGACGGCGCGCAGATCGGCGCGGAACCTGTAGGCCTCGGTCCCGCCGGCCAGGACCCCATTGGTCAGGACGACGCCGTCCCAGACCACCTGGCCCTCGGCGTCGCGGGCGTAGAGCTCGGCGGCCTTGGCGGCGACGTTGCCGCCCCAGGACTGGCCATGCAGGATCGTGCGGCGCGGCCGCCCGAAGGCGTCCCAGAAAATCTGGCGCAGGTCGTCGGTGTCCTCGGCCGCCATGCGCGCGCCGTAGCCGCCGCGCCGATAGGTCGAGCCGGCCCAGGCGAAGCCCTCCTTCACCGTCATCGAGAACCGGTTGAGGTCCTCCAGCGGATCGTCCTGCTTGGGCTCGCCGGTGCGCGGACCGCCGTGGGCGTGGACGATCAGCGCGCCGTTCCAGTTCTCTGGCACGGCGATCCAGTAGTAGCCGCCCTTGGCCGCCCGTCCCGACCAGCAGTGCGCCCGCTGTGGAAGGGTGTCGGGACAGACGGCCTGGGCAGGGGACGGCGACGACGGCGCGGGCGCGGTCTGGGCCAGCGCCGAAGCCGGAGCGAATACGCACGCCGCCCCGAGCAAGGCCGGCCATTTCAATCCGCGTCGCATCGTCATCGCCATCCCCGTCTCTTGCGTCAGAACGTCTTGGAGACGTTGACGTACCAGTAGCGGCCGTAGGGCTGATGCACCGTGCCGCGATAGCCGCCGTCAGCCAGCGAAGGCCCCTCGTCGGTCAGGTCGCGCACGCCAACGCGGAGCGTGGTGTCGACCGCGTCGAAGTCGTACTGGCCATAGGCGTTGGCGACCATCTGCGAGCCGACGATCCAGGGCGCGCCCGTGCTGCTGAGCAGGCTGCTCTGTTCGATCTCACTGACATATTGAGTCGACAGACCGGCGCGCCAGGGTCCCTTGTTCCAGGTGAGGTTGGCCGAGACCTTCCACTCCGGGCGGCCGTTCTGGGCGATCAGCTGGGTCGAGTCGGGCAGCGGCGTCAGCGGATCGATGGTCCCCTGTTTGCGAGCCTCATATAGGCTGTCGACGATGTCGCCGGGCGCGCGCGAGAACTGGAGCATCTTGGTCGCGTTCAGGCGGAAGTTGAACGACCCCAGGGCGGTGCGGCGCTTGCGCCAGTTGAAGCTCAGGTCCAGCCCCTCGACCGTTTGCGGCAGCAGGTTGATGAACTGATCGCTGACCGACAGCGCCTGGCCGACCGGCGTCAGGCCCGTGCCGTCGAACAGGGCCTCATCGTCGGCGTTCGCTGCAGCGCGAACGACCAGAGGATTGGTCCCGCCCTGCACGCGGTTCATGTATTCGACAGCCAGCGCCGACTGGGCGCCCAGCAGGCCGACGATGTCGGTCTGCTCGATCTTCCAGCGGTCGACGGTGAAGGTGAAGTCGCCCCACTCCGCCGGGACGAAGCGCGGCTGGAACACCAGGCCGTAGGACTGGTTGGTGCTCTCTTCCGGCTTGAGGTCCGGGTTGCCGGCGATCAGCAGGGAGACGCTGGCCGTGCGGGCGCACTGGCTCATGTTCTTGATCGTGCCGCGACGGATGTCGGCCTCGCAGCGGATGAAGTCCGGGGCGCTGGCCAGACGCGCATACTGGGAGGCGTTCACCTGCTCCAGGTTCGGCGCGCGGAAGCCCTGGGAATAGGAGGCGCGCACCCGCAGGCCATCGACGATGTCCCAGGCGATGGCGACCTTGGGCTTGGCCACGTCGCCGAAGTCCGAATAGTGCTCGTAGCGACCCGCAAGCTGCATATCCAGGCTGTGAACCAGCGGGATGTTCATCTCGGGCGAGACCAGCGGCAGGGCGAACTCGATGAAGGCCCCCGCCACGTCGCGCGAGCCCTTGGTGTCCGGGTTCGGGCTGACCGCCGAGACGTTCGACAGGTTCTTCTCGCCCGACACCATGTCGGTGAAGGTGAAGGTGCCGTCCAGGTTGGCGTCACGGTCGTCGCGCTGCGTCTCGCGGCGGATTTCCGCGCCCAGGGCGATGCCGACAGGGCCGCCTGGCAGGTTGAACAGATCGCCGCGCGACAGCTTGAAATCGGCCATGCTCAGGGTCGTGCGCGACACCCGTTTCATGTCGAACAAGATGGCGTCGGTCGCCGCCTTGGACGACGGCGTGCAGTCGCCCCAGCTGGGGGTGTCCACGCAGCCGCCGCTGAAGGGATTGTAGGCGTCAGGCGTCGACAGGGCCATCTGCTGCTGCAGCTTGGTCATGTTGATGTTGGGCGAGATGTCCTCGGCCTCGGCCTCGGAATAGACCAGGGCCGTCTCCCAGTCGAAGCCGCGCCATTCGCCGCGCAGGCCGCCCAACAGGCGGGCCTGGTAGTTGTTGACCTTCACCTCCTGGTAGCCCGTGTCCACGAAGCGGTAGTTGCCCAGATAGACCGGCAGGCCAGCCGCCGGAACATTGGTCAGGTTGGGCAGGCGGTTCGGGTTGACGCTCCCATCCGCGAACGTGATCGGGCCAAAGGGGTTGTAGTAGTTGGAGGCGGGGATCCAGAGCTTGTTCAGGTTCACGACGGCCGGCTGAATCGCCCGGCTCTGGGCGGCGTAGTAGCCGACTTCACCGAAAGCCGTGATGCCGGACGGCAGATCGTAATGCCCCGTCAGGAACAGGTTGGCGCGCTCGACCGACGGACGCACCGAGGTGCCGTGCCGAGTGTCGAAGCGCATCTCGCGGTTGACGCCGGTGTAGGCGACCGTGCCGTTGGTGAGGCACAGGCCCGAGGGCACGGTCACGCCGGCGCCGCAGCCGAAGCTTTGCGGCTGGACGTGGAAGGCCCCCGCCGCCGTCGTCAGGATCACCCCGTTCGACGTCGGACGCAGGGCTGCGGTAGTGGCGGGAATGCTCAGCTGCGCCCAGGGCGAATGCGACGAACGACCATCCGGCACAGCCGAGGTCTCGTAGCCTGCGAAGCCCGAGAAGAAGGCGCGCAGGTCGTCGGAACGGGTGAAGTCCTGATCCGCCGCCATGAGCATGGTGCGGTCGGTGTAGTTCAGGAACAGCGAGACATTGCCCCGGTCGAAATTCTTGCCGGCGAAGAGGTTGGTCTCGAACTCGCGCAGGCCGGTGCTTTCGGCGCCGCCGTAGCGGGCCTCGAGCTTCAGCCCGTCAAAGTCGTTCTTGAGCACCGTATTGACCACGCCCGCCACGGCGTCGGCGCCGTAGATGGCGGCTGCGCCGTCCAGCAGGACCTCCAGACGCTGGAGACCCGACACGGGGATGGCGTTGGAGTTGTAGCTCAGGACCGGCACCGTGCCCGTGTCCGACGTACCCTGACTGGTGGGGTGTTGAACCATGCGGCGACCGTTCAGCAGCACCAGGGTGTTGCCGACGCCCAGCGAGCGCAGGTTGACCGAGTTCACGTCGCCGCGCGCCGAGTTCGAGGTCTGGGGGTTGTTGGCGCTGTCGAACAGCACGTCGCCCATCTGCGGGATGGTGCGCAGCAGTTCGTCGCCGCTGGAGGCGCCGGTCGCTGCGATCTCCTCGGCGTCCATGACGACGACCGGCAGAGCGGCGGTGGTGCTGGCGCCGCGGATCTGCGAGCCGACAACAACGATCTCGTCGACCGTGGTGGCGTCTTCATTCGACGGAGCGCGCGAAGGCGTAGACGCCTCCTGAGCCCAGGCCGTCCCGGCCAGGCCGAGCACCACGGTCGTGGCGGCGCTGGCGAACAGCGCCTGCTTCAGCTTGATCATTATGTTTACTCCCTTGTCGCCGTTTCCGGCGTTCCGTTTCTTGAGTTTCTGCGGTCAGTCTTCGACGACGGCCGTGTCGTCGCCGGGCCCTGCGGCCGGATCGGGCGCCGCGGCCAGGGGCGACGGGTCGCCGTTCAACGCGGCCTTCAAGGCGTCGCGATCCAGTTCGCCCTCCCAGCGGGCGACGACGATGGTCGCCACCGCATTGCCGATGAAGTTGGTCAGGGCCCGGCATTCGCTCATGAAGCGGTCGATGCCGAGGATCAGGGCCATGCCGGCGACAGGCACGGTGGGCACCACCGACAGCGTCGCCGCCAGGGTGATGAAGCCTGCGCCCGTGATCCCGGCCGCGCCCTTGGACGACAGCATGGCCACCAGCAGCAGCAGGATCTGGTCCTGCAGGCTGAGGTCGATATTCAGCGCCTGGGCGATGAACAGGGCCGCCATCGTCATATAAATGTTGGTGCCGTCCAGATTGAACGAATAGCCGGTCGGCACGACCAGACCGACGACCGACTTCGACGCGCCCGCCCGCTCCATCTTGGCGATCAGGCTCGGCAGGGCCGCTTCGGAGCTGGAGGTGCCCAGCACCAGCAGCAGTTCGTCCTTCAGGTAGCGGATCAGCTTCAGGATATTGAAGCCGTTGGCGATCGCCACCAGGCCCAGCACGCCGACGACGAAGATGATCGCCGTCAGATAGAAGGTGGCGATCAGGGCGAACAGGTTGGCGACCGAGGCGATGCCATAGGCGCCGATGGTGAAGGCGAAGGCCCCGAAGGCGCCGATGGGCGCGGCCTTCATCAGAATGGCGACCAGCTTGAAGAAGGCCGCGCTGACCGATTCCAGGAAGGTCAGCACCGGCTTGCCCAGATCGCCGATCAGGGCCAGGGCGATGCCGAACAGGATCGAGACGAACAGGACCTGCAGGATGTTGCCGGTCGAGAAGGCGCTGACGACCGTGTCCGGAATGATGCCAGTCAGGAAGCCGACGATAGTGGTCTCATGCGCGGCCTGGGCGTACTGCGACACCGCCCCCGCATCCAGGGTGGCGGGATCGATGTTCAGGCCGCGGCCCGGCTGCACCACATTGGCGACGATCAGGCCTACGATCAGGGCCAGCGTCGAGAAGACCAGGAAATAGCCGAACGCCTTGGCGGCCACCCGACCGACCCGGCCGATGTCGCGCATCCCGGCGATGCCCGTGACGATGGTCAGGAAGATCACCGGGGCGATGACCATCTTCACCAGTTTGATGAAGCCGTCGCCCAGCGGTTTCAGGTCCTTGCCGAAGTCAGGCCAGAAATGGCCGATGGCGCCGCCAAGCGCGATGGCGATCAGGACCTGAAAATACAGATGCCGATAGAAGGGGCGACGGACAGCCGTCGTCGGCGCGGACGCGATGGGGATCAAGTGATGCTCCTGACAGCGAGCGCGGCTCGCGACTTCCTCCGCGCGATCTGCGTCACGCTTGAAGCCCAGTTTGATCGACAGATCCTCGCCCTCCAACCCGACTCAAGAAAGGAGGCAACTATTTGATTTTAAATATATTATGTTAAATTCGTCGACCGATGCCAGGTCAAATGTGCCGAAAACCACCCATCTTTGTGGTGCATTTGTGCGAAATGTCGCACACATGAGAGATGACCGATCCGGCGCTCTCTTCCATTCCAACGCCACAGCTCAACAGCCGCCGAGCCTTGCTAGTCCTGTGTCTGACCTGGCTGCTGCTGGGTTCGCTTGGCGCCTACGGAGCGGGCGAGACAGCGCGCCGCAGCGCGCAGGCCGCGCTGGCGCGCCAGTCTGAAAGCGCCGCCGCGCTTCACGCCGCCGTCCTGCGCAGCGAGCTTGAGAAGTACCGGTCTCTTCCGCCGGCCATGGCGACCGACGCCGACGTCGCGCGCCTTCTGATGGCTCACACCGGATCAGACACAGCAGACCTGAATGACCGGCTGGAAGCCCTCGCGGATCAGACGCGGGCGTCCGCCATCTATGTCATCGACGCCGACGGCATAACCCGCGCGGCCAGCAACTGGCGCCAGCCGGTCAGCTTCGTGGGCGCCGACTACGGTTTCCGTCCCTACTTCATCAAGGCCATGCGCGACGGGGCCGCCGAGTTCTTCGCCCTGGGCACCGTCAGCGGAAAGCCCGGCATGTTCCTGGCGCGGCGGGTCTCGGATCGAAGCGGACGCGGCCTGGGCGTAGTGGTGGTCAAGGTCGAGTTCGACGCTCTTGAGGCTGAATGGCGCGCGTCGGGAGAGCCCGCCTATGTCACGGACCCCGGCGGCGTGATCCTGATCACCAGTGTTCCGGCCTGGCGTTTCCGCACCCTGCGCCCGCTGGACGCCGACAGCCGCAAGCTGACCCTAGCCGACCAGACGCTGGGCCACGGCGCCCTGACGCCGTTAGCCTTTCAAACCCCGCAGACCGGCCGGCCTCAGCTGATCAATGCGACGATAGATGGAACCCCCGGCCACTGGATGCACGCCTCGTCCAAGACCGCGACGCCCGGCTGGACCTTGCACCTGCTGACGTCCACCCGCGGGGCCATCAATGCGGCGGTCGCCAACGCCCGCGCCCTGGCTGCCCTGATCATCACCCTCTTCTTCGGCGTCGTGGCCGTTCTGCTGCGTCGTCGCCAGCAGGCCGCCGCGCGCCAGCGGGCGGCCGAAGCCGCCCGCCACGATCTGGAACGACGGATCGCCGAGCGCACCCGCGACCTCAGCGAGGCCAACGAGGCCCTGAACCGCCAGATCGAGGAACGGATGCGCGCCGAGGCCAGCCGCGAAGCCCTGCGGGACGAACTGGTGCAAGCCGGCAAGCTGGCGGCGCTGGGCCAGATCGCCGCCGGCGTGGCGCATGAGATCAACCAGCCCGTCGCCGCCATCCGTACCCAGGCCGAATCCGCCGCCGCCTACCTGGAACGAGATCAAGGTCCCAAGGCCGCCCGCGCCTTGGGTCGCATCGGCGACCTGACCGCGCGCATCGGCGCCATCACCCGGGAACTGCACGCCTTCTCCCGCAAGAGCGAGCCCGGCCTGACGGTCGTCTCCCTGACCGAAGCGATCGACGGCGCTCTTCTACTATTGGGCGGGCGGGTGCGTCAGGCCGGCGTCCGTCTGATCCGCAACAAGGGCGAAGACACTGTCGTCATGGCGGACCGCTTCAGGCTGGAGCAGGTCATCGTCAACCTGATCCAGAATGCAGTGGAAGCGCTGGAAGGCACGCCGAACGCCGCTATCACCCTGTCCATCCTGCGTCGGGGCGGCAAGGTGGAGCTGACCATCGCCGACAACGGCCCCGGCGTGTCCGAAGCGATCCGCGAACAGCTCTTCACGCCCTTCGTCACCAGCAAGGCGACCGGCCTGGGCCTCGGCCTCGTCATCAGTCGCGACATCGTCGCCGCTTTCAACGGCGAGCTGGATCTGCGCCCGAGCGAAAGCGGCGCCGCTTTCGTCGTCGCCCTGAGGAGCGCCTGATGGACTTTCCGCGCCTCGACGCCGTCGCTCTGGTCGAAGACGACGATGACTTCCGCACCGCTCTGATCGAACGGCTGGAACTCGAGAACCTGACCGTTCACGCCTTCCGATCCGCAGAGGCCGCCATGGCCGAAATCGATGCTGATTTTCCGGGCGTCGTCGTGACCGACCTGCGGATGCCCGGCATGGACGGACGACAACTGCTGACCCGGCTTCAGGCGCTGGATCCCGCCCTGCCCGTCATCCTGATCACGGGTCATGGCGACATCGCCGAAGCCGTCGCCGCGATGACCGCCGGCGCCTACGACTTCGTGGCCAAGCCCTTCGCTTTCGAGCGCCTGCACGAAAGCCTGAACCGGGCGCTGGAGAAGCGGTCGCTGGTCCTCGACAACCGACGCCTGACGGCCCTGTCGTCCGAGGCCGGGTTGGAGCTGCCGCTGCTGGGCGAGAGCCGCGCAATCCGGCGCTTGCGCGCCACCATCGCCCAGATCGCCGACGCCCGCATGGACGTCCTGATCGAGGGCGAGACGGGCGTGGGCAAGGAAGCCGTCGCGCGCGCCCTGCACTATGGCGGTCGACGCCGCCCCCAGCCCTTCGTCGCGGTGAACTGCGGCGCCCTGCCCGAGGGGCTGATCGAGAGCGAGTTGTTCGGCCATGAACTGGGGGCCTTCGCCGGGGCCATGCGCCGCCGCGTCGGCCACGTCGAGCGGGCGCACAACGGCTCGCTCTTTCTGGACGCCGTCGACAACATGCCCCTGTCGGTTCAGGTCAAGATGCTGCGCGTCCTCGAAGAGCGCGAAATCCACCCCATCGGCTCCGACGCGCCGCGTGTCGTGGATCTGCGTGTCCTGGCCTCATCGACCGGCGACCTGGGCGAAGCTGTCGCTCATGGACGCGTGCGCGAGGACCTCTATTACCGCCTTAACGCCGTGCGCCTGCGCATGCCGCCATTGAGAGAACGTCGCGAGGACATCCCCCTGCTCTTCGCCAACCTGCTTGCCCGCGCCCAGATCCGGGCCGACGGTCTGGTCCCGCCGATCACCGACGCTGTCCGGTCACGCCTGCTGGAATCCGCCTGGCCGGGCAATATCCGCGAACTGTCCCACTTCGCCCAACGCTTCGCCCTCGGCCTCGAAAGTCATGACGAAATGGTCGGCGATCCCGGCAGCGGGCTTGCCGAGCGCGTGGCCCACTTCGAGGGCCGCATCCTTCACGACACCCTTGAAGCCCTGGACGGCGATGTCGCGGAAGCGCTGCGCCAACTGAAGATCCCCCGAAAAACCCTCTACGACAAGCTCAAGCGTCATGGTCTCAAGCCGGCGGATTTCCGTCGCTAGAGACCGTAGAAATGATGGTCGAAGAACATCACCATCTTCAATGACGGGTTTGCGCCCGCTCATGCTACGGTGTTCCAGGGACGTCTCGGCGCGTCTAAACACCCGAGGCTTGATTTCCAATCTGGACGTCGCGACGGGATCGGAAAGGGAAGCCTATGGCTCCCGCATTTCACGATACAGAAGTCGGCGCCGCCTTGGCCCTGGCGGTCATTTCGGTGTCCCGCGCGCCGCTGCTTCTCATGGACGAACAGTTCAACGTCGTCGCGGCCAGCGAGTCGTTCCTTCAGGAGTTCGGACTTCACAACGACGCCGTTCGAGGGCGCTCGATCTTCTCCCTTGGCGGCGGCGAATGGAATCTCCCTCGGCTGCGCTCGCTATTGGGCGCCGTGGGCTCGGGCAACGCTGAAGTCGCCGACTATCAGCTGGAGATGCCCGTTGAGGGCGCCGCCCCGCGTAGCCTGCGCCTCAACGCCGAGCGGCTGCCGTTCTCCGACGCCATGCCGGTGCGGCTGTTGCTGACCATCGTGGACGTCACCGCATCCAACGCGGCCCAAAGGAAGATGGACGATCTGGTCAGGCAGAAAGAGATCCTGCTCCAGGAGGTTCAGCACCGTGTCGCCAACAGCCTCCAGATCATCGCCAGCGTCCTGCTTCAGTCCGCCCGAAAAGTAGACTCGGTCGAGAGCCGCGCTCATCTGACGGAGGCTCACAATCGCGTATTGTCCGTGGCCGAGGTCCAGCGTCAGCTTTCCCTGACCCAGGCGGGGGATGTGGCCCTCAAACCCTATCTGACACAGCTGTGTCGCAGCATCGGCGCGTCCATGATCGCCGACCATGAGCAGTTGCGGATCGAGGTGAGCGGCGACGGCAGCGCCGTGGACGCCGAGGTCTCGGTCAGCATCGGCCTCATCGTCACCGAGCTGGTGATCAACGCCTTGAAGCACGCTTTTCCCAAGGGGCGGAAGGGTCTCGTGAGCGTTGACTATCAGTCGCGAGCCGAGGGCTGGGATCTGACGATTTCGGATGACGGCGTCGGCATGCCGAAGAGCCCGGGCGCGTCGGACCCGGGTTTGGGAACGGCCATCGTGAAGGCCTTGGCCAATCAACTCGGGGCGTCGATCACCGTGAAGGACCTCGCGCCCGGCACGAGCGTCTCTGTCCGGCATCGTAAAACTGAAAGCGAACCGGCGCTGTTGCGAGCCATCTAGGCGCTGTTTGCCAGCCCCCTACCGACTGCTCCGCCCCTCAGATCGATACCCTCGGCGCAGGTCACCAATGCGCCAGAACTGGTCATGACTACTCAGCCGGATGAGCGGCGCTGGTCCTCGGCTTTCACAGCTTGCTCGGGACGCTGGATGCCTGGATTGAAGGGCTGCAGGGCCGCCTCGGCCAGGATCATTAGGCCGCCTGAAGTCGATGGGGCCGATTCTTGGCCGGACGACCTCGAAGGTCGCGCAGGTCAGAATACTGTCTTCGAGAAGGACCTTGGCTCCATCTGTTTGGAACGGATGCGCTCCCTCCCCCCTTAACCATAGCCCCGGTTGACCAAACCAAAAGGCGTCTCCGGAAGCGACCGTGGCCGATCAAGGCGCGGCGATCTTTCCGCTGGGACGCCGGGCCGAGGCGCTTTCCGGCCGCCTCCAGCCAGGGATGGATGCATGCGGATCATATGCGACTTCGACGGCACCATCACCACGACCGACACGACCGACCAGATGCTCGAGGCTCTGGCCGACCCTGAGTGGCGGACGCTCGAAGCGCGCTGGGTGGCCGGAGACATCACGGCGGCCGAATGCATGCGACAGCAGATCGCGTTGCTCCCCGCCGACGACGGCGTTCTCGACGCCGTTCTGGATCAGGTTGACCTCGATCCCGGCTTTCCCGCCTTCATCGCCTTCTGCGCGGCCAACGCCCTGCCCGTTGGCGTCGTCAGCGACGGGGTCGACTACTTCATCCACCGGATCCTGGCCCGCCACGGCTTCGATCACCTGCCGCTAGTCGCCAACGGCCTGACAGGCCGCAAGCTGAAGCAACCCTGGCGACGTGAGGGATGCGCGGCGGGATCAGGCGTCTGCAAATGCGCCGCCGTCGCCGCGTCCGCGCCATCGGCGAAGACCCGGTTGGTTTTCATCGGCGATGGCCGCTCGGACTACTGCGTCTCGACCCGCGCCGACATCCTGTTCGCAAAGGGCCAACTCGCGGAATACGCGACCGAACGCGGTTGGACCTTTATCGCCTTCGACACGTTCCACGACGTGACCGCCACACTGAGCGGCCTGCTGGCCCAGCCCCGCGTTAGGGCCGACGCTTGATCCAGGAGCTTTGCATGTACGACGCCATGCCTGCCGACGAGATCGAGTTGCGTCGCCTTGAGGCGGAATACTGCTCCTGGGGAGACACCGTCCACTATCTGCCCGAGCCGAAGTTCTTCGAGTCCTGCGAAGGCTCCTTCATGTACGACGCCGAGGGGGGCGCGTATCTGGACCTGCAGATGTGGTACTCGGCGGTCAACTTCGGTTATCGCAACCCGCGCCTGAACGCCGCCGCTCACCGACAGCTCGACCGGCTGCCGCAGGTCGCCTCGCAGTACCTGCACCGCGAGAAGATCGAACTGGCGGCGATGATCGCCCAGGGCGCCGAGGCCCGGTTCGGGACCAAGGGCCGCGTCCATTTCAATGTCGGCGGCGCCCAGGCGATCGACGACTCCCTGAAGCTGGTGCGCAACGCCTGCGGCGGCAGGAGCCTGATGTTCGCGTTCGAGGGCGGCTATCACGGCCGCACCCTGGGCGCGTCGGCGATCACCTCGTCCTACCGCTATCGCCGCCGCTTCGGGCATTTCGGCGATCGGGCGCAGTTCATCGAGTTTCCGTACCACTTCCGGGGCCCCAAGGGGATGAGCAAGGAAGAGTATGGCCTTGAATGCGTAAAGAAATTCGCGCGTCTGTTCGAGACCGAATACAACGGCGTGCTCGACACCAAGACCGGCCAGGCGGAGTTCGCAGCCTTCTATGTCGAGCCGATCCAGGGCACCGGCGGTTATGTCGTACCCCCGCGCAACTTCTTCGTCGAGCTGAAGAAGGTCCTCGACCGCTACGGCATTCTGCTGGTGGTCGACGAGGTCCAGATGGGCTTCTATCGGACCGGAAAACTGTGGTCCATCGAGCACTTCGGCGTCCAACCGGATGTGCTGGTGTTCGGCAAGGCCCTGACCAACGGGCTCAATCCGCTGTCGGGGCTGTGGGCGCGCGAAGCGCTGATCAGCCCGGAGATCTTTCCGCCCGGCTCCACCCATTCGACCTTCAACGCCAATCCGATGGGAACCGCCGTGGGCCTGGAGGCCATGCGGATGATGGCCGAGGGCGACTATGAGACCACGGTCGCCGAGAAAGGCGCCTACTTCCTGGAGGGGCTCCAGGCGCTGCAACGCCGCTGGCCCCAGATCGGCGACGTCGATGGCCTGGGCCTGGCGCTGCGGGCCGAGATCTGCGAGGCGGATGGCTTCACGCCGAGCAAAGCCCTGCTCGACCGCATGGCCGAAGAGGGCATGAGAGGCGATCTGGAGGTCGATGGAAAGCGCTACGGCCTGATCCTGGATATCGGCGGCTACTACAAGAACGTCATCACCCTGGCGCCGTCGCTGGAAATCAGCCGCGAGGAGATCGATCTCGCCCTGAAACTGCTCGACGCGCTGCTGCGCCGCTGCGTCTAGCCGTGAGAGGGCGATGCGCGGGCGCGCTGTTGCATCTGGACGAGGCGCTCAGGCCCCAGCAGGCCCTGCGGCGCGAGGTTCTGGACCAGCGGGGATCAGACCTCGACTATCGGGATTTGGGCCCAGCCCTGCGCCTGTGGAGCCGGCCAGAGCCGCTGGACCGCCTGCGCCAACGCCTGAGCCGCGACCTGCCGACGAGCCTTGGTCCCGTGGCCGTTTTCGCCGGCTCCGGCGATTTTCATCATGTCACGCCTATCCTGCTGGCCCGCGCCGTCGAGACCGCCGACGACGGCCTGGTCACGCTGGTGCATTTCGACAACCACCCGGACTGGGTGAAGTTCGGGCCCGGCCTGCACTGCGGTTCCTGGGTGGGCCGCGCCGCCCGCATGCCGGGCGTGGCCAAGGTGGTGACGATCGGCGTCTGCAGCAGCGACATCGACCGCCCTCGCGCCGCCGAAGCCGACCTTGACCTGCTCGTTGAGGATCGCCTGGAACTCTATCCCTACGTGGCCCCGCGCGGCGCGGAGACCCTGAAGCTCTGCGGTCGCGAATGGCCGAGCATCCTGTCGATGGGCGAAGAGGACTTCACCCGCTTCATGGCCGGTCGCATCGCGACCGAGGCCATCTACATCACGATCGACAAGGACGTGCTGCGCGCCGACGAAGCCGCCACGAACTGGGATCAGGGTTGCACCAGCGTCGCCTTCCTTCGCCAGATGCTCCGGGGTTTGGCGGAGCATCATCGCATCATCGGCGCGGACGTGGTCGGCGACTGGTCCAAGCCGGTCTTTGGCGGCGGCGCGCTGGCGAGCCTGCTCAAGCGGGGCGAGGCGCTGATGGACCAGCCCTGGCGGGCGCCGCCTCCCGCGGTCCAGGCCCTCAACGAACCGGTCAACCTCGAACTCCTCGACCTGTTCGCGGAAATGGGTCGATGATCGAGCACCCGCTCACGCCCCTGGTTCTGGCCCTGCTCGGCTTCTGCATCGTGACCGAGGTCGGCCGCGAACTCAGCTTCAAGGGGGCCGCCAACGGCGCCGAGCAGGCGCCGCGCTATGTCATCGGCCTATCGCTGCATCCGCTGTTGTGGCTGGGGCTGGTGTTCTGGGCGGTGGAGGTGGTCGCGTGGGTGCTGGTGCTGGAGAAGGCGCCGCTGACCATCGCCTACCCGATCATGACCCTGACCTACGCCGCCGTGCCCCTGGCCGGCGCCATGATCCTGCATGAGCCCCTGACCCGCAAACAGATGGCCGGCGCCGGATTGGTCGCCTTGGGCGTTATCTGTGTCGGCCTGTCGGGCCTCGGGTGAAAGGAGCCTCAGCCATGGTCACGCCGGACTTCCGATTGCCCCGCAAGACCAAGGGGCTCTTCGCCTTGACCAACTGGGATGCGGTTCCTGTCGCGGCGGCGATCGCCCATCTGGCCTTCGTCGTCTGGATCGTCGCCGGCTTCGACCAGCGCCCCTGGTGGGGAAACCTGGGGTGCGGAGGGCTCTACGCGCTGGCGATCAGCTGGAACATCAACAGCGTCTCGCACAACTTCCTGCACACGCCCTACTTCCGCTGGAAGCCGCTAAACTACGCCTTCTCGTTGCTGGAGTCTGTGGCCATCGGCTTCTCTCAGGTCTTCTACACCTGGGTTCACCTACGCCACCACGAAGGCAACAGCGACCGGCCGGGTCCCGATGGGACCACCCGGGACTGGCTGTCGATCTACCGTCACGGCCGCAATGGACAGCCCGAAAACGTCTGGAGCTATGTCTTCCTCGGCTTCTTCCGAGATGGGGGCGAGCCGATCTACCAGGCCCTGAAAAAGCGCCGCCCATTCGACGCCGACTGGGGACGGCTGGAGATCGCGAGTTTCGCCCTGTTCGTCGTCGCCATGGCCTTGATCAGCTGGAAGGCCGTGCTGTTCCTCATCCCGTTCTACTATCTCGGCGAGTGCCTCTCGCAGCTCAACGGCTACTACGAGCACTTCAGGGGCGATCCGGATACGCCGTTGGCCTGGGGCGTTTCGACCTATGCGCGGCTCTACAATCTGACCTGGTTCAACAACGGCCACCACGCCGAGCATCACTATCGCCCCGCGGTTCACTGGACCCGGCTGCCCGCGCTGCATCGCGCGATCGCCGCCCAGCAACAGGCGGCCGGCGTCCACGTCATCGCCCCCCCGCACGCGCTGGGCTTCCTGGCGCAGAACAACCGCGAGCCAAATCGAGTTGCAACCAGCGCGCCCGTGAAGGATCGCGGCTTCAAGCTCTCGGGAACGGGTGAGAAAGGCGTCCTGCTGATCCACGGCATGAGCGGCGCCCCCGCCGAGATGAAGATGCTCGCCCGGCGGCTTAACCAGCGAGGCTTCGCGATCTCCGCGCCGCAGCTTGCGGGCCACGGCGCCGACCAGGCGACGCTGCTGAAGACGGACTGGCGCGATTGGCTGGAGACAGCCCGGACCGCCTATCTCGAACTGGCCGGCGAAGTCGATCAGGTCTTCGTGGCCGGAATCTGCGCGGGCGGCGCGCTGGGCCTGCGGCTCGCGGCCGACCATCCCGAGATTGCGGGCGTCGCCGTCTACTCGATGACCTTCGAGTACGACGGCTGGAACATGCCGAGGCTCATGGCCGCCGCGCCGATCATCCAACTGGTCGCGAACCTGCCCGGCATACGCCACATCAGCTTCGCCGAGCCGCCGCCCTTCGGCCTCAAGGACGAGCGGTTACGCGAATGGGCCATGCGCTCGCCGGACGCCTTCATCGAAGGCGCGCTCGACCGGATGCCGCTCGGCGCCCTCTACCAGCTCTATCGGCTGGGACGTCATGTCGAGACCATTGGCCGGCGGGTGGGCGCGCCCACCCTCATCCTGCATGCGCGCGAAGATGACATGAGCCATCCCCGCAATGCCTGGCGTCTGCGCGATGCGTTGGGCGGCCTGGTCGAGGTGCGCCTGCTCGGAGACAGCTATCACATGATCCACATAGATCAGGAACGGAAGCTGGTCGCCGACATGACGGCCACGTTCTTCGAGAGCGCGATCGTCGCCGAACAGCCGATCCTGGAGGCCGCCAATGCCTGACGCCAGGGTGGTCGCCTCGATCGCGGATATCGGCGCCGCGCGCTGGGATGCGCTCTTTCCGAACGCGCTGGAGCCCTACGACTATCTGGCGGCCGTCGAAGCCTCTGGCCTGGAAGGGTTTCGCTGGCGCTATGTCCTCGTGGAAGACGGGATGCGGCTTCTGGCGGTCGCGCCGGGCTTCCTGACCTCGTATGCCCTGGAGACGACGCTGACCGGCGCTGGCCGGCGGTTGGCTGACGGCGTCCGGCGGGTCCTGCCCCATGCGCTGACCCTTAATCTCGCCTGCCTCGGATCGCCCTGCACCGAGACGCTGTCGGTCGGCTACGCCCCCCAGCTGTCGGCTGCCGAACGCGCGCTGATGTTGCGCAGGCTGCTCGGCGCCTTTGAGACGGAAGCCCGTGAGGAAGGCTGCGGCCTGCTGGGCGTCAAGGATGTTCCCGAGCCTGACCGCCCGTTCTGGGACGGCGTCGCCGGGTCCGTCGGCTACCGCTCGATCCCCGGGTTGCCGGTCGCCCACCTGGATATCGACTTCCCCGATCTGGAGACCTACCTCGGCCGCCTCTCGCCCGGGACCCGCAAGGACATGCGCCGCAAGCTGCGCGCCCTCGATCATGTGCGGGTGGAGGTTCGCGCCAGCCTCGACGGCGTGCTGGACCGGGTGATGGACCTGTACCGTCAGACCCGCGCCCGGGCCGAGATGCAGTTCGAGGCCCTCACCCCGGCCTACTTCGTGGGGGTGATCAGGCAGATGCCGACGCGCGCCTTCTATGTGCTCTACTACGCGGGAGACGAATTGCTGGCCGCCAACCTGCTGCTTCAGGACGGCGCGACCCTGCTCGACAAGTTCTTCTGCATGGACGCGGCCAGAGGGCGGGCCTTCAGCCTCTATTTCCTCAGTTGGTTCACCAATGTCCGGCTGTGCCTGGAACGCGGCCTCGTCCGGTATCAGAGCGGACAGGCGGCCTACGAGAACAAGCTCAGGCTGGGCAGCCGGCTGACGCCGACATCCATGTATTTCAGGCATCGCAACCCGATGCTGAACGGCGCCCTGCAACTGGTCGCGCCGCTATTCTCCACCGATCTCGCCGAGGCGCGGGCCTCATGAGCGTATGGAGCCGCGAGGCGGATCGACCGAGTTGGCGGCGTCGGGGGGCCATATGGGCCCTGTGGTGCGCCCTGCCGCTACTGGCCCTTGGCTACCAGATCGCCGCCGAACAGACCGCCAGGGCCCTCAAGCACATCCCTTTCGGCCAGGCCTGGCTGGTGCAGGCCGCCGCCCTGCCCTGGGCGCGCCTGCTGCTGGGCCTGGAAATCGCCAGCTTCGTCGCCTGGATGGTGGTGCTGTCGGAAATGAAGCTCAGCGCCGCCTTTCCGTTGTCGGCCTTCAGCTACGTGCTGGTCATCATCGCCAGTTGGACCCTGTTCAACGAGCCTATCAGCCTCCTGCAGGTCGGCGGCGGCATGGCGATCCTGGGCGGGGTCTGGCTGATCGGCAGCGGCGAGGCCCGGCCGTGATCCGATTAAACTCACTGGCGCTGAAGACCTTGATCTACGACTGGCCAAGGTTCGCGCCGGCTGTCGTGGCGGTGGCCTTCTCGGGGCTTCTGGTATTGCTCCAGGCGGCGTTGATCCTGGGCATCTTCTCGCTCTCCAGCGTCTATGTCACGCGGTCGGCGGCGGACCTGTGGGTTGGCTTCCCGGGCGTGCAGAGCCTCGATCTCGGCCGGCCAATCGCGGGTCAGGCCGAGCCGTTCATCTGGATGAACCCCAATGTGCGCAGGGTCGAACCCTTCCTCTGGGGGTCCGGCGCATGGCGGACCCAGCGCAAGGGCGAGGTCAATGTCTACATCGTCGGCGTCGACACACAGCCGAACGCCATGGCGCTCTCCGATGTCCTGTCGCCGGACCTGCGCGCGCGCCTCGCGGAACCCGACGCCGTCCTGGTGGATCAGGGCGACCTGCGGAAGTTCGCCGCCAGGGTCGGCGACGTCGGCGAGATCAACGGCCATCGGGTCCGCATCGTCGGCAGCACCAAGGGGCTGCGCGGCCTGGGCGGCGTCAACGTCATCGCCTCGCTGTCCACCACGCGAACGCTCGATCCGTCCGCCGGCCCCGACAACCAGGTCGCCTACTTCCTCGCCAAGCTCGACAACCCCAGGGCCGGTCCGAACGTCGCTCGCGCGCTCAATGTCGCCGGAGCCGGTCGGGGCTTCGAAGCCGTAACGAGCGACAATTTCGCGCGCCGCACCACCCGCTACTGGCTGACGGAGTCAGGGGCTGGCGTCGCCTTCATCTTCGGCAGTCTGGTCGCCCTGCTCGTCGCGGTCGTGATCACCAGCCAGACCCTGAGCGCGGCTGTGGCCGGCTCGATCAAGGAGTATGCCGCGTTGCGCGCCCTTGGTTTTTCCATGTCGGCGCTGCGGCGCATCGTCCTGGCGCAGAGCGCCTGGGTGGGATGTGGCGGCCTGGTCGTCGCCGCGCTGCTCACCATGATCATGATCGCGGTCGCTCGCGCCAACGCCGTTCCGATCCTCCTGTCCGCTCCGATGATGATCATCGCCGCCGCCCTGGTGATCTTGGTCGCCTTGGGGTCAGGCCTCTTCGCCCTGCGCCGCGTGGGCCAGGCCGATCCAGCCACATTGCTCCTATGACCCCAGCCGCCTTCCTTCGCCTCTGGCCCTTGCTGGGGGTCATCATGCTCCAGCCCGGCTGCAGCCCCCCCGCGTCGCCCCCTGAGAGCGCCAAGGGTCAAACGTCGCCGCCCGCGGCTGTGGCAAAGGGCGTGATCGAGGCCAGAGGCGGACTGATCACCGTCGTGGCCCAGCGTGACGGGCTGGTGCGGCAGGTCCTCGTCCAGGAGGGCGACACCGTGGCGCTAGCCCAGCCGCTTGCCGAAATGGACAACGCTCAGGCGCGATTGAGCGCCGCCGCCACCACGGCCGCGCTAGGTGAGAAGCGCGCCCAGGTAGAGGTGGCCGCCGCCAAGCTGGCTGGCATGGAACGCGAGGCCGCGCGGCTGGCCGGCCTGGCCGCCGCCGACGCCGCCACGCGTCAGGACGCCGACCAGGCCGCCAACGCCGCTCGGGTAGCGCGAGGCGAGTATGACCAGGCGCGGCAGGCGGCCCTGGCGGCCCAGGCGCAGCAGCGGCTCGACAGCTACGAGGTGACGGCGCGCATCGTCCGTGCGCCGCTGGCCGGCAAGGTCGTGCGCCGCGCTGTCGCCTCCGGGGCCTGGGCGGCGGCCTCGACGCCGCTGTTCATCATCGAACCCAACGGTCCGCGCGTCGTTCGCGCCGAACTGGACGAGAGTTTCTCCGACCGGGTCCGGCCCGGGATGTCGGCCGTGGTCACGAAGGAGTTCCAACAGGGCCGCGACTATCGCGCCCGCGTGATCCGGGTCGCCGACATCTTCGGCGGACCGTCGCTGGAGGACCCCAGCGCCCAGGCCGACACGCGCGTGGTGTCCGTGACGCTCGAACTGGACGACGCCGCCGACCTGCGGCTCGGGCAGCGGGTTCTGGTGCGCTTCTCGCCATGAGATCCCACGCCATCATTCCGCTCGTCCTGGCCTTCGCCGTCGCCGGCTGCGCGCACATCACGGCGGCGGACCGGGCGCCCCGCACGTCGGTGCTGGAACGCATGAAGCCGTCGGGCGAACCCGTCTGGCGCGAGGACCTGAACGATCCGGTCCTTCGAGATCTGCTGCGTCGCGTCGACGCCGCTTCGCTGGATGAAAAGACCGCTCTGGCGCGGTTGGCCCGCGCGCATGCGGACGTGATCGCCGCCAAGGCCGCCGGGTCGTTGCAGGTCGGCATCGGCGCGAACGCCGCCGTTGGCGGGCGCACCTTCTCGTCGTCGGCTTCCGGAGCGGTTCCGTCCCTGGAGGCCAGCTACGAGATCGACCTGTGGGGCCAACTGGCCAAGGGCCGCGACGCCGCCGCGGAAGACGCCCAGGCCGCGACCTTCGACCTGACGCGGGCTCGGCTGTTGGTCGGCGAGGAGACGGCGCGGATCTATGTCGCCCTTCGCGGGGCCGAGGCGGCGACGGAGACCGCCCGTCAACGCCGCGATCTCAGCCAGCGCGCCTACGATCTGGTCAGCCTGCGCGCGGGGGCAGGCGCCGCCGGCGGCGAGGATGTCGCCACCTACCGTCGCAATCTGGTCGATGCCCAGGTCCGGCTCCAGGAAGCGACGAGCGAGGTCGAGCGCCAGAAGATCCGTCTGGGCGCGCTGTTGGCTGAAACCCAGCCCTGGACGCCGCCTGGCGGGAGCGGCCTGCCGACGCCGTCCGAGGCGCTTCCCCAGAGCATCTCCTCGGCCGTCGTCGATCGCCGTCCCGACGTCATGGCCGCGTTCGCCCGCCTTTCCGCCGCCGACGCCCGCCGGGCCCAGGCTGTCGCCTCTGCCCAACCTCAGTTCATGATCAGCGCCGCGCTGGGCGCTCCCGACGCCGCCATCGTGAACCTGCTGGATGCTCGGTCGCTGGCCTGGGCGCTGGCCGCGACCTTGTCCCAGGCTCTGGTTGACGGACAGGCCGGGCGCGCCCGGATCGACGCCGCGACCGCCGAGGCCGACGCCGCCGACCTCGCCTATCGAAAGGTCGTGGTTCAGGGCTGGGCCGAAGTGCGCCAGGCCGTAGTCGATGCGACCGCCGCCAGGACGGTGCTGGACCAGGCGCGGGGCGGCCTTGCCGACGCCCAGGACGCGGTCCGGCGCGGGCGGATTCGCCATACGGCCGGAACCCTCGACGGCCTCGGTCTCGCCCTGCTGGAGGATCGTCAGGCCGCGGCGATGGAAGATCACGACCAGGCGGCGGCTCGGGTGCTGATCGCCCAACTGCAGTTGGCCTTGGTCACGGGCGGCTGAGGATGGAGGTCCTGGCGGCGTCGGGCATCCAGAAGACCTACGATCAGGGCGTCACGCGCATCGTCGCCCTGACGCCCACGGACCTGTCGGTGGCCAGAGGCGAGTTCCTGGTGATCTCGGGACCATCGGGCTCTGGGAAATCGACCCTGCTGGCGATCATCTCAGGTCTGTTGCGGCCGACCGCGGGGCGCGTCGAGGTCCTGGGCCAGGATCTGGCCGGGCTCACTCGCGACCAATTCGATCATTTCCGCCTCGCCCACTTCGGCTTCGTCTTCCAGGGGTTCCATCTGCTGCCGGCCCTTACCGCCGTCGAGCAGGTGAGCATCCTGCTCGAACGACAGGGCGCGAGTCGGGCCGAGGCCTATGAACGGGCCCGCCACGCCCTCGAACGCGTGGGCCTGGCCAGCCGCTTCGCCAATCGCCCGGCCGAACTGTCCGGGGGTGAATGCCAACGGGTCGCCATCGCGCGCGCGCTGGCCAAGGCCCCGCAGGTGATCTTCGCTGACGAGCCGACCTCCGCCCTCGATTCCGAAAACGGCCGCCAGATCGCGCGGATGCTGAGCGCCGCAGCGCAGGAGGACGGCGCCGCCATTGTCTGTGTTTCCCATGACCCCCGGCTCATGGCGCATGCAAGCCGGGTGGCGCGCATGGAGGACGGCGTACTTTTTTGCATCTGAAACGAGGTGTGGAGCGTTGGACCGGTGACAGCGTCGCTCAGACGCCGACGCGTCTCCCGACGACAACTTTTCGATGGCGGCCATCATGCCTCAAGCCCTGCCCACAGACAGCGAGTTCTTCGACATCATCGCCAAGGAGGCTCTGAAAGACCGAGCCACGCTCAAGCGGGATCTGCCGCTTGAAGACCTCGGCATCGATTCCCTTGATGTCGTCTCCATCCTGTTCGAGATCGAGGATCGCTACGGGGTTCAACTCGAGGGCGAGGAAATCGGCGGGTGCAAGACGCTCGGCGACATGCTGGACCTGTTCAAGAGTCGCCTCGCCGCGGCGGCCTGATCCGATGTCGCTCGGCGCAAGACGGATCGCCGTCAGCGGCATGGGCGCGGTGTCGGCGCTCGGGAAATCGCTACCCGAGAACTGGGCCTCCGCTGTTGCCGGACGGGGCGGCATCCGTATCCAGACCGTGTCGGTTCCCGACAGCGCCCCATCCGCCGTCGAAATGCCCGCCGCGCGGGTCGCCGACGGCTACGACGCCGATGTCGATGAGCGGCTGGGCCGCCCGATCATCACGTCCCTCGACCCCTTCGCCCGTATGTCCCTGACCGCGGCGCTGGAGGCGCTCGACCAGGCCGGGTTGCGCGGGGCCCCGGTGCTGGAGGAGCGGACCGCGATCGTGTTCGGCCACGGTCTCGGCGGCCTGGAAACCATGGAGGCCGCCTACGAGCGGTTCTTCGGTCAGAAATCGACACGCGTGCATCCGGCGACCATATCGCGGGTCATGCAGAGCGCCGCCGTCAGCGCCGCGGCGATGGCGTTCGGCGTGCACGGGCCGGTGTTCGCCGTCTCCAGCGCCTGCGCCTCATCGGCTCACGCCATCGCCCAGGGCGCGGCCCTGATCCTCGCCGACCTGGCGGACGTGGCGATTGTCGGCGGCAGCGAGGCGATCTCGACCGGAGGCAGCCTGCGGTGCTGGGAGGCGATCCGTGCCACGTCGCCGACCACCTGTCGGCCGTTCAGCGCCGACCGCGACGGCATGGTCATCGGCGAGGGCGGCGCGGTGCTTGTCCTTGAGGATCTTGACCATGCCCTGGCGCGCGGCGCCCCGATCCTGGCCGAACTGGTCGGGGTCGGCATGTCGTCGGACGCCTTCCACATCACCCAGCCCTCGCCGGAAGGCCAGGCGCGCGCCATCCGCAAAGCCTGTGGCCAAGCCGGCATCCTGGAGACGGGCGACGTGCTGATCTCGGCCCATGGCACCGGCACGCCGCTCAATGACCCGGCTGAGACCCAGGCGCTGCTGGCGGTCTTCGGCGAGCGGGCCCGTCACTTGCCGGTAATCGCCACCAAGAGCGCCCATGGCCACGTGATCGGCGGCTCGGCGGCCCTACAGGCGGTTCTGGGGGTGACGGCGCTCAATGAGCGTCTCGCCCCGCCGATCCTGAACTTCACGGCGCGCGACGAGGCCTGTGACCTCGATCTCGTCATCGGTGTGGCGCGTCCGCTGAACGAGGGCAGTCTTCTGCTGCAGAACGCCTTCGCATTTGGAGGACTGAATGTGTCGCTCGTCTTCGCTGGTCCGACCGCGGCCCGAGAAGCCCGCGCGAACTGATGGTCCATAGCCGTCGTCTCGGCAGCCGGTATAAAGCGGTGCCGAGCTGGAGCCCAAAGCCGCGATAATTGGCGTGAGACTGAAGAACGAAACCATCATTCAACAACCTTACACAGGGAGGCCCGCTAACCATCCCTAGCGGACGAAAGCAAAGTCCGCTCCTTGGCCAAGAAGCCAATGTCTGGTTTCGGCGCTGAGGCCCTAGACCGAATTCGACCCTCAACTGACTTTAGGCTGACCCACAGTTTGATAGACCTCAAAGAAGTGGGAGGCGGACATCGCGGCGAAAAGATTTTGCACGTCGCCTTCGCCAACGACCTGTAAGTCGGCGGTGAAGCCGTCCCAAGTCACGCAAACGACGCTCATGCCGCAAACCGTGGCGTGAGCACACCCTCTAGAGCGAGGGGGCGAACCTCGAAACCATCGCCGAACGCATGTGTGATCAGGTCGCCGGACAGCTCCTTCAAACCACTTGCGTGAGCAAGAGCCGCCATAGAAGGCTCCCGAATGCCGTCCGCTGCAGCGAACGCTCCGGCTCGTCGTGCGTGTTCCCTGAGGCTGACCAAGCGCCGTCGTGCGCCGCGTTCGGTCGCCCATCCGTCGAGCGACACGCTTAGTCCATCCGCGCCTGTATGTTCCCATTGCGAATAGTCCGCGCAATGGCGGGGCAGCCGAACGGTGGTCCGGCGTACAAACCCCCTGATCTGGGCGACCGCCTCCGCAACACGGGTGACCGAAACATTAGGAGACAGATCAGTCAGTTCGACGAAAAGACGGCGTCCGATTTCTTCATTGTCCGCAATCTTCCTTAATTTGCGCATGATCGCGATGCGGCTGGACGAATGGGCGAAGGCGTCCAGGGATAAAGGGACCGATAAGGCGACATTCTGATGGGACGATTGAGATAGGATTTCACTCGCATGTCGAAGGCGCCGATGAGCGATCAGGCCATGAGCGCGCGAGGTGAGATCATCGGGAGACACCACGGCGCGCTGAGTGGGGAGCGTATGGAAGGTTTGGGCGCGAAGGTGGAAGACGGCTACGGCATCGTGGGCGGTGTTCCATATCGGCTCGCAGTAATAAAGCGCCTCTAACTCACCGCCCTCGGGCCGCTTGAAGATGACGACTTTGCGCGGCTTTTGTCTCGTGCCGAAAGCCTCCCATGGCGGCGAGTCTTCATCGGGATCCGCTAGCGAAACTGTCAATCGAGCAGCTTCTTCCAATTGAGCCGGCGTCACACGCCGCGCTTCAATCTGGCCCGGCTCCGCCTGTTCAATAATCGAGATCCGGATATGGTCAGGCTGCACCTGACCCAGGAAGTGACCCAAGGTCAGGCGGGTGAGCAACGCCACCCGGTTCAGGGCGCTCATCGGAGAACGGCTGGGCTGTATCAGAACAAAGTCGACGTCGTTGACCCTGAGGATCAGATCGTCGTCCAGCGCTCCTCGCCGGAACGAGCGCAAAACAAAATCCTCCACCAAGCCTTCGTGCCTGGACCACCGAGCCCCCAAAGCCTCGCGCACTGGGGCCAGGCTTACGGTGTGGCAACGCCCCTCCTTCACACCCTGACGTACGGCGTCATGGTGTGAAAGCAGGTCCGATACATTTCCCGTGGGGACGGCGGTCATGACGCCTTCGGAAAATTATTTGTGGCGGGATCCATGGCGACAAATATCCTTTTTGACGACGGCACCATGACCACTAGGATGGGCAGTCGGAGCGTGGAATTGGTAATTACCCGTAGCTAGCGCGTAGCTGACTCAGCGCGACGGGCATCCCACCGACAGTTTCGAGGTAGTGAGCAGAGAAAGACGCGGGCTTTTCGTCCTCCGCAATGCGTGCGGCATCCGGCTTCAAAGGCAGGCGCGCCAAAACTAAATGACGATCGACCCGCTTCACGTTGTCGCATCAGCGCGCGGAACCTCTAATGCCGATGGCTGTGATCGAAAAACGCTTCCGAATACTTTTTCGCGCGCCCTCCTATTATGAGATGCGGCGGGCGGCTCTTGTTTCGTAACGTAATGAAAAACGACCCGGCCTCCCGGCCGCCGGCTCTTGTGCGACGGCGCGCGGCGCGGTCAGCAACATCCGCCTCCGTCTTGCGCGCGCGCCGCCCTATCGCACGCCAATGTATTTGTGCGTCTGGACGCTGAGCCGCCATTGGGGGTGGGTCAGGCAATATTCGATGGCGGCGGCGGTGTTCGCGGCCTGATCGGGGCCGTCCATGGGCTGGAGCCAGAAACGTTCGAAGTCGAGGCTCTCGAAGCGCTCAGGCATGGCCAGGGGCTGCGGATAGACCAGCTTCAGCTCCTGGCCCGAGGTCTGGACCACCGGGGCGTCGGCCTTGGGGCTGATGCAGATCCAGTCGATGCCTTCGGGCGCGGCCAGGGTGCCGTTGGACTCGATGGCGACCTCAAACCCGCGCGCGTGCAGGGCCTCGATCAGCGGCGCGTCCAGTTGCATCAGCGGCTCGCCGCCGGTGCAGACCACCAGCTTGGGATCGCCTTCGCGGCCCCGCCACATCCCGGCGACATGGTCGGCCATCAGGTCGGCGGTCTTGAACTTGCCGCCCCCGTCGCCGTTCACGCCGACGAAATCCGTGTCGCAGAAGCTGCAGACGGCGGTCGCGCGGTCCCGCTCCAGCCCGCTCCACAGGTTGCACCCGGCAAAGCGCAGGAAGACGGCGGGCCGTCCGGCCTGACCGCCCTCGCCCTGCACCGTCAGAAAGACTTCCTTGGCGGAATAGGTCACGCGCGCGCCGCCCATTCGCCGTAACCCGCCGCGCGCAGTTCGCACGCCGGGCAGGTCCCGCAGCCATAACCCCAGTCGTGCCGATGCGTCCGGTCGCCCAGGTAGCAGGTGTGGCTGGCCTCGACGATCATCTCCACCAGCGCCGCCCCGCCGATCCGCTCGGCCAGGGCCCAGGTGTCGGCCTTGGTCAGGAACATCAGCGGCGTCTCGACCGGCGACGGCTTGGCCAGACCCAGGGTCAGGGCGTGGGCCATGGCCTGGATCGTGTCGTTGCGGCAGTCGGGATAGCCCGAGAAGTCGGTCTCGCACATGCCGCCGACCAGAACCTGGAGCCCCCGCCGGTCCGCCAGCGCCGCCGCCGCGACCAGGAAGATCAGGTTGCGCCCCGGCACGAAGGTATTGGGCAGGCCACGCGCGTCGGCCTCGATGGCGCGATCCGTGGTCATGGCCGTCTCGCCGATGGCCCCGAAGCCGGTCAGATCAACGACATGGTCCGGCCCCAGTCGGTCGGCCCATTGCGGCAGGACGGTCGCCATCTCGGCGCGCACCGTCTGGCGCGCCTGCATCTCGACCGCATGGCGCTGGCCATAGTCGAAGCCGACGGTCTCGACCCGCTCATACCGCTCCAGCGCCCAGGCCAGGCAGGTGGCGCTGTCCTGCCCGCCAGAGAACAGGACAAGGGCCGACTTTTCAGAGTTTTGTGACGTAACGCTCATGACGAACCTGCGGTCGGCCGGCGGCCGCGCGCATCCAAAGAAGGACCGGAAAAAATGGATCGACGCTTCCTATACGCCAGTCAGCCCGCCGCCGCAAAAGGCGTCGCCTCCGACCTTTTCGTCAAGGTGAGCAAATTCGATTCGTCCTTAACCCTTCCGCAAAGGATTCTCATCAAATGTAAAACTCCATAGTGGAGTGCCGGCCGTATGCCGACGATCGAAGTGCTGACCGAGCGCGTAGAGCCGGTGACCGCCACCACCATGGCGGGCGAGGTCTTCGTTCGTTTCGAACGGGAGCCGGACACCCTTGTCATCCCCGTTGTCGACGGCGACCGCCCTCTGGGCCTGATCGAACGCAGCGACTTCCTGATGAAGCTGGCCGGACCGCTGGGCCAGAGCCTGTACGGCGCCCGCGAAGTCATCCACATCATGGACAACGAGCCCGCTGTGGTCGAGGCCGGCGTCCGTATCGACGCCTTTTCCGACATCATTCTGAAGAGCGGCCCCGGCGCGCTGATGCGCGGCTTCATCGTCACCCGCAATGGCGCCTATCGCGGCGTCGGCACGGCCGTGTCCCTGCTGCGCGCCGTCAACGCCATCCAGCGCCAGCAGAACCGCGACCTGTCGGATCAGGTGCGCGCGCTTGGCGACGCCGAGATTCAGGCCGCGGCGACCGCTCGCGCCAAGAGCCAGTTCGTGGGGCTGATGAGCCGCGAACTGCGCACACCGATGAACGGTGTCCTGGCGGTGGCCGAACTGCTGCGTCGCCAACCGCTGAACGACGCCGCCCTGGCCCACGTCCAGACCATCATCGATTCCTCCGAGACCCTGCTGGACACCCTGCAGGACGCCCTGGATCTGGCCCGCGCCGAGGCCGGCGAGCTTGAGCTGACGCTCGCGCCGACGCCGCTGCGCGCCGTGATGGACGAGGTTCAGGCCCTGTGGGCGCCACGCGCCGCCCAGGACGGCGTCACCCTGATGGTCGGCTATGAGGGCGACACCGAACTGGCCAGCGTGCTGGACGGCCGGCGTCTGAGCCAGGTGTTCAACAACCTGATCGGCCATGCGCTGAAATTCGCGCGCAACGGCATGGTGGAAGCCAGTCTGAAGGCGCACGTCGTCGGCGATCAGGTCCGCCTGGAGGCCCGCGTGCGCGACGACGGCCCCGGCGTGGACCCGGCCCGCATCAATCAGATTTTCGACCACGCCGCCGGCCCGGACGGCGCCGGTCTCAGCCTGTCGATCTGCCGCCATATCGTCGAACAGATGGACGGCCGCATCTGGGCCGAGAACAACGCCGGTCGCGGCGCCACATTCGCCTTCGACCTGTCGGCGCTGCGCGCCGTCATCCAGCAGGAAGAGCCGTCGAACGTCTCCACCCTGGGCGAACTGGACCTGCAGGCCCGCCCCCACATCCTGATCGCCGACGACAACGCCACCAACCGCGTCGTCGCCCAGGCCCTGTGCGAAATGTTCGGCTGCACCTCGGAAACCGTCGAGGACGGCCAGGAGGCGCTGGAAGCCGTGCAGGCGCGTCCGTTCGATCTGATCCTGATGGACATCAAGATGCCGCGCCTGGACGGAGTCCAGGCGACCCAGGCCATCCGCGCCCTCAGCGGCGACGCGCGCAACATCGCCATCATCGCCCTGACCGCCAACGCCGATCCCGAGGACGCCAGACACTATCTGGCGGCGGGCATGGCGGCGGTCGTCGAAAAGCCGATCAAGCCGGAACGCCTGCGAATGGCGATGAACGCGGCGCTGGCGTCCGATCCGGCCGCGACCGACATCGCGCGCGAACGCGGCGTCGCCTGACGCGTCCCGCCCGGGCCGGGCGTCCGGGCGACTCCATCCGCTTCCGCTGCTGAACTGAACGCCCCCGGCCGAGCACGGCTGGACAAGGCTGCGCGCGCGGGTTCACGAAGGTCGAGCTGATCAGGCCGCCCGTTCGGGCGCCGGCCAAGACAGGACGCCCTGATGACCGACACGTTTCTGACGACCCTCCTGCCCCAGTTGGCCTCGGGGGCCGCCCACACCCACGCGCTCGGCTTCGGCTATGAGGGCCTGGACGGCGATCGCGTGCGAATCCGCGTCCCTTACCGCGACGATCTGGTCGGAGATCCCGAAACCGGCGTCCTGGCGGGCGGCCTGGTCACCACCCTGCTCGACCATGTCGGCGGTCTGGCGGTCTGGGTGGCGCTGAAGACCTATCAGCCGATCGCCACCCTGGATCTTCGGGTCGACTATATGCGCGCCGCCATTCCCGGCCGCGACCTGCTGGCCGAAGCCCGTTGCTATCGCCTGACGCGCACCCTCGGCTTCGTTCGCGCCTGGGCGTTCGAGGACGATCCCGCCGATCCGGTGGCGGCCGCCCAGTCCGCCTATGTCATCAGCGCCGAGGGCGATCATCGCGCCGGCGCCAACCTGCGCGCGGCCCGCGCCGCCGGAGACGCCGCATGATCGCTCCCCTGCTCGACAGCCTGCCTTACGCCCGTTTTCTGGACCTCAGGACTCAGGTCAACGGCGACGAGCTGACCGTGGTCATGCCCTTCCAGGACAAGCTGATCGGCAACCCCATGCTGCCGGCGCTGCATGGCGGCTCGACCGCGGCCTTGCTGGAAATGACCGCCGTCGCCCAGGTGTCGCTGACCTACCCACGGCTGCGCCTGCCGCGCCCGATCAACGTCACCGTGGCCTATCTGCGCTCGGGCAAGCCCAGCGACGTCTATGCCCGCGCCCGGATCAACAAGGCCGGTCGCCGCGTCGCCCATGTGGTGGCGGAGGCCTGGCAGGAAAGTCGCGACCATCCCATCGCCGCCCTGACGGCTCACTTCCTGCTCGACGAGGGCGACGATGCAACCTAAAATGGTTAATTACTGTTAACTAAAAGTTGAATCGTAACCATTGGTAAACAAATCGTTGCCAAATTCCCTTAATGCGCGTTAAGAAATGACCGTTGTCCTTTATTGAGGGGTAAAGTCATGGACCGCACTGAAGTCATCGCCAGCGTCGCCGGCGATCTCTACGCCACCGAAAAAGCCGTGGATGACGCCATCACCCACGCCACCACCTTGGTCCAGTCGATGATCGGCGCCCGCGCCGCCCTGTCGATCTCGCCGGTTTCCGGCGCTGGTTCGCAGGCCAAGGCCGTCGAGGCCATCATGGCCCTCAGCACCGCGCGCGACGCCGTTGTCGCCTGCCACGCCGAGCTCCAGAAGGACCACCGCCGCCTCGGCTATGGCGTCTATTCGGTCGGCCCGGTCAACAAGCCCGAGGAATGGGACGACCGTCCGATGACTCGCAAGGACTCGCATCTGCGCGTCGCGTGAAATTCCCGTAATATAGGGGATCGGCTCTCCGGTTCCTGACAGATTTGCGTTATGTTCGCCCCCATTGTCATTGCGACGATGGGGGCGATTCATGTTTGGGACGTGGCCGGCTTTGGTCGGAGCTGCCTTTGTGGTGGCGGTCGGGCTGTTCGCCCTCATCAAGGGTGGCGAGCCTGAGAAGATCGGCGCGGGCACGTTTCTCTTTGGCTGGTTCGCCTCGCTAATGGTCCAGAGCAACGCCGGCCTGTTCGGCGTCCAATGGGCAATGTTCGCGATCGACGTCGTGATGCTGATCATCTTCGGCGCCATGGTCTGGAAGGCGCCCCGATCCTGGCCGGTTTGGGCTTGCGCGCTGCAACTTCTGGTCGTGACCAGCCACGTCATGATCATGGCGGATCTACGGACGCCGATCTCGGCCTTCTACACGGTCGTCAACATGACCGGCTACGGCATCATGCTGGCCATCGCCGTCGGCACCTTCTGGGCCTGGCAGGAACGGCGCGCCATCGGCGCCGAAGCCGAATAGGTGGATATTCCTATCATCTCACGATAGGCTGCGGCGTCACCGTCTCGGAACGCCGTCAGTGCCTCTGTCCCACGCCAAACTCTGGAAAGCGATCGACGCCCTGGCGCATCGCGAGGGCACCTCGCCTTCCGGCCTGGCGCGGCGCGCCGGTCTGGACGCGACCAGTTTCAACCCGTCGAAACGCCTTGGACCCGGCGAGCCGCCGCGGCCGCGCTGGCCCTCGACGGAGAGCCTGACCCGGGTTCTGGAGGCGACCGGTGTTTCCCTCGGCGCCTTCGCCGCCCTGGCCGACGACGCGCCGCCTGAGGATCGGTCCATTCCCCTGCTGGGCCTGGCCAAGGCGGGCGCCGACGGCTTCTTCGACGACGCTGGCCTGCCGCTGGCCGACGGGTGGGACCAGACCGACCTGCCGACCCGCAAGGACAGCCTGTTCAGCCTGACGATCGACGGCGATTCCATGGCCCCGCTCTATCGGCCCGGCGATCGCGTGATCGTGGACCTGGAGGCGTCCGACGTGCGGCGCGGCGACCGGGTCGCGGTGCGCACCACCGACGGCGAGACCCTGGCCAAGGAGATCGCGGCCATGAATGCGCGTGAGGTCACCCTAGCCTCGATCAATCCCGCCTATCCGCCGCGCGCCCTGCCCCGGCGCGACATCCTCTGGATGGGTCGCATCCTGTGGGTCAGCCAGTAACGCGCTCAAACAGGCCAAGGGCTGGTAGCGCACAAAGCCGCGCTAAAACGGGCCAGAGGCCGGTGGCGCACAAAGCCGCGCTCAAGCAGGCCGAAGGCCGATAGCGCAAAAAGAAAGAGCCGCCCCCGATGGGACGGCCCTCCTTGTTAAACCTGTCAGGCCCTTAGTTCCGCGTAACGTGGTGGGCGTTCACCCAGCCGCCGCCGGCGATCTGCACCCACTCGCCTTGCGAGCCTATGGCCGTGAAGGGCTGGCCGGCCGACAGCCTGCCGGTCTGGCGATAGTTGGTGCCCGGCCCCGTGCGGATGCGCAGGTTCGAGCTCGCGCGGTACGAGTTGGCGGCCGCCTGATTGGCCGCACGCGCACGTTGCTGGTTGCAGCCGACGTAGGAACCGGCGGCGGCGCCGGCGCCGGCGCCGACCACGGCGCCAAGGGCGCGCTCATGCTTGGACACCTGGCTGCCGGCCAGGCCGCCCAGCACGGCGCCGATCGCCGCGCCCGCTTGCTGGCGACCGCCCGGGGCGTCGCAGTTGGTGATGCCGTTGGCTTGCGCGCTGGCGGTCATCGGCACGGCGGCCGAACCGAGGGCGGCGAACATTGCGGTGGCGGCGAGGCCCGCCTTGAAGAATTTCGACATACTCTCTCTCCTGTCATCGAGGGTCGTGAGGGAAAGAATGCCTAGCTCAAGGTGAAGGCTCCCGGAGCCTCGCCGTTATTCTCGGTTCATAATGGTTAAGGCCGCTCATGATGCTGGGCCTATCGCGCTTCGCGCTACTTGAGGCCGAGAAGAAAAAGAGCCGCCGCGGTTTCCCGCGACGACCCCAGATCATTCAGCCCTCAGCCAATTCGCCGTTCGCCCCGGCTTCGATCAGGGCGATGGTCTGCGGCAAACCATAGATGGCCGCGAACGACCCGAACCGCGGCCCCTGCGAGGCGCCCAACAGCACCTCGTACAGAGCCCCGAACCAGGCCCGCAGCGGCTCGAACTCGTGCGCCTTGCCCACGGCATAGACCTCGCCCTGGATGGCCTCGCCGTCGGTCGTGTCGACCGGCAGGGCCTTCAGACGTTCCGCCAGATCGAGCAACGCCGCCTTCTCCTTGTCGTCGGGCAGACGATAGGTCTTCGAGGGCTTCACGAAGTCCTCGTAGTAGTTCAGCGCATAGCCCATCAGGCGGTCCAGCACCGGCTCGTTCTCGGGCGTGGCTTCGGGCAGGTACTTGGCGAAATAGGCCCAGAGCTGATCCTTGGTCGAGGCGTTGGCCACGCCGACCAGGTTCAGCAGCAGGGCGAAGGACACCGGCGAGGCGCTCTCGGGCGGGGTCCCTGAGTGGATGTGCCAGACGGCGTTGTCGATCTGCTTGGCCGGTTCCTGCGTCTTGTACTGCTCGATGAAGGACAGATAGTCGTCCGTCGCGCGCGGAATGACGTTGAAATGCAGGCTCTTGGCCGACTTCGGCGACTGGAACATATACCAGGACAGGCTCTCGGGCGTGCCATAGCGCAGCCACTCGTCCATCGTCAGGCCGTTGCCCTTGGACTTGGAGATCTTCTTGCCCTCGACGTCGAGGAACAGCTCGTAGTTGAAGCCTTCCGGGGGCACGCCGCCCAGGGCGCGGCAGACCTTGGACGACTCGCGCACCGACTCGATCAGATCCTTGCCCGACATTTCGTAATCGACGCCCAGGGCGGTCCAGCGCATGGCCCAGTCGGGCTTCCACTGCAGCTTCATATGGCCGCCGGTGACGGGGACCTCGGTGCGACCGCCCGCCGGGTCGTCGAAGGTGATGGTGCCGCGCTCGACATCGCGTTCCAGCGTCGGCACCTGCAGCACATGGCCGGTGATCGGGCTGATCGGCAGGAAGGGCGAATAGGTGGCGCGGCGCTCCTCGCCCAGGGTCGGCAGCATGATGCCCATGACCTTGTCGAAGCGCTCCAGCAGCGTCAGCAGGGTCGCGTCGAACCGGCCCGACCGATAGGTCTCGGTCGAGGACATGAACTCGTAGTCGAAACCGAAGCTGTCGAGGAAGGCGCGCAGGCGGGCGTTGTTGTGCGCGCCGAAGCTGTCGTGCGTGCCGAACGGATCGCGCACCTTGGTCAGCGGCAGGTTCAGGTCTTCGCGCAGCATCTCGGCGTTGGGGATGCCCTCCGGCACCTTGCGCAGGCCGTCCATGTCGTCCGAGAAGGCGATCAGGCGCGTGCGCCAGTGGTCGCCGGTCAGGGCGCGAAAAGCGTTGCGCACCATGGTCGTGCGCGCGACTTCGCCGAACGTGCCCATGTGCGGCAGGCCCGACGGGCCGTAACCCGTCTCCAGGATCACCGGCGCGTTCAACGCCTCGAAGGTCGCCAGAGCCTCGTCCGCCTTGCCCGCGTCGATGAGCAGTTTCGCCGCATCGCGCTCCGCATCCGACAGCCGTTTTTTGAGCACGTGGGCCAGCAGGTTGCGCGCTTGCTCAAACGGCCACGAACGGGCCTCACGGGACAGGGTTTCAAGGTTCTGAAGCATGCATCGGGCTTTGAAGCCTTGAACGCGCGGGGTCAACAGCAGCGGGCGGATCAGAGCCGCGCAGCGAGCATGACAGGCATTTAAGTAGGCGCGGCCCGCCCGCTGTGTTCATCCATGCGCCATGGTCAAGCTGAACCGTAGATTGGCGCTCCTCGGCGGTCTTTCGGCCGCCGGATGCACGTCCGCCCCATTGTCATCCGAAGGCGTGTCCGAGTTCAGTCTGGCGCTGCAGGCCCGCCTGCCTCGCCAGCCGCCCTTCCTGGCCGTGTTCGAGCGCGGCGACCAGACGCTGGGCTTTGTGGCGGCGAGACATTCCATCGACGGCGACCATCCGACCTTCGCTCTGGTGCGAACCGCCTTCGATGCAGTCCAGCCCCGCGCTGCCATCATCGAAGGCATCGAGACGGCGCTGGGCGAACGGCCGCGTCCGATCGTGGACCAGGCTCGCCGCCTGAAGGCGCCTTCGAACCCGTTCGCGGCAGGCGAAGCCGTCTACACGGCGCAGTTGGCGATGAACCGCGACATCCCTTTTTGGGGCGGCGAGCCGTCCGATCAGGACATATTCTCCGCCCTGCTGGCGGCAGGCAGCGATCCCGAGGACGCCTTCTACGCCTTCCTCTTCGGCCCGCTCGCCCAGAGCGTGAGGGAGGGTGGCATCAGCGGACCGAACGACCCCCGCTTCGATCCCGCCTTTGAGCGCTGGGCCAAAGGGAACGCGCGCGACCTGACGCCAGCGCCCGACACCAGCGCCCTCGCCTTTCGCGCCTGGTATCGCGACCGCTCCGGCCTCGACCTGAACGCCGATCTGAACTGGCTGGCGAGCAATGATCCCGACTACGCAGGGCCGGTCCAGCGCGAGTTGAAGCTGCACATGAAAATCAGGGATCAGCATCTGTTCGACCTGATCCGGTCGCGGCTGGAGACACATCGTCGCCTCCTCGTGGTCTATGGCAGCAGCCATATCGCCACGATGTGGAGCCCTCTGGTTCAACAGTTGGGGCGTCCACGCCTGATCGGAGGGGCCTAGAGCCGCGCGGATGCGTGCCTCGGCAATTGCATCTGGTTCTCGAAACTCATGGCCAGTTCGCCGTCCTGATTGGTGACCCAGGTCTTGGTGCGGACCACGCCGCGGTCGGGCTGGCTCTTGGACGGGCGGATTTCGAGGATCTCGCGACGCGCCTTCAGCGTGTCGCCGGGCCGCACCGGGCGCAGCCAGCGCAGGTCGTCGATGCCGAGGCCCAGCATGGGCGTCGCGCCGAAATAGGCGGCGTCCACGTATTCTCGCATGACCCGCGCGGCGACGTGCCAGCCGCTGGCGATCAGACCACCGAACCGGCCCTCGGCGGCAGCGGCGGGATCAATGTGCATGGGCTGGGGGTCGAACTGCTCGGCGAAGGCGATCACCTCGGCCTCGGTGATAGTGAAGGGCTCGCCCTCCCAGCTCTCGCCGACCGTCAGGTCGTCCAGATAGCGATCGGCCATGTCGTCTTCCTCATGCGAATTCGGCCTTCAGATAGTCGGTTCGCGCGACCGCACCAACCGCCCTGTCTCGCCGCCCGCCTTGACCCGGCGGCGCGGTCATGGCCTTTGCCCCACCTCATGCTGACCTCAGATTTCGACTTCGACCTGCCCGATGACTGCATCGCGCTGCGCCCTGCCGAGCCGCGCGATTCCGCGCGCCTGCTGGTGGTCAAGGACGGCGCGCTGAACGACCGGATCGTCCACGACCTGCCGGACTTCCTGCAGCCCGGCGACGCCCTGGTGTTCAACGACACGCGGGTGATCCCGGCGCGCCTCTCGGGCGTGCGCCAGCGCCCCAACCCCGTGATCGGGGGGCCGGAAGGCGAGACCCTGACCGTCGAGGTCGAGGCCACCCTGCACCACCGCGACGCCCCCGACGTCTGGTCCGCCTTCATGAAGCCGGGCAAGCGCATCAAGCCGGGCGACCGGATCCATTTCGGGCGCAACAGCGACGCCGCCTGCGAACTGGGTCGGCTGGACGCCACGGTCGAGGCCAAGAACGAAGACGGCCTGATCACCCTGCGTTTCGATCTGGCCGGCCCCGCGCTGGACGACGCCATCCGCGACGTCGGGGTCATGCCCCTGCCCCCCTATATCGCGGCCAAGCGGCCCGAGGACGACCGCGATCTGAAGGACTATCAGACAGTCTTCGCGACCTATGACGGCTCGGTCGCCGCGCCCACGGCGGGCCTGCACTTCACCCCCACCCTGCTGGACGCCATCCGCGCGCGCGGCGTCAGCACCCACGCCGTGACCCTGCACGTCGGCGCCGGCACCTTCCTGCCCGTCAAGGCGGACGACACCGCCGATCACAAGATGCACAGCGAGTGGGGCGAGGTCTCGGCCGAGACCGCCGCAGCCCTGAACGCCGTCCGCGCCGCCGGCGGCCGCATCGTCTGCGTCGGCACCACCAGCTTGCGCCTTCTGGAAAGCGCCACGACCGAGGACGGCGTGGTCCAGCCCTTCCACGGCGACACCGCCATCTTCATCACGCCCGGCTACCGCTTCCGCGCCTGCGACGTGCTCATGACCAATTTCCACCTGCCGCGCTCGACCCTGTTCATGCTGGTCTCGGCCTTCGCCGGCATCAAGACCATGCGCGCCGCCTACGCCCACGCCATCGACAGCGGCTATCGCTTCTATTCCTATGGCGACGGGAGCCTGCTGTTCCGGAGCGACGCATGACCGACGACCTGCCCGATGATCTCGCCGCCTCTCTCGACATCCTCGCCTCGGCGGCGAGCGAGCTTCAGGACCCGTGGTGGATTTTCGGCGGGGCGGCCATGGTGCTGGCGGGGCTTCAGGACTGGCGCGCGCCCGACATTGACATCATGGCCAGCCCGCGCGACGCCCGCCGCCTGATCGAGGCCCTGCACGGCCAGGTGGTCGAAGACCCCGGCGAGGGCGTGTTCCGTTCGCAGGTGTTCGGCCAGATCCTGACCACGCCGGTGCCGCTGGACGTCATGGCGGGCCTGGACGTGCGGGCGGGCGGCGACTGGGTGCCCGTGACCTTCTCGACCCGCGTGCCGATCGTGCTGGAGGACTTCACCGTCTTCACCCCGTCGATCACCGAGCAGATCGAGACCTGCCGCCTGTTCGGCCGGCCCAAGGACCTGCAGCGCGCCGAAATGCTGGAAAGCCTGCGCTAACTTTCTTCCCCCGCTCATCCCGGCGGACGCCGGGATCCAGTTCTTTGGGTGACAGGGCGGACCGTTCCGTGGTTGAGCAATCTCGAATTCACGCCGCCAGTCTGCGGCTCTCACTGGATCCCGGCGTCCGCCGGGATGAGCGGAGTCCCTGTTGCCCTTCCCGTTTGAAATTTCCGCCACCGAAGGCCGCGCCCGCACCGGGGTGCTGAAGACCCCGCGCGGCGACATCCGCACCCCCGCCTTCATGCCCGTCGGCACCGCCGCCACGGTCAAGGCGATGACGGTGGATCAGGTCAAGCAGACCGGCGCCGACATCCTGCTGGGCAACACCTATCACCTCATGCTGCGTCCCGGACCGGAGCGGATGGAGCGTCTGGGCGGGCTCCACAATTTCATGCGCTGGGACAAGCCGATCCTGACCGACTCGGGCGGCTTCCAGGTCATGAGCCTGTCGGGCATCTCCAAGCTGACCGAGGAGGCCGTGACCTTCTCCAGCCATATTGACGGCTCCAAGCACGTCCTGACGCCGGAACGTTCGATCCAGATTCAGGCCGACCGGCTCGGCTCCGACATTGTCATGCAGTTGGACGAATGCGTCGCCTGGCCCGCCGAGGAAAAGCGCGCCCGTCAGGGCATGGAGCTGTCAGCCCGCTGGGCGCAGCGCTCCAAGAACGCCTTCGGCACGCGCGACACACAGGCCCTGTTCGGCATCCAGCAGGGCTCGACCTATGAAAACCTGCGCCGGGAATCCTCGGAACGGCTGCAAGAGATCGGCTTCGACGGCTACGCCCTGGGCGGTCTGGCTGTCGGCGAAGGCCATGAAGCCATGTGCGAGGTGCTGGACTATGCGCCCGAGTTCCTGCCCAAGGACCGCCCCCGCTATCTGATGGGCGTCGGCAAGCCCATTGATCTGGTCGAGGCGGTCTATCGCGGCGTTGACATGTTCGACTGCGTCCTGCCGACCCGCGCTGGTCGCCACGGTCAGGCCTGGACCTGGGACGGGCCGATCAACCTGAAGAACGCCCGCTTCGCCGAGGATCAGGACCCGCTGGACATGGGCGTGCCCTGCCCCGCGTCCAACGACTATTCGAAGGCCTACCTGCACCACCTGATCCGCGCCGACGAGATTCTCGGCAAGGTGCTGCTCAGCTGGCACAACATCGCCTTCTTCCAGGCCCTGACGGCGGCGATGCGGGAAGCGATCAGCGAAGGCCGCTTCGAACAGTTCCGGCGCGACTTCCACGCCCGCCACGTCAAACGCTGACGACGCTTAGCTCGGCTGCACCGCAGGCCTCGGCCGGAACCAGTCGGGGGCGGCGGGCGGGGCGCAGTTCCGCTGCATCCCTATGCCCTTCAGGAAGGCGCGGCGCATCCGCCCCGCCTGGATGGCGGACTGGACGTGCTTGCTGTGCTGGTCGGCGCCCGACAGTTTCCTGATCCAGTTGCGACCGGGGATGAAGTCCGTCGTCGTGTTGCGGATGGCCTCCAGTGTGGCGCGCGCCGCCGCGTCGGCGGCGCGTTCGCTGAGGAAGCTTCCGTCCTGCGACGGCGGCCGGTCGGCGTCCGGACCCAGCGCCTCGTCCAACCGCGCGATCTCGGCGCCGATGGTCGTGCACTGGTTCAGGTTGCGCAGATCATAGGGATTGGATTCCGCCTGCAGCAGCACCGTCGGAATGTATTCCCGACGCAGGTTGAAGTCCTCCAGCGGCGCAGTGGCGGCCTCGCCGAAGCCGGCCCCGACCTCGCGCGCGCCGCCCACAGCGGAACGGCCGGCGTTGCAGCCAGACAAGGTCGTCGCCATCACAGCGGAAACAAGCAGAACAATGCGCATGCCGCCTTAGATCATGGCGGACGCCGGGGGTGAAGTCGCCCTTGAGCGGATGGGGCGTCGACGGATAAGGCGTCAGCGGATGGGGCGGGCGTTGAAGCGGTCCTGGTTGGCCTTGCGCGTTTTCTTGCCCTGACCACCGTGCGCCTCGGTGCGGATAGGGCGGGTGTTGTGATTGCGACCTTGCTGCTGACCCTCGGCGCCGGTGGCGTCGCCCTCGTCAGCATATTCCGCCACCTCGCCCGCCGCCGGGGCCGCCAGGGTCGAATCGGCCACGTCGTGCGCGGTGTAGGACTTGGGTTCGGGGTGAACGGCTCGGTTCTGCTCGCGCGCCTGATCGTTCGGCGCAGACGGATCGTTCACTGCGTTCTGGGACGTGGCGTTGGAAGAGGTGGTGTTCTGATGCGGCATGGCCGATCTCCCTTGCACTTCTGACCAAAACCAAGGGCGACGAACGGTCGTTCCGTCGCCGGGCCTGGGAGTTCAGAAAAAAGGGGAGATGGTACGCCCCCTCGGGCTCGAACCGAGGACCCTCTGATTAAAAGTCAGACGAAGTATTGATTTCATTGGGTTTCAGGGCTTTTCAGGTAATTTGATAAATACCTGTTTATATTTGATTTTCCCGCTCAGTACCGTCCAACGCTTTCCATGTAGTCTCTGCTTTTTGTGCCCCATATGTGCCCCAAAATGCTTTGGGGCACAGACAAATCTGGCATACTTGCCTCATGCCCAAGGTCCGCCTGACAGACAAATACGTTGCGTCCATCGCCGCCCCGTCGGGGATGCGGCTCGACATCTTCGACGAGAACCCACTCGGCGCGGGCCTCATGCTGCGAGTTAGCGAAACCGGGCGGAAGTCCTGGACGCTCCGCTACCGGACCGAAGACGGCGACCAGCGCCGCCTCGGCCTCGGCATCTATCCCGCTGTTTCACTGGCCGACGCTCGAAAGCGATGCGCCCAAGCCCGCCTCCAGGCCTCGGATGGCGCCGATCCCTCTGGTGAGAAGCGTCGAAAGAAGGTCGAGCGCCGCTCGCAGACCATCAAGACATTCCAGGATCTCAGCGTCGCCTATTTCGCAGCCACTGAACGCGGAGAATGGAAGCCACGCGGAAAACGCAAGCGGGAGTCCACGATCGCCGGCGAGCAATGGCTTTGGACGAAGCATATCGAACCGACTCTTGGGGCGCTTCGACTTGAGGACGTGACCCCGGCGGCCATTAAGACGCTCCTGCGGAGACTGATCGCGAAGGGCCAGGACACGAGCTCTAATCGCGTCCGCGCACAGATCCGTCAGATGTTCAATTATGCGATTCTGGAGGCCGAGGCGGTCACAGTGAATCCCGTCGCCAAGGTTCCGCCGTTGGGAGACGAGTCGCCCCGTGACCGCGTACTGCGCGACGAAGAGATCGGCGCGATTTGGCGAGGCTTGGACGACCCAACGGTCCTGACGTGCGCGAAGAGCGCACGACGCAAGAACCAGCGCGTTTACGTCAGCCGCCCCGTCGGCATTGCGATCAAGCTGCTGCTCCTCACCTTGCAGCGCCGCCATGAGGTCGCAAATATGACGCGAGCGGAGGTCGACCTCGAACAAGCTGTCTGGACGATACCGGCCTCGCGAACCAAGAACGGCCGAGCTACGCATGTGCCGCTGTCACCGTGCGCCTTGGCCCTCATTCGGGAGGCGATGGCGCTCGTCAACGAACCCACGCCGTTCGTCTTTCCCGCACGGTGGGACCGCAGCAAATCGCTGACTCCAGCTGCGTTGAGTCGCGCCCTGCGGGATGTACGAAGCGCCCTCTCGTTGCCAACGCTTACCCCGCACGACCTGAGACGTACGGCGGCGAGTAATATGGCGAGTGAACGTCTTCGGATTTCACCTTTCGTCATCGGACGAATTCTCAATCACACGAGCGAGAAAGGCGGCGCTGCTGCGGTCACACTTTCGACCTACGCCCTTTACGACTTCATGGCGGAGAAGCGTTCAGCGCTTATCGCATGGGACCGCCTGCTCGCCTCTATCCTGACAGCGTGCGCAGAGGCTGCTTAGCCCTTCACCCGAGCGAGCGCCTGTCGACCCGCAGGCGCAGATCGGTCTTCGCAACGAGCCTTACACCCTGATCCTCGAAACCACTTTCGAGACCTGGCCCGGCGTGGCGGCCTTGTTCGGCGTGATACCGCCGCGCGCGCGGATCTGGTCCGGCTGGTCGGGGGTCGGGCCCGAAGCAAACAAGGGCGCTGTCTTCCTCACGCTGGCCAAGCGGGTGGATATCACGCCCGAGCAGGTCGCCCAACGACGACATGATATTCAAAAAAGCGGCTTCTCCATCGCCATGGGCAACGCAAGCGACGCGGTCAAAGCGAACGACCGTCATGACCGACAGCAACGAAGACGACGGGTTCGCCAAGGCGGCACCGTCCGTCCCGGCAGGCAATCCCAGATTGTAGTTTAGCCGCTCTGCTTGGACCTCTCAGCCATGACCCCGAAAGTCATTGCATTCACGCCCCCGCCCGACGGCAGGTTCCACTGACATCAAGAAATTTCCTGGGAACCGTTTGAGCCGCGCCAGCCTTCTTTTGACGCAAATCGGAGAGGATCTGTCCATGAAACTACTGCTCCCGGCTCTCGTCACGACAGCTTTGCTTCTGACGGCATGCAGCGACCACAAAAAGGCCGATGAAGGCCGCGTCGAAGGTCCGGCAGTGGCCCCATCCGAAAGCCCGCGAAATCCTGCGGTCGACACCGGCGGCACAGAACCTCTGACTCCCGGAGCGAACTCCTTCACTGAAGCCCAGGCGCGATCGGCGATCGAGAAGAAAGGCTACACCGCGATTGGTCCCCTGAGCCAGGACACCCAGGGCATCTGGAGCGCAACGGCCACCAAGAACGGCGCTAAGACCAAGGTGTCGGTCGATTACAAGGGCGAAGTCGTCGCTGGCTGACCCCCAGGCCTTTCCCCACTCTTTTGAAGGAGCTCTTCATGGCTACTGTCACGCGACTTTTTGATCATCATGCCGAGGCGCTTGACGCCGTGGCTGAACTCGAGGCGGCGGGGTTTGACCACTCCTCCATAAGCATCGTGTCAAACAACGCCGACAACTGGCATTCCGGCCATGACCGCATCGACGGGGCGGATGGCGCCTTGGGCGATCGGAACGGCGCCGGGGAGAACGATGTCGCCCACGGAGCCGGCAAGGGCGCGGCGACTGGCGGCGCAATCGGCGCGGGAGCGGGCATCCTGGCTGGGCTGGGCATGCTGGCTATTCCTGGCCTTGGCCCTGTCGTTGCCGCGGGCTGGCTGGCGTCAGCAGCCCTGGGCGCGGTCGTTGGCGGTGCAGCGGGCGGCGCCACGGGTGGCCTGCTCGGCGCACTCAAAGAGGCTGGACATAATGACGAGGAAGCCAATGTATACGCAGAAGGGGTTCGCCGTGGCGGCACCCTGGTGAGCGTCAAAACGACCGATGCTGATCGCGCCCGGGTCGAAACCATTCTCCAGGGCCGCCGGGGGTTCGATGCGGCTACGCGAGGCGAGGCCTATCGCCAGAGCGGCTGGACAACCTTTGATCCTCGATCCGATCCCTACTCCATCGACCAGATCAACGAAGAACGCTCGCGATATCGCTGAACCTTGCCAGGAGCCCTCGCCAAGCCGGCGGGGGCTTTATTCTGCTCGCCCTGGTTTCCGCCTGCGCCGATCAACCACTTTCGCCGATGTAGCCATGTCGCTCGAAAGATCCGATTGTCGCCTTTCCTCTTCTAGCCCAGGCGAGCCTCAAGCGCCTGCGTCACGGCCAGTCGTTGGAAGAGGCATGGCTCCCGAGTTTTTTGATCGTCCCGCAGAAACCGTCGCCCGCGAACTGATCGGCGCGACCATAATGGTCGATGGTGTGGGCGGCCGCATCGTCGAGACGGAAGCTTATGACGCGGGTGACCCGGCTTCCCACAGCTTTCGAGGGCCGACCGCGCGCAACGCGCCAATGTTCGGACCGCCCGGCCGGGCCTACGTTTATCGGGTTTACGGCCTGCACTGGTGCTTCAACATCGTCTGCGATGCGTCGAATGCGGGCAGCGCTGTCCTGGTTCGCGCTCTCGAACCGACTGTGGGCATTGAAACCATGCGCGCGCGCCGCGGTGTTGCGACCGCCCGCGATCTCTGCTCCGGCCCCGGGAAACTCTGTCAGGCTCTTGCGATCGACAGCGGTCTGAACGGCGCGTCCGTCCTCGAGACGCCGATGGCGATGTCCATGGCGCCCTCCGCCCCTGCGATCACCCGGGGCAGGCGGATCGGAATCAGCGTCGGCCTTGCTACGCCCTGGCGGTTCGCCGAAGCCGGATCCCGCTTTTTCCGCGCCATGGAGGGTGAGACCGCATGAGCGAAATAATGGCAGCCAGGCCCATGGAAGCTCAGCCGGCAAGGGCGCTGCCGAAGGGGCCAGGCTGGTGGTACGAACCCAAATGGGACGGTTTCCGGTGCCTGGCCTTCAAGGCGGACGATCGGGTGGAACTGCTGGCAAAATCCGGCAAGTCGCTGAACCGGTTCTTCCCCGAGGTTGTGGAGCGTCTCAGAGCCGTGCCCGAGGCCCGGTTCGGACTCGACGGCGAACTGCTGGCGCAGGCCGGCGACGACTGGTCCTTTGAAGTTCTGCAGGCGCGTTTGCATCCTGCAGCGTCGCGTGTTCGCCGCCTCGCTGTCGAAACACCGGCCGCCTTAGCCGTCTTCGACATGCTGGTCGATACCGACGGCGCTGACCTTCGAAAAGAGCCGCTGAGCTACCGTCATGCGCGGCTGGAGGCGTTCACCGAGATCCACGGCGACGTCGGGCTGACGCTCAGTCCGGGAACGGCCGATCCGATCCAGGCTCAGGCCTGGCTCGATGGCGCCCTGCTGGAAGGCGTCGTCGCCAAAAGGCTGGACGGCCCCTACGCCGAGGGCGAGCGGGCGATGGTGAAGATCAAGCGGCTACGGTCGGCCGACTGCGTCGTCGGCGGCTTCCGCTACGCCAGGAGCGGCCGCGTCGCAGGTTCCCTGCTTCTTGGACTTTACGACGACGCGGGTCGCCTTAACCATGTCGGGTTCACCTCAGGTTTCGCCGGCGTCGACAGGGCGGAACTGACCCATCGACTAGAGGCGCTCAGAGGGGGAACAGGCTTCACCGGACGGACGCCAGGGGGGCCGAGCCGCTGGTCCGAAGGCCAGTCCGCCGAATGGGAACCGCTGCGGCCCGAAATGGTCGTGGAGGTGTCGTTCGACTATGTAACGGACGAGCGCTTCCGTCATGGGACAGGATTGCTGCGCTTCAGACCTGACAAGGCGGCGGAGCAGTGTCGGATGGAGCAACTGAAGTCGTGAGCGCAAAAACACTTCGCCGCCGCTCGCGCAGCATCCCCCAACGTCTTCCCGGGAGATCGCGTCCGGCGATTTGCTTGCGGTGGCCGGGAAAGGAACAACGACGCCATTGGCGACGACCGGGGCGGCAGCCCGAGATGGAGTGCGAAAGCTACGAACTCGAGCGCATCTGCGGCGCCGCTTGGATCAACGCCCCTATAACCATATTGTCCTTTTCGTTGGAGGAAGCATGGCTGGCGGATGGACCCGAGACGGCGCCGTTCTGGACCAAATTCATGACACGGTCGTCGACGGGGTACTCACGGCTCGCGCTCGAATCCCGACAGGTCCTGGATCGGCGGAGTGCGTCGAATGCGGTGAGGCCATTACCGAAGCCCGGCGCCTGGCTATGCCAGGCGTTAGGACGTGTGTTCCGTGTCAATCCGGTCGCGATGGCCGGATAGTCATAGGCGGCATCAACCGCCGGGGCAGCAAAGACAGCCAACTCCGTTAAGGCTCGCACTGATCGCAAAGTTCGCACGGCGGCGCTGACGGCGCAGAACGAATGAGGGCGGCTCCATGGATGCGCCGCTGCAGGCGAGGTCTCCAGATCGATGTGGACGCCGCCTGGCGCGGCGATCATCCAGCGCCTGCCTTCCTCGGCAAGGCAACGGCCATCGACCATGAACAAGGGCAGGTTCCGAAACTCCAAGGCGTAGAGTTCCGAACGCGGCCGATCGATCATCACCGCATGGATGGATGTGGCGCCCTCACGGGCATCGTCATCCAGAAAGCCTGTCGACGCCAACTCCCTCGGCTTCACCTCCGTGATGGATCGGGCGTAAAGCCCGATCATTGCGGTCAGAGCTTCTCTCGAGCCGCTTCCAGATCGCGGACAAGCCGGGCCTGTGCGTCGCCGAAACGCTGCTGCTCTTCATCTTGCCGCCCCTCAAGGGCCTTCATGTCGCGCTCCAGGTCGCCCATGGCTTCGGCATGCGACCGCTTGAGGTCCTGCAACTGGCCTTCCAGGATTTCGACCCGGCGCCTCTGAGCGGCGGTCGGTCCGGCCGGGATATTCTTCTTTTCGGGGCGAGGTTCAGCCTGCCCGACGTCGACGACCAGACCGCGCTCCATGACCTGGCCTGGAGCGGCGCGTGCTGCCTCAGCGTCCTCGCTGTCCGGCGCCTCTCGAGCCAGACCCGAGGCGAAGATATCCTGCTGGATGCCCCACGCCGCCAGGGCCTTGGGCCGCGAGGAGGCCGCCACGGTGAAGCGGTGAAAGCCGTCCGACCATTCAAAGATCTTCAGCCTCAGGGCCATGCTTTGACCTAGGCGGATATAGCCTTCTGGATCTCCTGCGCCTTTTGCAAATGGGCCTCGATCTTAGGAAGGACGCTACGCGCATGCTCGGCGAGCACCGGGGCGTCGGTGTTGTCCGAGAAGCCGCGATGCAGGGTCAGGGCCTCCTGGTGAGCGGCCACCTGCTGATCGATATAGACCCTGTCGAAATCGGCTGCGGCGGCGGACTGGAGATTGTCCAGAAGCCCCTTGCGGCGCTGGTCGAGCTCCGTAGGGAGGGCGACGCCCGGCGCGGCCGTCGGCGCTGCCGCCTTCAAGGCGTTACTGGCGGCGGTGTGATCGGTCTTGATCATCTGCGCGAGCGCTTTGACATCGGCGCGAGCGCCGCGCTCGAGCGCAATATTCGCCGCCTGGATTTCATACATGTCTCCCATGGCGGCCGCCGGCACATAGGCGCTCACGAGGTTGCTTCCCAGGGTGGCTGCAGAGGTCTGGCCGACCGGCGCCGATATCGCGTCCTGGGTTTTGTCTACGGCCTTGTTTCCTCCTTGAGGGCTGCAGGCGGCAAGGAACGCAGCCGCAGCAGCGGCGAAGAGGGCGTCACGCTTCATCTCGGTTCTCCCGTTTGTGTGATTACAGAAGCGCGCGGGCGGCAATGGGGTTTCCCTTTTGCGGCCCTTTCCCGCCAAATTCCTGGCGGCTCCAAAACGCTTCAAGTCGCCTCGATGCGTTCGAACCCCGCCATCAAGCCCGGCGCACGACTTCCCGGGGCGGCTCGGCCGGCCGCCCAAAGGCGTCGAATTCCGACGGGCGCGCCTGGGTTCGCTTCAAAAGTCTTGGCCAGCCCCCGCATCGGCTTCTGGGAGCCTGACGGTTCGGGAGCGATACCGCGACCGCGACGTTGCCCCACAACAAAATGCGGAGAAGACCATGCAGATATTGCGCGACAACGGGCTGACCATCGTTCTCATGCTGCTCTTCGCAGCCAGCATACTGGGTCATGCCCTGGCGGGGTGGCGCGTCGGTATTTCGGATGCGCTCAGTCATGGTCAAGATGCATCCACGCTCACCGCCTACGTGGTCAGTCCGCAGTTCCTCTCGAGCGTCTTTGAGAACTGGGAGAGTGAATTCCTCCAGATGGCCGCCTATGTCGTCCTCACCGCCCTTCTCATCCAGCGCGGATCCTCCGAGTCCCGGAATCCGGATGCGCCGCCGCGCGACGACAATCTGGAGCGTAAGGCCCGCGACGCCTCCGCGCCTTCCGCCCTACGCTGGGGGGCCTTCTCGCGTGCCGTCTATTCGCGGTCGCTGGGCCTGACGCTCGCTCTCCTGTTCGTCATGTCCTTCGTCATCCACTGGACCCAGAGCGCCCGGGTCGCCGCAGAAGAAGCGGTTCTGCATGGCGAAATCCCACAAGGCGTCGTCGCCTATCTGGGCGATCCCCAGCTCTGGTTCGAATCCTTCCAGAACTGGCAGAGCGAATTCCTTTCCACCGCAGTGCTGGTGGTCTTGTCCATCTACCTGCGGCAGCGGGAATCGCCGGAATCCAAGCCTGTCGATGCGCCTCACCGCCAGACAGGTGAGTAGTCCCCTCGCCTACCCGGGACATTGTGTGACCTTCGGGCGGCCCACAGCCGCGGCACGTACAGGCGTAACGGCGGGCCGTGGCGGGCTACGAAGAGGTGGGGCGGTCGCAAAGGCGAACGGTCATGCCCGACGGCAAGCTAAGCGTTCCGCTTTGAGGGGCTTCTTTAAGGAGGAACGACCCGGACGCCGCCGCTACGGGCTGGCAATCCGGGCCGTGTGCACCTTTGGACGGAGAGGGTGCACCGAGTTAGCGCTGGGACCTGGATATGGTTCCTCCTACGGTCCTAGAGGACGTGCTGGCTGCACATCGATGCGCCGCGGGAAAATCTGTCGCATTGCGCTTGCGGCAGCAGTCGGGGGCGCGGGGAGACCAAGGCTGGAGGGATTGCTCCTACGCTATTGGACTTCGACATCGCGGAACCGACGTCCTACGGCGTACGTTGCTGGACGCGTGGCCGCGGGGGGAAGTCAGTTGAAATCGAGACCGCAGATGGCCAAGAGCCCGACGGACGATCGATATCGTCTCCTCATCGAATCCATCACCGACTATGCGATCTACATGCTGGATACGGATGGGCGCATCACCAGCTGGAACCCCGGAGCGCGGCGATTCAAGGGTTATGAGGCAGACGAAATCATCGGCGAGAACTTTGCGCGATTCTACACAGGAGAAGACCGCGCGAGAGACCTGCCCCGGAAGGCCCTGGCCCGCGCCGTCGAAGAGGGACGCTTCGAGGCCGAGGGTTGGCGGATTCGCAAGGACGGCACACGTCTGTGGGCCCATGTCGTCATCGACCCTGTGCGAAGCCCCGAAGGAGAGCTCCTTGGCTTCGCCAAGATCACCCGCGATCTAACGGAACGGATGCAGGCGCAGGAGGCCCTCCGCAAGACCCAGGAGCAACTCCGGATGCTCGTCCAGGGCGTCACCGATTACGCGATCTACATGCTGGGCCGGCAAGGCGAAATCATGAGCTGGAACGCCGGCGCCGAACGGATCAAGGGGTATCGGCCCGAGGAGATCATCGGCGATCATTTTTCGCGTTTCTACACGCCCGAGGATCAGGCTGGAGGCGCGCCACGACGAAACCTGGAAATCGCGGCCTCCGAAGGTCGTTTCGAGACCGAAGGATGGCGGGTCCGAAATGGGGGCGACCGGTTCTGGGCCCATGTCGTGATCGACGCCATACGGAACGAGCAGAACGACGTCATTGGTTTCGCCAAGGTCACGCGCGACATCACGGCCCGATTGGAACAGGAACGGGAGCTCGCGGCCACGCGCGAAGCCCTGTTTCAGTCACAGAAGATCGAGGCGGTGGGCCAACTTACCGGCGGCGTCGCTCATGACTTCAATAATCTCCTCGCGGCGATTCTCGGCAGCCTGGAACTGGTTCGCAAACGAATCTCCGACGATCCGCGCGTCACCCCGCTTCTCGAGAACGCCATCAAGGCTGCTGAGCGGGGAACCGCCCTCACGGAGCGCATGCTGGCCTTTGCGCGCAAGCAGGAGCTCAAGATCGAAACCGTCGACCTGCCCGACCTTGTCGGGGGAATGCTGGAGTTTCTCCAGCGCACCATCGGCGGTCCGATCGAGGTGGGCCTATCATTGCCGCCCGATCTTCCGCCCGTCCTGACCGACCCCTGCCAACTGGAGGCCGCGATTCTGAATCTAGCGGTGAACGCCAGGGATGCCATGCCGGGCGGGGGAAAAGTGACCGTCTCGGCCCGGCGCGAGCATGCCGCCCGCGCGACTTCCGGCCTCGCCGCCGGGGATTACGTGGTGCTGAGCGTGGCGGACAACGGCGCGGGCATGGCCCCCGAGACGCTCGCCCGGGCCACTGAGCCATTTTTCACCACCAAGGGCGTCGGCAAGGGGACCGGACTGGGTCTGTCGATGGTCCATGGTCTCGCGGCTCAGGCGGGCGGCGCCGTCGTCCTTGAAAGCAAGCTGGATCGGGGAACGACCGTGCATCTCTGGCTGCCCGTCGCCGACAGCGAGCAGCAGCGCCGGGGCCATGTCGTTCGTTCCCCTGAGTCCGCGACCGTCTCCACGGGAAGGACGACCATTCTCGTGGTGGACGATGATGATCTGGTGCTCGTCAACACGACCGCGATGCTCGATGATCTCGGGCACGCCGTTATTGCAGCCAGGTCCGGGGCGGAGGCGCTGCGCGCGCTTGGGAATCGTCCCGACATCGACCTGATCGTAACCGACGAAATGATGCCCGGTATGACGGGGTCCGAACTCGCAGCCGCCGTGCGGCAGCGACGACCGGACCTGCCGGTCCTTCTAGCCACGGGTTATGCGGATCTCGACCCGGACAGCAGCGCTCTCAGAGTCAGCCTGCCCCGGCTTTCCAAGCCCTTTTCCCAGGCTCAGCTCGCCAAGGCGGTTGCGGCGACCATGGCCTAGACCTGGGACGCAGCGCCTCGGCAAAGAACGGCGACCCGCACGCGGGTCGCCGCAGTCGTCCTTGCGCCTTCTCAGTTAACGGCGGTGTTCCCAGCCACGCCGGGACGCTTCCGCATGCCCACGGGAGTCCCCGAACCATCCCCCATGGCCCTGATCAGAGGGACCCGAGGAACGATTGTCATCGTAATGTTCGTTCCTCCCGCGGCTTTCCCAACCGCGTCGCGCAGCTTCTGCATGACCCCGGGAATCGCCATACCAACCCCGTCCGTCGCCGTCGTCTCCGGAACGGGAGCGATTCATGTCATCATCTCGTTCGCGACTGCGGTATGAGCGATCATCGTCATGGCTCATGAATCGGCCGTGATCATCCCTCTCACGATCAGACATCTCCCGGGAGGAGCGGCCGACGTCGTCGTCCCGCGATGACCTGCCCCTTTCATCCCAGCCGCGGCGAGCGGCCTCAGCGTGGCCGCGAGAATCTCCGTACCATCCGCGGCGCCCGTCACCACCGACCTCCTGCCTTCCCGAAGCCCGGTAGTCATCGTCACGGCTCATGTAGCGGCCCTCGTCGTCGCGACGCCGGTCGTCAGACCCCATGTAATCACGCCGGTCATCCTCGTAGCTGCGGCTCTCGCCGCGGCTTCGCGCCGCCATGGAATGGCCCTCGGGGTCGCCAAACCAACCGCTCCGCCCGCGGCCTTCGCGACGATCGTCGTCCTCTCTCGAGCCGCCCCCGCGAGATCCGGCTGAAGAATAGCCGCCTCGCGAACCGCGATCGTCGTCATCGCCGATGAAACGGCCGCGTTCGTCGCGCTCGGGACCTTGATGTCTAGCCATGTCAAACTCCTCGCCTGATGAATCTGTATTTTGAAGTTGCTGGAACGACACGGGCCGGGTTGGACGAAGAGGTCCGCCCTGCTCATCAAGCCGACGCCGTCTCTTCTGGATACGTCGACCCAGCTCGGCGGTGTCGACGCCGGCTGCCTGCGCCTTGGCGAAGATGCCGGTTCCGGCGGCCTCCTCCTCGGCGACATGGTGTTTGATCTGCTCCGACAACACCTTGACCTGGGCATCGCGAAAACCGTCATCCGGCCGCCCGTCAAGAAGCTCTATGATCAGAAGCTTGGCGCTGTCATGCTCCACCTGGGCTTCGTCCAGGGGCTCGTCGTCGGAGGCGGCCGCCCTGCGGCAAGCGGGGTAGAAGATCTCTTCTTCCAGAATGGTATGAGTAATCAGATCCCTGCAAATCTGGCTGACCAGTTCTTGCTTGCGCGGAGGGGAGGCCGTTTCGTATTCCGCAAAGAGACCTTCCACCCGGCGGTGATCAGATTTGAGCAACGCAATGGCGTCGGTGGAATCTGCGCCGTTCCCCCTCCCCTTGCTCAAGGTTTTTCCTCCCGCCTTGGACGGACTGGCTGGCTTGCCAACGGATGACGTGGCTCCACCCGGAGCCTCGTCTTCCCTTCCCCCCGCCTGGAGTTGCTTTCCCGCAGCCGCCGTGAGCTCCGTCGATGATGTCTGAGTCACGCCTAATCCAGCGTGCTCGTCCGCGTTCTGCATGATCGTCACCTGCTGTTCGATTGAGACAGAGGGATAATCGGCTCGTGGCCTGAGAGTTTCAGCGTCGCGGTTGAGATACGGCACAACGACACTGCACGACGCCAGCGTCGCCATATTCATTGGCTCTGGCTGCCGCGGCCCCGGGCCTATCGCTGCGGGCGTCCCTGTGCCCGGCTGGCGAAGGATTCGTTCTCAATGGTCCAGCGCGCCCTGTCTGATCCGCCCCATTGTGAAGGGGTCCTCCAGCAAGGCGGCCACTTCACGGGAAAAGGCCAACTGCGCCTCGGCTTCATCAGCAATGATGCGTCCAGGCGCGGCTCGACCACTCGACAATTTAAACCAGACTTCTCTTCGCTGTCTGGCCCCCAGGTGCTCGATCCGCTCCAGCTTAAAGCCAGCCTGCGCCCGGATCAGCTTCTTCATCGTCGACATGAGCGCCTCCTGACGAAGGGGATTCAGGTCGGGTCAGCATCTTTGGTTCCGCAAGGCACCAGGCTTGGCGTCGGCTGGATGGACGATCCTTCGTTCAACTGTCGGACTCGACCTGGACCGGAACGATGTGCCCCTCGCGTTTATCAATCAGCCGATTCCGGCCCCGCCGGTGACGCCCCAGACCTCGCCGGTGACGAAGCTTGCTTCCTGTGACGCCAGCAGAACATAGACCGGGGCGATCTCGACCGGCTGGCCAGGGCGGCCGAAGGCGCTGTGGGCGCCGAATTTCTCGACCTTTTCCTGGGGCTGGCCGCCGCTGGGCTGCAGCGCGGTCCAGAACGGGCCGGGGGCGACGGCGTTCACGCGCACGCCCTTCTCAATCATCTGCTTGGCCAGCGCCTTGGTGTAAGCGACGATTCCGGCCTTGGTCGTGGCGTAGTCCAGAAGGATGTCAGACGGCTCATAGGCCTGGATCGATGCGGTGGTGATGACGGCTCCGCCAGGCGGCAGATGAGGCGCGGCCGCCTGACAAAGCCAGTGCAGAGCGTAGAGGTTGCTCTTGAGCGTCGCGTCGAAATCATCCGTCGAAACATGGGATATGTCCTCGCGGAACTGCTGATGCCCAGCGTTCACGACCAGGATGTCCAGCCCGCCGAAAGCGTCGAGCACTCGGTTCACCATCGTCGCGTTCCAACCTTCGTCGCAGATGTCGCCGGGCAGGGCCAGGGCTTTCACCCCTGCCTTCTCGAGCAGAGCGATGACATCCTTCGCGTCGACTTCTTCCGAGGGCATGTAGCCAATAGCCACATCGGCGCCTTCGCGGGCATAGGCGATGGCCGTGGCGCGACCGATGCCGGAATCCCCGCCGGTGATCAGGGCCTTTCGCCCCTTCAACCGTCCTGAGCCCTGGTAGCTATCCTCGCCGTGATCGGGCTTGGGCTCCATCTGGGATGCCAGGCCAGGGGCGGGCTGCGGCTGGCCGGGAAATGGCGGCTGCGGATACTGATGACGCGGATCCTGCATCTTCAAGCGGTCGGGCATGGCCAAATCTCTGAACATTGAACGGACCCTGCGCTAAGTCGTTTGGAAGGCGGCGCGTTCCGCGCTCGAGTTGGCGCGAGCCTCTTGAGCTGCCGTTCCTCTCGGGTGGGTCCTTCGTCTCTGCCGCTCCATCCCAAGGGACCTGCCGTCGAGGTATGCACAAGCCCGGGGTCTCTGCCGGGTCTTCAGCGAAAGAGGATTAAGGAGTTGGCTGGCCGGCGCAGGGGTCCGCTCCAGAGGGCAACCTTTCCGCGCCGCCACCGCTCCTCAATCTGGGATCAGACACCGGCTTAGGCTTGGTCCGGGACTGATCGTCGCGTCGAGCAAAAAGGCTCCGCCTTCGAGGCCCGTTCCGGTTTTGCCCGGAGCGGGCTTTCGTCGCTTCAACAGCTGCCTGGCGGGCCGCTAGGATGTCCCCGAGGGATAAACCGGCCCCCAAAACAAAGCAGGCCATTCCGCCTCGGAGCGGGTCCTTCTGATGGAGGAGCCGAAAGAGCCGCACTTCACGCATGAACGGCCTTGGCGGGGCTTAGACGAGAGGCGCCGGCCACGGGCGCGATCCGCCTTGGAAAGGCGGGCCCGCCATCTGCACATGGATTCCAGATTTGCCGAGCCTGCTTCTTAGTCTCGATAATGTGAACCTCGGTGTGGGGCGCGAGGGGTCACGTAGTCATCTCAGGCCGTCCTCGGCCAAGGTATAGGCGACGATGGCATTGGCGTGTCCGTGCCCCAGATCATGATCATTCTTCAGCATCGCCACCAGTTCCATGTGCTTGGCAGGATAGGCGTTGCGGACAATTTCCTGCCAATCAGAGATCGGACGTCCATACTTCTTCTCGATGGACGGAAAGTAGGACGCAGGTCCCACCACTAGATTATCGGCCACGGGGAACTCCTGAGGTTCAGGGGTGAATTGGTGCAGCTTAGGTCACAGACATCGTGCAGGAAATGCACGCGAGGTTCGTCTCGCCGACGTTGCGGTAGTTGCCATGACCAGCATCATGAGCCCCTTTCGCTCGCCTGATCAGGTTGAGCATCCGCTCGATCACTGTATCCGCACCTTTGTCGTCGCCAGACGCAACGCCCCCGGCTTGTGGTTCAGGACCAGAACACAAGCATTCGCTGGACTAGGTAAATTGAAGGTGGATGCTCCACGTTGCGGCCATCTGAGCGCGCGCCGATCGGTTGTCATCGCGCAACCGCAGCACTTCCCTCTGGGTCTCGCATACGCGGATTGTCTGCCTGATCCGCTCCCCCAGCGCTGAGTGGCGTGAGGCCAGTGTTTCGAGGATCGCCTGGGGTCCTGTGTCGACCATGGGGCATAGCGTTCAACCGCATCATCACTCCGAAGCGTTTGCATATGAGCTGGCCTGCGCGGAAATGACGATCGTCGCCCTCGTCCATGGCGTCGCCTTATCGGGGCTGCAGACCTGGTCAGCCCCGCTCACACCCGACGCCATCTCCGTCGCGGTCGAGGTGAGCGCCATAGCCGGGCTGGCCGCGCCTGATCGGAGCGGCCCCCGCCGCCCGGGCTTCGGCGCAGTTCGCATACGCGCCGCCGCCTCGCTTTGAGGGCGCACTTCCGATCAGGCCCTGAGGCCGTGCCGGAGCGGAGCTTCGCCGTCCGCCCCCATGACAGTGATAGTCGCCCGTCTTCCGGTTATTGTGGCAGCCATCGGCGTTGACGCCGCCGCTATGGGCCGAAACCGCAACCGGCAGAGCCAGGACTGCGGCCGACGCCGCGATGAGGGCGAGCTTCATGCTAGTGTCGACGGCCGCTATGGGCGCCGTACTGGCGAGCCCCTGATCGGTTTGCGTAGTGCCCGCCACGGTGCGACGAGCCCCGTCCGCCCCGATAGGACCCGCCATGCGACGACGAGTGACGGCTGCCGCTGTAGTGGGGACGGGAGCCCGACGAGCGGTGCGAGCCGGCGTAGCTCGCGGACGCCAGCGTCATGGCGGCGGCGGCGGCGAAAAGGCCGAGTGCTTTGAGCTTCATTTGCCCTCCCCAGGTGAACCAAGGAGTAAGCCCGCCGTAGTTGCGGAAGTCGAGTCATGCGGCATCCCTCCCCCCCTCCCCCTCCCATCATGGGACGGCAGGAGATGGGTCTGAACTTGGCCGACCTGGTGTGAGATGAACGAGCACCGCGACAAGGAGCCGACAGCGCGCGGATACCCGATCAAAAAAAGCCCCCCGCCGCCAAGGGCGAGAGGCCATAGTCAAGGAAGGGATCCAGAGCGCTTGTCGTCGGGCCGCCGCTACTCGCCCGTTACGACTCCACAAGGGGAGAACGGCGTGTCAGGTTCCGCCCATGTGCAACAACTACCGCCTGCACGTCCCCGCCAAACAGCTCGCGGCGCCGTTTCGCGACGCCGGCCGGTCACTGGCCTTCTCCGGCGGCTTTCCGAACCTCGCGCCCGCCGACTACCATATCGGCGACAGCGCCCCTGTCGTCACCCTGGCCGACGGCTCGCCGCAACTGGCCATGACGCCCTGGGCCTGGAAGGGTCCTGCCGGAAAGCCGGTTTTCAACTTTCGATCTGACGGCCGCTCCTTCTCGAGCTCGACCCGCTGCCTGATCCCGGCCGACGGCTTCTACGAGTTCACGGAGCCCCGGGTACAGGGCAAGAAGACCAAATGGCTTTTCACCATGGCGGACCAGCCGTGGTTCTGGATCGCCGGCATCGTCAGGGAAGGCGCCTTCGCCATGCTGACGACGGCCCCGGGTCCGGACATTGCGCCCTTCCACGACCGGCAGATCGTCGTCTTGCCGCCCGGCGCCGGCGTCCACTGGCTCGACCTGACGGCGCCGGAAGAGCTGATCCTCACGCCTTCGCCGTCGGGCGCGCTCAACGTCGAAAGGGCATACCCGTGAAACCGCGCCGCGACCGCGCCGCCCGCGCCCTTTGCCGTCTCCATGACGTCCGGCGGACGCCTCCTCCGAGGGGAGACCGATGTGGATGTCCTACCTGCCGGAGGTCGACGCGGTCATGAGCGCCGCGCTGACGCCGGAGGAATGGGAACGCATCAGGGACGAGCCTTGAAGCAGCCTGTTGAGAACTGCCCGACGCCCTCGCCGCCTCCGTCAGGCAGCGGCGCCCTGGAGTTGAAGTCGGGAATGCCGCTGAGCTTTACCGGCCCGATCAGCTGGCTCGCGGGATTGGGTCTAGCCAGCGTCGTCGGCGGCCTCCTGGCGGCCGGTTATGCCCTGCATCCGTTGTGGTGGGCGCCGTGGCTTGCGCCAATCCCCCTGCTGATCGCTGCGGCGCAGTCCGCGCGCGCCAGCCGGATCGTCGGAGCCCTCGCCGGGGCGATCGCCGTCACCAGCGTGCTTTCCTACTATGTCGAGCAGACCGGCTGGGTCGGCGCCGCCGCGATCGCGGGCCTGCGCATCGGCGCCTGGATGCTGGCGACCCGGCTGACGATATCCGCCACGCGGCGGTTGCCGGTGTTTCTCGCAGGCATGGTCTTGCCCACTGCGGTCGCGGCGATGGAGATGGTGACGCTGATCGTCTCTCCCCATGGCGCCGCAGGCAGTCTCGCCTACAGTCAGATGGGGATGCCGGCCCTGGCCCAGGGCGGCGCAATCGGCGGCGTGCCAGCCGTCGTCTTTCTCATCTTGCTTCCGGGGTCGATGGCCGGCCTGATCCTCGCCTACCGGCCCGCCAGGGCGGAAGCCCTGCGCGCTGGCCTGGCGGCCGGTCTCGTTCTGTTTGCGGCGGCCCTCTTTTCAGCGGCCCGGTTGGGCGCTGCGCCTCTCGGCCCATCCGTCCCGATCGGGATCGTGGCCAGCAACCGGTTCGAAGGCATCCCGCACCGGTGGGACCTCGTCTGGGCGCTCTACGGTCCCGCCATTCCCGGCGCCGCGACGCCCGGCGGCGTGGTGGTCATTCCGGAGAAAATCGCCCTGCTCGACGCCGACCAGGCCGCACGGGCCGCCGCTCAGGTCTCGCATGCATCCGTGACCAGCGGGGCGACGATCATCGTCGGCATCGAGGTCAAGAACGGCCCGGTCTATCGCAATCGGGCGCTGGTCGCCTGGCCGGACGGCCGTACCGGCTGGTACGACAAGCAAAGGCTCGTGCCGGGGAGAGAGGATCGGGACCAGCCGGGCAAGACACCCCTGCGCTGGCCTCTCGCCGGCGGTGAGGTCGGCGTGGCCATCTGCAAGGACATGCACATCCCGTCCATCGGCGCTGCCTATGCCGGAGCAGGCCTCGTGGTGGTGCCGGCTTGGGATTTCGGCAACGACGGGGACATGGGCGCGCACATGACCGCCTTCCGCGGCATCGAGAACGGTTACGCCGTGGCGAGGAGCGCCCGAAACGGAAAGGTTGGCGTCTACGACCCTCAAGGGCGCGTCCTTGCAGAACGGGACGTCCGCGACGGGATTACGACCCTGCACAGCCAGATCGCCCTGGCTCCTGTCATGACGCCCTACCGGGTGATCGGCGATCTCTTCGGCTGGCTTTGCTTCATGGTGACGATTGGACTGCTTTTGTGGCCCCTGGGCCGCTGCATCAGCACGATGCGACCGCCAATGGCGCGCCAGCAGCTGCCGTCACCCCCGTGAGCCATGCCGGCCGCTTTCCGATGGCCCCGTAGAATGCAGCAGCAACCAGGACCACGCCGCCGGTGACCCAGGACTGAGGTCTTGTCCTGTCCAAGCGCCTCCCCCCTCCTCCAGACGTCACCGATCATTCGCTGCGCCCGACGGCCGTATCAGCGCGAACACCCCGGACATCCCCACGACCACGCCCGCCACGATCATCACGGCAGGGAACAGCGCGGGCGTCCGGCCTCCCGTGCCGACGAGAACGCCGCCTGCTGCTAGAGCCAGGCCGACCACGATCTGCGCATGGATTCCTTGATCAGAGAGGCGGTTGAGCCGCTTCATCCCGCGCCGACCTTTCGGCGCTTTATCCAGCGCCAACCAGCCAGGGCCGCCAATGGCGCCGCCACGGCCCAGCCCAGCCACCAGGGCGTGCCGGATCGCTCGGCCCACATGCCGATCAAACCGATAGCCAAGCCAGCCACGGCGCCGCCGGCGGCGGCGAGAAGCCGAACCCTCCACGGCGCCTTCAGGAACGACAGCATCGCCAGGGCGAAAATCGCGGGCTGGGCTGCCAGACGGTAGAACTCCAGCTCAGTCATCATCACTCCCCAAGGCTTGCCCCATGGCTGGCCACGCGTGGTCCGGAACGTCATCCAGTCGTCCTGGGCCGCCAGGCGACCAAAGCCGGCTGTTGATCGGCCGCGCTCCTGCGACGGGCAAACCCCCAGGCTGTGCGCTCGCGATGAGACCGGAGCGTGCATGGCTCAAGCTTCGTTACAGCAGGTCTTGGCGACGGAGCCAGGCGCGTAGGACCGCGACGGTCTCGTCAGGGCGGTCGACATGCAGACTGTGGGCAGCCCCGGGAACGACAGCGAACTCCGCCTCGGGTACGCGCTCGGCGAACAGGGCGGCGGTGGCAGGCCGGGCCTCGTCGTACTGGCCTACGAGGAACAAGGTGCGCGGCCCGTCCAGCCTCGCCAGCAGCGGTTCGCCGTCGTAGGCCTTCAGGGAGCCGGTGGCGGTGAACTCTGTGGATCCCCACATGGCCCGGGAAAGATCTTGATTGGAGCCGCGATTTCCGGGGCGACCTTGATAGGCGGTCAAGGCCTCCGGCGCGGGGCGGCGTTGTCCGAAGCGCCTGAGGAACTCCGTCTCAGCCGCGCTACAGCGATCAACCGGCGGCGGCGCTGGTGTTTCGCAGGCTGCGAGCTCGGTCTGAATGTCAGCCGGGAGGGTCCGACGCAGGGCGTTCGTGTCGCCCAGCCAGCTTCGCGTAGAGATCAACGGGCTGGCGAGGCACAACCCCGCCAACGCGGGGGGCTGGCGCGCGCCATACTCCAGCGCGACCGTACCGCCCCAGCTGTGACCCATCACGTGCCAGCGGGGCACGCCCAGCGCCTCCCTGATCGGTTCAAGTTCGTCGACAAAGCGATCGACGGTCCAGTTCGCCGGATCGTTCGGCCGGTCCGACCGGCCACTATCAAGCTGATCGTACAGGATCAGTCCTCGCTCGTTGATGAGCGGCAGGAGTTCGAGGTAGGAACCATGAGTGCCGCCCGGCCCGCCGTGAGCGACCACCAGTGGCGGATGGGGACCGTCTAAAGGTCCGTTTGTTCTGACGAATATCTGACCGCCACGGACCGGCACCATCAACTCCCGCTCGGGGTCGGGATAGGCCGCTGATCGCGCTAAAGTCGGCGGCGCCACAGCCAACGCTCCCGCGAACCCCAGGAGCGTGCGACGGCTCAGGTGCGTCATGTCGTGTCTCCCCGAAGTCGGTGCGACGGTTCGCCTGAGGACACGCCGCGTCTTTACGTCGTCCATCAGTGAGCCCCCTGCACCTTAGCAAGGTTGGCTCAATCAGCGCGGATGATCAAACTCAGCGCCTCACTGCGACCTACGACCTGCCCCCGCCAAGGCCATTTTTACACGGCCTCGGTCCAGTACGGCCCCCTGCCTGGCGCCGTAAAGCAGACATCGACCTCAACGGCCGGAAGCGGACGTTTAGAAGGTCGGGCTGGGGGACTGGAGGCCCATGCGCCCCTGGAATCCTGGCTGGTCGGCGCCGCCTCAGCCGAGGGTGAAATGACGCTAGGCCGGCCGCTGTCGCTTAGGGCCGACCGACGCTCTTGTCGCTGTTCAGCCAGGACGTCACTTCCGGCAGTTGATCGTGTTGGATCCGATGATCTAACGCCGCCTTGGAAGCGGCCTGTTCAACCTCGCCGAGCGGCGCGCCGGGATAGTTGGCGGTTACATAGGCCCGCAATAGATCGATCTGGCCCGGCCGGCGCGACTCGGCGGCCATGTTGGACAGCAGCGCGACCTGGAAGCCTTCCGGCGTGATTTCCTGGAACCTGGTCGCGTCGGCCATGGTCTTGTCCCAGAGCAGGTCGGAGTGGCGCCAAATGAGGTTCGCCACCATCAGAAAAGCGTCCTGAGCGGGAGTCTGGCTGTTGAAGGCCAGATCGATGGCGCGCTGGCCCAGCGCCGGATCCAGGGCCCTGGTCAGGGCGGTCTGATAGAGGCTCCGCTCCAACGGACTGGCGGCCGTTTGCGACCGCTGCAACAGATCATCGAATGTCGCGGCGTCAGCATGGGCTCCGACCACGCGGATCACCACGTTTCGCAAGCCCGCAGGGAGAGCGGACGGGTCGGCGTCGGCCGCCGCGTAGCGGCGTCTTGCCTCGGCGATGACCGCAGGATCGTCGAGCATGGACAAGACGCCAATGAGGCGTTCGCGCAATATGGCCGCATTGGCCGGCTCGCCCGGCTGAACCTCCCAGCTAATCTGAGCCAGCAAGGGCGACAGTCGGTCGCGTGCAAAGGCGTCGAACGCGGCCTCTCCGGCTTGACCGTCATAGAGGTCGGCCAAGGTGGCCAAGGTGCCGGCCGTCTCGTTCCAGATCATGGGGTCGGCGGTGTTTTCCAGCGACGCCGCCAGCGCCAGATAGTTCGAGGCGGGTGAATAGCCGGCCGCGCCCAGGGCCCAGGCGTCATTGAGCAAGCCGATCTGGTCGAGCCCGGAAAGTTCGCCGAACGCCGCCTCAAGCCTCGCCATCGCCTCGGCGGGATAGGCCGTGCGGAAGTAGCCGGTGCTTCCGGCGTTGACCTTCACGGGGCCGCATCCCGGGACCCGCACCTCGGCATGGCCGTTCTCGATCACCGCCCGGGCGACAACGTCGGAACCGACGGTCTGGATCATGACGGGCACGCGCCAGGTCTGGGGCGCTCTGGAGGATTCATCAGCCCCGAACCGGGACTGGGTCAGGGCGACCACCGATGTACCCGCGTCGCAGCGGATCGAGCCCACCGTGATCAACGGGACGCCCGCCTGGGTGGTGAAGTCGCGGGCGACGGCGGTCACAGGCGTGTCGGAATGGGCCTCCAGTGAACGCCACAGGTCTTCGGTGACGGTGTTGCCATAGGCGCTTTCGGCCATATAGGCGCGGATGCCGTCCCGGAAGGCCGCTTCACCTAGATAGGCCTCCAGCATCCGGATGACGGCCTGGCCCTTCTGGTAGGTGATCTGGTCAAAGGCGCTGTCGACCTCGCGGATCGTCGACAGGCGCTGGACGATGGGATGGGTGCCGGTCAGGGAGTCGAGCGCCATGGCCTGATCAACCGTCGACTGGGTCTGCAGCCAGATGTTCCAGTCCGGATTGAAGGCGTCGGTCGCCTTGTTCTTCATCCAGGAGGCAAAGCCCTCGTTCAGCCAGAGGTCGTCCCACCAGTCCATGGTCACCAGATTGCCGAACCACTGGTGCGAGACCTCGTGGGCGACGACGACATAGACATACTGCTTGTCGGCCTCGGTGGTCAGCGCGGGATCGACGAGCATGACGCGTTCAAAATAGAGGATGGCGCCCCAGTTCTCCATTGCGCCAAATGTGCCCGCACCGGGGGCGGCGATCTGATCCAGCTTCGGCAGCGGAAAGGCCGTGCCGAAATAATCGTTGTAGAAGGGCAGGATCTGGCCCAGCGCGCCCAGCGCGTATCGCCCCTGTTCGCCGACGCCGCGTCGGGTCACCGACCCGATCTCGACCCCCGCGACGGTCGTCGTAATGCGATCCATCTCGCCGACCCCGACGAACATCAGATAGGACGACATCTTCGGACTGGGCTGGAACGTCACGCGCTTCATTCCCGCGTCGCCCGGGGCCACGGACGCCACGGGCATATTGGACACGGCGTCCAGATCGTCCGGCACGACCAGGGCCAGTTCGAAGACCGCCTTCAGACCTGGTTCGTCCCAGATCGGAGCGAACTGCCGCGCATAGCCGGCTTCGAACTGGCTCATGAGCATGGTCTTGGCCACGCCGTCCATCTGGTAGCGGCTGACGAACAGGCCAGTGGCGCTTTCGTTGATCTTGCCGCCGTAGGCTACCTCAATGACATGATCTCCCGGCGCCAGCGGGCGATCGAACACGAAGCTGACGCGCTCCAGCGCGGGGTCCGTTTCGATCCGGGCGACGGCCCCGCCATCGACCAGGCCGGCCTTGATGAAGGTCAGGTCGACGGCGTTGACCGTGATCCTGTCGGTCGCCTGAAGCACCTGGAACGCAAGCCGGGCCTTTGCGGTAAAGGTCAGGGTGTCGAGGTTCGGCGACAGTTCGATGGCGTAGCGTTCGGGGCGGGCGTTCGCAGGAAGAACCTCCCGTTCGCGAGCGCCCACGATCTCCATCGCCCCTGCCGGCGCAGGAGCGGCTGACGCCGCGCCAGCCGAACCCATGGCCAGGGCCGCGGCGCACGTAAATGGAAGCCAACCACGCCGGATCATCGCATTCCCCCCGCAAGTCGGACACATCGCGCCGGTATCGGCGGTATGTCAAATTGGTTAAGAGGTCAGCACCGACGGCTCGCATGTCGTTTATCGTCTGTCGCCCTCCCTCCTCCATCCTGCATATCAGGCAGGTAGCCGATGGCGACATACTGCCCCAACGGACGGAACGGGGTTATTCGACATGCGCCCGCAGGCACAGTTGGATACACGCCGACGACGTCTCCTTGCAGGCTCGCCCCCAATGTCCCGTGATGGGCAGAGGGGCCCGCGGCCTACGGCAGAAATGCCAACTCCGGCTAAACGCGAAATATCGCGCGCATTAAAAGCGAATTTTTACTCGTTGAATAAGCGAAATATGATACGTCATTAAAAGCGAAATTATCTCCGCACGATTTATCGGTACAAATCGCTCTCCGACAGGATTCTCCAAACGCCATGGCCACCCCTCAGGAAAAGCTGGCCAATGCCCTTGAGGCGCTCCACGGGTTTCAGAAAGCCGGTCGCCAGGCCATCCGTTCGGACGCTCTAAGGGAAAAAGACCGCGCCCTGCTCGTCCGCAGCGGCTTCCTGCAGCCGGTCATCAAGGGCTGGTATATCGCAACCCGGCCCGACGCGAGCGTCGGAGAAAGCACCGCCTGGTACGCCTCCTACTGGGATTTCGTGCGGGACTATCTGACGGAACGGTTCGGCGAGGCCTGGTCGTTATCGCCCGAACAGTCCCTCCTGCTGCACGCCGGCCAGTGGACGGTGCCGCGGCAACTCCTGGTGCGCAGCCCCCAGGGCCGCGGACATCCCACCAGTTTCCTGCATGACACCTCGATCTACGACCTGCGGGTCGCACCTGCCGAGGGCCGTGATCAGGACGTGCTGAACGGTCTGCGCGTCTATCGCGCCGAGGCGGCCCTGGTGGCGGCCGCCCCTTCGGCCTTCGTAAACAGCCCCACCGAACTCCGGACCGTCCTGTCCATGCAGCGCGACGCCTCCGGCGTGCTGGAACGTCTGCTTGAGGGGGGAAGATCGGCTGTGGCCGGCCGGCTCGCGGGGGCGTTTCGCAACATCGGCCGCACCCGCGAGGCCGACGACATCCTCTCGGCCATGAAGGCCGCCGGCTACGACGTTCGCGAGCATGATCCGTTCGAAGCCCGACTGGAGCCCGTCGGACCTCGCCGCGAAACCTCCCCCCACGTCCAGCGCATCAGGATGATGTGGGAGACGATGCGTCGCGACATTCCGGCGGCCTTCCCGATCTCGCCCGGCCCGGTCGATACAGCTCGGATCGCAGCCTATCTCGACCATGTGGACGATCTCTACGAGACCGACGCCTATCATTCGCTGTCGATCGAAGGCTACCGGGTCAGCGCCGCCCTGATCCAGCGCGTCCGTTCAGGCGAGTGGAACCCCGACATCGATGCGGCGGACCGGGTGCATAGGGACGCCTTGGCCGCCCGGGGCTACTGGCAGGCCTTCCAGGCCGTCAAGACGAGCCTGGAGCGGGTGCTCAAGGGCGACAATCCAGGCGACGTCGCCGATCACGATCACGGAACCTGGTATCGGGAGCTTTTCACCCCCAGCGTCACTGCCGGTCTTGTCGGCGCCGCCAGTCTCGCAGGCTACCGCAGCGATCCGGTCTTCATCCGCCGATCCCGCCATACGCCGATGAACGCCGACGCAGTCCGGGACGTCATGCCGGTCCTTTTCGAACTGCTGGCGGCCGAACCTGACCCGGCAGTCCGCGTGGTCCTGGGCCATTTCATCTTCGTCTATGTCCATCCCTATATCGATGGAAACGGCCGCACCGGCCGCTTTCTGATGAATCTGATGCTGGCGGCCGGCGGATATCCATGGACGGTGATCCCTGTCCAGGAACGCGACCGCTATATGGCCGCTTTGGAAGAAGCGAGCGCCAACCAGAACATCGTCCCGTTCGCCGAATTCCTGGGGGATATGGTGGGGCGGGATGCGCCCGCCGCCGACCGACCGACCGGACGAACGGAGGGACGTCCTCCAGCCTTCCGCTCGGGGACATGAGGCGGATCACATGAGATCTGACAGGAAAGGCATGCTGTTGACCGATGAAACGACTGCGAAGGAGCGGCGCGACACGGAGCGTCTCGCGCTGGCGATCGTGGAAACCTGCGTCCGCAACACAGGCCTTGAGACCCTGCACGCCGGGACCTTCCCGCGCTCGGCAGCCGGAGACTACACCGACGTGACGGTCATGACGCCCTATGGAGAAATTCCCTGGACGGATGTCAGCCGTATCTCCGACGACGAGATGAAGGCCCTGATGATCGAGGTCGTTGATCGGGTTTTCACCTATCTGAGCTTCCCTGAAGAACTGGCGGGCGTACGGACAGCTACCGGCGCCTGGGATAGACCGCGCCTGAACACCGATCTGATGAAGACGGTCCGCCGTCGACTAGCCGGGCGCGACCTCGATGAGCCTGATCCGGACCCTGCCCAACAGGCAGAAACAATCTGATCGACGTGGACAGCGCGCGCCAAGTTTGTGTTTTGGCGGCGTCCACGGCTCCCTCCACGGGCCAGCAAGCGGACGCTCCTAAATTCCGTTAGGGGTGGCTAGCGGACATCGCTGCGCGTCGCGATAAGTCTCGCACCGTGTTCAATCGACGTTTTCCACATCATGCCCCAACCCACGGCGCCAACCACCAATGCAGCAAAGCCGAAGGCCGCACGCGAACCAAACGGCGGGCCAACAACGGCGCACCACCCTACTGCTCCAAGACCAGCTAGAAAGGTGAGTAGCCAAAGCGAATTTTGGACGAGGAAGGCCTTCCGTTCCTCTGCGGGCACGGAAGAAAAATCGACAGTAGCTTCACGTTGGGCTTTTCTAGCAGCCAACGTTAGCGGCGCAGAAATCAGCAGCGTCAAGGTCATGAGTACTCTGGCGTTCTCGCGTGGGAACACTATGGCGAGTGATAGGCCGACCACCATGCAAGCTGCGGTGAGCACTACGAAAAATAGAGACTTTCTGGTTTGGACCTTGATCAGCATGATCATGTCAGGGTGGCAGTGAGCTCAAGAGACCGCAACGGTTCGATCTGCGACATAGGCATCTGGCCCAAAACCGGACCTAGGCCAGACGGCGCGAAAGCGGACGCCCACAACTTCAGCTGGGGGTGGCTAGCGGACGTTTTGGCGTCAGCCGCTGATGAGCGGCTTGACTATCAGCAGGCGCTTCCATGCGGTCATGGATGCCATAGTCGCGCAAGACGCTGGCGATCCGCAGTCGGTAATCACGGAACACCCCAGCACGTCCATTGGCTTGAGCTGCGCGGTGGCGAGGACGCTCACGCCACGTCCTGACAGCCGTCTCGTCCCGAAAGAAGGACAACGAAAGCAGCTTGTCGGGCTCATTGAGGCTGCGAAACCGTTCTACGGAAATGAAGCCATCAATGGTTTCGAGTTCATCCCGTAAGGCCGTAGCCAGGTCGAGATATTGCTGCATCCGGCCTTCCGCAGGCCAGACCTCAAAAATGACCGCGATCATGGTGCAACCAGTGGTGCATGCGGCCCTGAGGCCAGGCGCAGGAACAAGCGGTCTTCCTTTTGGATAAACCGTTCCTGCTTTGCGAAGGCGTAGTTCTCCTGACCCAGGGGGTCATCGCGCAACCGCGCGCGGTAAGCCTCGTAGGCGGCAAGGCTCTCGATATTGTACACACCGTAGGCCGTGGTGGACGAGCCCTCGTGCGGCCCGAAATAGCCCACAAGATCAGCTCCACAGCGTGGAATCGCTTGGCCCCAATTGCGCGCATAGGTCTCGAAGGCGTCGATTTTGAACGGGTTGATTTCATAACGAATGAAGCAGGTGATCATGGGTTAGCGCCTCCGTACGCTCCCCATGAACCTATCTTGAGATGCAGGGCCAACGCTTTGGTCGCGACCGAAGCATGCTCGTTGCGGGCATGCTATTTTGAACGCTCAATCCCTGCGAGGTGGCGAATATGAAGGATGGACCTCTCATCGCCCAAGTGGCGGCGCTTGTTGGGGATCCTGCACGCGCGAACATGCTGACGGCCCTGATGGACGGGCGCGCTCTGACGGTGACGGAACTCGCTGAAGCGGCGGGGGTCGCTCTGCCGACAGCCAGTGGCCATCTATCCAAACTCCGCATCGCCAAGCTTCTGGTCGTGGAGAAGCAAAGTCGGCACCGATACTATCGGCTCGCTGACCACGATGTGGCGCATGTGTTGGAAGCGTTGATGGGGCTGGCCCAGAGAACTGGGGCCGTTCGCGTCCGAACCGGACCGAGAGACGCGGCTATGCGAACCGCGCGCGTATGTTACGACCACTTGGCCGGGCAACAGGGCGTATTGCTGCTCCAGACCCTCATCAAAACAGGATGGCTCGAACATGCGGACCCACCTGTGCTGACCGCGACCGGCCGCGATGGTTTGACCGCAATCGGCATAGACGTTCTCGCCCTCGAACGCGGTAGGCGCCCGCTGTGCCGAACCTGCTTGGACTGGAGCGAGCGTCGCCATCACCTAGGGGGCGCGCTGGGCGCGGCGATGCTCAGCCATGCCCTTGATCAACGCTGGGCACGACGCGGGCAAGGGCGCGTGGTGACGTTTAGTGATACGGGAGCGAGATCATTCAACGCCGCTTACGGTCTCTGAGCCAACCACTATCGTCCCCTGAAGGTCCGCACTGGGTCGATACCGTTGAAAAAGTCGCCCGGCTGATAGGTTTGAAGAGCGGCGTGGTCAGGCTGTGACGCGGTTCGCGACGCTTCAGGCCTTCAGGCGGGCGCCGGTGCGGTCTGTAAGGGGATCAGGCGGGCCATTTTGCGCAGGTTCTGGGCGGTGGCGGCGAGGAGGAACTCGTCTCGGGCGCCGCAGGGACCGCGAAGGCGCAGTCGGTCGAGCCTGAGGATGCGCTTGAGGTGGGCGAACAGCATCTCGACCTTTTTCCGCTCGCGTCGAGAGGTGACGTAGGCGTCGGTTTTGGCGATGTCGCGGGCGACGTCCCGGGCGTTTTCGTGGATGGAACGGGTTACCTTCCGAGCCGGCCCGTTGGGGCAGCAATTGGGCTTCAGCGCGCAGGCGTCGCAATCGATCTCGGAGGCGCGATACCGATAGGTGTCATCCGGCGGGGTATCGGGGTGATCGGCGCGGAAGGCTCGCCGATATTGCTTCAGTTCCTTGCCGCCCGGACAGCGATAAAGGTCGGCGGCGGGATCATAGGTGAAGTTGGCTCGGGAGAAGGTCCCGTCCGTCCGGGCAGACTTGTCGATGATCGGGATGTGGGGTGCGATCCCTTGGTCGTTGACCAGCCATTCCAGCATCTCGGCCGAGCCATAGGCGGTGTCGGCGGCAAGGCGATCGGGGTGGAGATCATGCCTATCCTGAACCCGCTCGATCATGGTGCGGGCCGCGGTCAGCTCGGCCGGCCGCACGGCGGTGGACGCCTCGACATCAACGATGACGGCGTGCTTCAGGTCGATCAGGTAGTTGGTGGCATAGGCGAAGAAGGCCGGTCCCTTGTTGGCGGCGGTCCAGCGCGCGGCCGGATCTGCCGGCGAGATGAACTTGGGCGTCACCGGCGTGGCCGCACCAAACGCCGCATCATCCAGGACCGCTAGGTACTCGTCGATGGCTCGGCTCGATGCCTCGGGCGGCAGACCAGGATCGCCAGGCACGCTGCGCTCCCGGTTCGCCTCGGCCTTGATCAGGCTGGCGTCCACGGCGAAGCCTTCGCCGCCGACCAGGCCTTCCGACATACACCGGCGCAGGACCGTGTCGAACAACTGGCGCAGCAGGTCGCTCTCCCTGAAGCGGCCGTGACGGTTCTTGGAGAAGGTCGAGTGGTCCGGCACGGCGCCTTCCAGACCCAGCCGGCAGAACCAGCGATAGGCCAGGTTCAGATGGACCTCCTCGCACAGCCGGCGCTCCGACCGGATGCCGAAGCAATAACCGACCAGCAGCATCCGGATCAGCAGTTCGGGGTCAATCGAAGGACGCCCCATGGCGCTGTAGAACGGAGCCAGATGCGCTCGCAGACCCTCCAACTGCACAAACCGGTCGATCGACCTCAGCAGGTGGCTCGCCGGGACGTGGTCTTCCAGCGAGAAAGTGTAGAACAGGGCCGCCTGATCGACCCTCCGCTCGCCCATCATCGCGCTGCCTCCAGCCTCAACGACCAGAGTGAATCAGCCTGGGACGACCTTGGCAATTGGCGACTTTTTCAACAGTATCGGTCGATTTCGGCCCTGGGCTTCGGCGCCGAAAGCGGACGTTGGCCGCCAGGCAGGAAAGCGGTCGCCTTCGACGTCAGCTAAGGGTGGGAAGCTGCCGTCTGACTGATAGAGTCCAAGCCATGAGAAGATCATATGTCTTGCTCGCTCTCGTCGGCACCCTGACGGCTTCGTGCGATCATTTTGGCGGCATCGACGCATACGCACCCTTGGCTGGGCTTCCAGACACGTCC
>NZ_JBFTRZ010000008.1:0-192018 GCF_056399785.1 Brevundimonas sp. 01N35
CACGGAACCGACCTGTCCCTCCACAGCCAGGCCCAGCTCAGCGCCATCGCCCGACAGCTCAACGAACGGCCAAGAAAGACCTTGCTCTATCGGACGCCAGCGGAGACCTTCGCTGCGTGTGTTGCAGCGATCAGTTGAGCCCACCGTGGAAAGCGGACGCATCTGTTGCGCCTCACATTGCCTGGCATCATGCTCAGGTCATGACGCGAACGATCGACCTCCAGAACTTTTCCCAGCTTGCGTTTGCCGAGTTCGGCACCATTCCCAAGCGGGGACTGACGTATCTTGGGATTGCGGGCGCCGCTGCCGCAGCGGCTGATCTGATCTTCTGGTCGCATAGGCCGGATGTTCTGCTGATTGATTACGCCGTTGGCGCGGCCCTTTTCTTCGGCTGGGGCGTGCTACTCTACGCGATTTCTATGACAATGATGGACAGTCGCCTCAGCGTGGCCGGTTTCATTAGGTTCGTCATCACATCGGTAGTGATGATGCTGCCTACCGCTCTCACGTTGGGCCTGTTGTGGCTCTCGGCGATTTACAAGAACGGCGCGGGCATGGCTTTTTCGGGAGTGCTTTTAATCGTCTCGCTTGTTTTCATCATGCTGCTCCCGGGGTGGCCGGTGATGCAGGCGAAATCGACCAAATTGATCGGACCATTGGCTGCTCTCAGAGCGACCCGGGGGATCCGAATGTCCCTTGTCATCGCCGGCTTCGTGACAGGTGGGGTCAATCGGGCTCTTCCGGAGATGTCATCTGCCACTGAGGTCTGGTCAGCACTGGCCTTGGCGATATTGGGCGGTGGGATCGTCGTGCTCTCCGCAATGATCGCGATCAGCATTGCGGTCACCTCTGCCAAGCTGATGCTGGCCGAGAGTTAGGCGGGTCAGCAGAAACGTCCGCAATGGGTGGAAAGCGGCCATTCATGGGGGCCGCTTGCAAGTCTACTCGGACTCAGCGGGATGAGGGGAATGTTGTGTCCAGCAAGCGGTGCAACTCCCGTCCGGCGTCGCTCCAACAGTTGAGTTCTGTCGGAGCTGAGGTTGTCCCTCGCCCGTCTGTCACGACGAGCACCGGAACCCCTCCATTGCTTACGATGATATCCTCGGGCCTAGTTCCCGCTCGGCAGTCGTTTAGTCCATGCCTCACCGCTCGTTGAAAAGCCTGTTCAAGAGCGCGGAGTTGCGCCCCATCCAACCGGCCTTCAGAGATTGGTCGCTCAAGGTTGGCATCCCGGCAGACTGTGCGCGGAGCCCGATGAGTAAGTGCATATCGGCCGGTTTCGAGGTCCACTCTCACATTGCCGGCAGGGCACCACTCTGACTGGCCTACCGTCCCAAAGATGACCGCGGTCCTCACGTCATTGGAGACCGGCTGCGGACCCGCGGTCGCGCACGCCGACACAGCCATCATCGCAGTAAAAGCCGCCCAAAGCCTCATCGCAGGCCTCCGTTCGAGAAGCAGTGATAGTTCTCCGAACCTGAAGAGTCCGCAACGGGTCGATTTGCGTCGTAGGCATCCTGCCCGAAATCGGACCTTGGCCAGACGGCCCGAGAGCGGACACCCCCAACTTCAGCTAGGGGTGGAAAGCGGGCCTAATCAGTGTCAACTTTCGGCAATGCGCAACGCTCTGATTACCGTCTTTCTGGTTGCACTGGCGAGTTGTTCTGAACCATCACCTGCGCCAGATCTTGAAACAACACCGAGCCGGACCGACGCCTCCTTTAATGTGGCTTACCAAGCCACGGAAGGCGGTTTCCAAGGCATGTATCTCTTCGCTGATCCGAGGTCGGGTGAAACATGGTCTGAGTACAGAGACGATCGAGAAACCTTGGCGAAGGGCGGGTTCGGCGATCCTCTGACACCATGCAGCCGAGGTTCGATCAGTTGCTATCGGACATGGGGTGGACAGCCGCTATTGTCGTCACTGCCGCCGCCCGATTTTTGAACGGCGAGTTTCGCTACACTACCCGCCCTAGGACGTATTGGTCGTGGCCGTGCAACGAGATTAACGCCACTTCCGAACGCGGCACGACGACAAGCGTGGTCTGCCCTGTTGTGGGCTTGGTAGAGTTTTCCATTCCCACAACCGGCGGCCCCAGTTCGGTTGAGCGTTTTGAGCTGAGGAGTTTTAGCGGCCTCTTCGCTCAACGCTGAAGGTCCGCAATGGGTCGATTTCGGTCCATGGCTTTGTCGCCGGAAGCGGACATTGGCCTCTAGGCCGGAGAGCGGTCGCCGTCGAGGTCCGCTAAGGGTGGCAAGCGGACATCCTGGTGTGCATTCTGCTGATATGAGCAAACCGCTTCGCATCATGCACCGCGACAGTTCTGGCGAGATCAATCTCCCCGACCATGACGCCGGAGATGATCTAGACGGTGTCGAGAGGGCGTTGCTGGAGTTTGGAGCCGAGAAACTCCAAACTGTAGGAAATCCGCTAGAGGAAATGAGACTATATCGACTTGGGCCGATTGATATTGCGCTGACTTGGGACGGCTTCACGGCCGACTTGCAGGTCGTTGGTGAAGGTGACCTGCAAGCCCTTTTCGCCGCAATGTCCGCATCCCACCTTTTTGAGGTCTATCAAACTGCGGGGCAGCCCAAAGTCCGTTGAGGGTCGGTTTGCGAAATTAGCACCCAGCCTGGAGCCGGACATTGACCTCGCGGCCGACAAGCCGACGTAGGGAGCTTCGGCTAGGGGTGGCTAGCCGACATGACAACGGTCCCGCCATGCCAGCGGAGCCGTTCAGATTTTCGGAGGATCGATCTAGACGGCCCGTTGGCGCTGCTGGACGAAGAGCGCCGCGCCGCCGGCCAGCAACACGCCGAACAGGATCATCGCCCACTCGGAAAGCGTGGGCACCGGGGAAGCTGCGATACTGGTGATCGTGACGTTAGTTCGCGAGTTCGCGGTATTTGCGGTTGTGCAAACCCCTCCTGTCATCGAAATGCAATTTCCAGTTCCGATCGCTGCAGCCGAATAGCTTCCGCCGTTTGCCAGGATGCCGGTCGTATTGATCCACCACGTCTCGTCCCCCAAGGCAACGTTCGCTGTATGCTGCCCGCCACGATATACACTCGGGAAATTAGCGAGAAATGTGTACGTCCCAGGACGGACGTTGGTCTGAGTGATGTTGACGTTGCTGATGGTCGACGTGCTCGTGTCGTACACGAACGTTCCGCTCACCGTCGCGCCGTCTGGCAGAGTGGTCGGCGGCACGGTCCACGTTACTGGTGCGGCTGACGCTGTGCCTGGCGCGGCCCCTAGCGCCAGGCCCCCAAGCAAACCCCCGAAGGTTAAGGCCGCAAACACGTTTCTCACTAGAATCTCCCAATAGATATCAGCGGTTTGGCACGCCTGAATTTACGCGGCAAGTTGGCTTTGGTTATTCGTGGGAGTGGGGCAGCGCGACCCTCCCTCCGTCATTCCTCAATGGACGTTCGGAAGGTCCGACATGGGTCGATTTCGGTCATGGGCCTCGACGCCGAAAGCAGGCCTTGGCGTTTTTCGCCAGCCAGGGGTTGGGAAGCCGACGTCCGCTCTGGTCTCAAGTTGAAGCCTGATCTGCGCCGACAGCAGGCCTCGAACTCCCGGTTACGGGAGGTCGGCCTCAGCTTCACCTTCCCGGAATTCTTCGGCGGTGACGAAGGCGGCGCCGTCGTTATCCAGCACCCACATGCCGATGAACGCCGGATGCTCCGGGTTGAGATCCTCATCCAGCAGGTCGCCGTCGTAGAGGCCGACATTGCTGTAGTCGAAGTCCAGCAGCAGCTGACCGGCCATGCTGACCATTTCTTCGGCCATGCGGCGCGAGTAGCCCAGGGCTTCGCTCTCGTTGCCGAACTCGTCCGTAAGCGTGCTGACCTCGGCGGCTTCGCTGCCTTCGGTCGCACTGGTGGTGACGATGGTATAGGCGGGCATGGTCATCTCTCTTGAGTCTGGAGCCCTCACCTAGCCCGTTTGCGGGCGGGAGCAGGCTACAATTCTGCAAAACTATCCCCTTCGTGACCGGGCGCCCGCCGCGTGATCAATCCTGGGAGCCCCGATCATTCCTCTTGGTGGCGCGGTATCGCTTCTGAAGCGCCGCGAGGCGGCGACGCTCGGCGTCCTTGGCCGTGCGTTCCGCCTTTTCTTCGGACGCCGCCAGTTCAAGCTTCAACTTCTGGAAGTGCGCCCAGCGGTCGGGGTCGAGGGCCCCGCTCTGCAGCGCGGCGCGCACGGCGCAGCCTGGTTCGTTCGCGTGACTGCAGTCGTTGAACCGGCAGTCCTGAGGCAGGCGCTCGATGTCGTCGAACACAGCGCTCACGCCTTCGTCGGCGTCGATCAGGCCCACTTCGCGAATACCGGGCGTGTCGAGGATCATCCCCCCGCCGGGCAGGAGGATCAGCTCACGATGGCTGGTGGTATGGCGCCCCTGGTCGTCGTCCTCGCGGATGGCCTGGGTCGCCATCCGGTTCTCGTTCAGGAAGGCGTTGACCAGGCTGGACTTGCCGACGCCAGACGAGCCGATGAGCACGCAGGTCTCGCCTGACTTCACCTGAGCGAGCAAGGCGTCGAGGCCGAGGCCTTGCCGGGCCGAGACCACCAGCACCGGACAACCGGTCTCCAGGGCGGCGATCTCGGCAGCCTGAGCTTGCGGATCGTCGCAGAGATCGGATTTCGTCAAAACCACCACAGGCCGAGCCCCGCTCTGCCAGGCGGCGGCGAGATAGCGCTGTATCCGGCGAGGATTGAGGTCGGCGTTCATTGAGGTGACGACAAAGGCCACATCGATATTGGCGGCGATGATCTGCAGCCCGCGCGTACTGTGGGCCGCCCGACGGACAAAAGCGGTGCGGCGCGGCAGGATGGCATGGATGGTGGCGGTGCGTTCTTGCGGGTTCAGCGCAAGCGCCACCCAATCGCCGACGGCCGGGTGGCCGATCTCCTTGGCCTCGTGAAGCAGGCGGCCCGAGGCCTTGGCCCGCAGCTCTCCTTCATCCGTGACGACCAGATAGCCGTCCCGTTGCTGGAGAATGACGCGCCCGGGGGTGTGGCCTGCGCGCGCGTGCGGTGCGAAGGTCGTCTCCAGCAGATCGGACCATCCATATTGCTCGATCAAATGAGGGTTATCCCTTTCGCGGCCGACCTGCCGCCGGCGCGCTATGAACCCCTTTATGAGGCCGCCCGTCTGCGGCGACTAGCTTTCTGACGGCGCCGTGCAATTGACTTGCACAGAAGACCGTCGCCAGGCCGGCGTTTCGTCCGGGCTCAATCCAGGGCGTCGAAGTCCACGACGAGGGGGTCTCGGCCCAGCAGGGACAGGACGCGGCGGAAGGCCGTCTGATCCAGGGCGGTGGTGGCGGTGTTGGTCAGGGGGTGGAAGTTGACGATGTCAGCCTCCCACAGGCGCCGATCGAGGACGAAGGTCACGCGGTGGTCGAGGTCGTTGATCAGGCCGAGCGCCGTGACCGAGCCGGGGCGGACGCCGAGCGTCTCCCACATCAGGGTCTCGTTGCCGAAGGACAGGCGGTCCGAGCCCAGCGTCCGGTGGGCGCGCTTCAGGTCGATGACCGTGTCCTGGGCCGTCGAGATCAGCCACAGTCGACCCTTCTTGTCCTTGAGGAACAGGTTCTTGGTGTGGACGCCGGGCAGGGCGGCCTTGAGCTCCAGCCCTTCCTCGACGCGGAAGACGGCGGGGTGGTCGTGGGTGGTCTGGGCGATCCCGGCCTCGGCCATCCAGGCCAGGAGGCGGTCGCGATCGTATGCGGGAACAGTCCGTTCGGCGGCGGTGTCGGTCATCTCGGCCTTGTCGGGCGGGCGGCGGGGGCGATAGGGGAGGTAGACCCTATTCGTTACCCCTTGTTCGACCTGTTTGGGAGCCGCGTCTTGGAACTGGAATGCTATCCGATGAACGCTCGGCCGTGCGACCTCGTGCCGGGTCGCCAGTCGCGCAACTGGATGGACGCCTTCGCCAGCCGGCACCCCTATCGCTGCCTGCCGCTGACCATGGCCAACACCACGGGGTGGGAGATCCTCTGCCCGTTCGGCTTCACCGCCGAATGGAACGGCGGGCCGTCCCAGTCCGACATCAAGATCACGCCGGACCGGCCGCAGCCGGAGCTGGACCACTTCGTCACCTCGCACTTTTCGCGCGGGGTGCTGACCATGCATCCCCAGTATCTGTTCCGCACGCCGCCGGGCTGGGGGATGCTGGCGCAAGGGTCGCCCAATCACGTCAAGGACGGCATCCAGCCTCTGACCGGCCTGATCGAGACCGACTGGCTGCCCTTCCCCTTCACCATGAACTGGATCTTCACGCGGCCGGGCCGGGTCAAGTTCGAGAAGGGCGAGCCCTTCTGCTTCATCCTGCCCGTCGAGCACCGCAAGGTGGAGGCGTTCGAGCCGGTGATCCGCTCGCTGGACTCCAACCCCGGCATGAAGGGGCAGTTCGAGGCCTGGAACCGGGCGCGCACCGACTTCAACACCCGCCTGGCCTCGGGCGACCCCGACGCGGCCAAGGAGGCCTGGCAGCGGTTCTACTTCAAGGGCGAGGTGCCGGAGGCGCTGGGTTCGGCGCCGGATACGCATTCGAACAAGCGGCGGCTGAAGACGCCTCGGGTGGGGTGAGGCGAAGGCTTTCCTCCCCATTTCATGGGGAGGTGGCGCGGAGCGATAGCGACGTGACGGAGGGGGCGACTCCACGTCAGCCGTCTGCGCCGCCCCCTCCACCGCTACGCGGTCCCCCTCCCCACGAGTGGGGAGGAAAGGCGCTCACTTAATACAGCCACGCCCGCCTCATCGCTGAGGCGGGCGTTTTGAATTCAGGCTCTCATCACTCTGCGCTCAAGCAGCGAGCCGCCGCGCGGCGAGCGATAGCGCCCTTACGTCTTACTTAGGCGCGGGCCGGGTTACGCGCGGGCCAAGGTTGTTGATGACCTCGCGGGCGTCGAAGGCGGTGGGGTCGCCGGCGGGCTTGGGTCCGCGGCCCATGACGATCTCGGCCGTGGCCTCGAAGCGATCGACCTGGCGGATGTCGCGGTCACGACCCCAGTAGGGATCCCAGGTGCTCCAGAAGCCGCGCTGGTGGAAGCGCCACTGCGGGCCCCAGAACGGACCGTAGCGGTCGTAGTAGAAGGGATCGGGCGTCGTGTAGAAGCGGGTGTCGCGGTCGGTGGCGCGGGTGACGGTGGCGAACCAGTCATAGCCGTTCTGGACAGTCAGTTCGGCCGACCGCAGCAGCAGGGACATCTCGACCTGATCGCGCGAGGTGACGGAGTTGCCCGAGAAGCTGACGCTGAAGCGATTGGCCTCCAGCCTTTGCTCGGCGTAGCCGCCGCGCTCGCCGTTCATGCCGGCGGGCTGGTAGGGGGTCGCGGTGGCGCAGGCGCCCAGGGCCATGGCGCCGGCGAGGGCGAGCAGAACCGGCGCTTTACGAAGATTTTTCATGGGAGGTTCTCCTGGAACGTCCATTGAACGTCCGTGGTGCTGAACGAGGTGTGAACGGCCCAGTTCCCCTGCGGCGAACACAAATAGTCTAACCGCGTAATCTGGCGACGATCAGGGCTGCGGCGAGGATCAGCAGCCCGCCGACGAACAGGCCGAAGCCGCGCTTGAAGCGGGGCTCGTTCATCCGGTCGGCCAGGGCCGCGCCGCCCAGGCCGTAGGCGCTCATCGACAGGACATCCATGCCGATGGTGGCCAGGGCGAACAAGGCCAGCTGGGGGACGACGGGGCGGTTCACGTCGAGAAAGGGCGGCAGGACGGCGGTGAAGAAGAGGATGGCCTTGGGGTTGGCGATCTGGACCGTGAAGCCGTCGATCAGGGCGCTGCGCCCGCGTTTGATCTCGACATGGTCGGGCTGGGCCGCGGTGGTGAAGGCGCCCTTCAGCGCCTTGATCCCCAGCCAGGCGACATAGAGGGCGCCGAGGACGGCGACGACGCGGAAGACCTGGGGGAAGGCGGCGACCAGGGCGCCGAGGCCCAGGGCTGCGGCGCCGAACCAGACCAGGGTGGCGGCGTTCATGCCGACCACGCCGATCAGGGCCGAGGCGCGGCCCTTTTCCATCCCGGTCGCCACGGCGAACAGGTTGGCGGGGCCGGGCGTGATGGCCATGACAGCCATGACGCCGAGGAAGGCGGCGTAGAGGTGGGGATCGACGGGAAGCGCGGCCATACGAACCCCTTTCCGGCGGTGGGCCGGTCAGGTCAAGCGCGCAGAGCGTCGGGATCAGATCTTGGCGGGCGAAGCCGGGGGCGCGGACGGCGCCGGCGGGGCGGGCAGGGCCTCGAGGCCTGCGATCGCCGCCTCCGCGCCGCCCATCGACTTGTTCAGGGCGTAGTCGGCGGCCAGGCCGTAGGTGACCAACTGGTCGGGGTCGGGGTTGGCCCAGGCGCTGTGGGTCGCCAGGCCCTGAACCAGGGGGGCGACGCCGGCCAGGGCCTGGGTCACGACGGCCTCGATGTCCACTTCGGCCAGGGCCTGCTGGGCGATCTCGCCGGCCTGAGCGGCGGCCATGGTGGTGAAGGCGGCGACATGGGGCTGGTATTGCGACCACAGGGCGGCGACGCGGAGCCCCTTGGTCGTCTCGTCGAGGGCCTTGTCGGCCTGGATGGCTTCGGCGCGTTCGCCGAACTCCTCCATCTTCTTCTCGAATTCAGCCGCGGCGGCCTCCAGCTGGGTCTCGGCCGAGGTCTTGCTCTCCTGGGCGACGGCGGCCGACACGGGCAGCAGGGCGAGGGCGGCGGCGAGCGACAGGGCGCGGATCATCACGAGGCTCCTTCGGCGAACGCTGTGAAGGTCGGTCGAACCCGCCTCGGCCTCAAGTGAAATCGCGGTAAGGCGAGGGGCGGCGCGACGGGCCGCCCCTGTGGAAGCCCTTACTGAGGCGCGGCCGCGGCGGGCGCGGCGGCTTCGGCGGCGATGGCCTGCTGTACGGCCATGCGGATCTGCGGCGCGATGCCCCGGATGGCGGGGCCGACCTTGGCGCGCGCCTCGGTCAGTTCCTGACGCTCGGCGTCGTCGGTCGCCGCGGCCAGCTGGGTGTCGATGAAGGTCTCGAAGCTGGCGGCGAAGGTCTCGAAATCGGATTGGTAGCGGCCCAGGACGGCGTCCACCTCGGCCATGCTCCTGGACTGGTCGCCGCCCGAGGCCTCGACCACGGCCGTCAGTTCGGTCTGCAGGGTCTCCATGCGCGCCTGGAAGACCTCGGCCCGGGCCTCCATCTCGACCTCGGCAGGCGTTTTGGCCTGGACGGGCGCAGCCTCGGCGGGCGCGGCGGGCGCGGCGTTCTGGGCCAAGGCGGGCGCGGCGAAGGCGAGCGTCGCCGCGGCGGCGGCGAGGGTCAGGCGCAGGGACATCAGGGAGGCTCCGGCAGGGCGGGAGCTTGATGCTCGCCGCAGGACAACACCGACCGTTTCGGTCGGTCACATCCCCAAGTTGGCCTTGTCGGACGCCGAGAGCAAGCGCCAGCTTGGCGCCGTGAAACTCTGTCGAGTGTCGGAAATTCTTAAATCGAAGCCCTCCCCCTCGAGGGGGGAGGGTTGGGCGGGGGTGGAGGCAGGTCGTGCCCGATAGGTCACAGGAGACGCGGATTCGCCTCATGCGCTCCATCGGCCATGTCGCGCCCTCACCCCCATCCCCGACCCTTCCCCCCTCGAGGGGGAAGGGGGGCTGTTGGAGGCGCCCTGGAGTCAGCCCTTGGTGCGGGCGTCGCGCTTGGCGAGGACGCGCAGACGCAGCGCGTTCAGCTTGATGAAGCCCTCGGCGTCGTGGTGGTCATAGGCCTGGACGCCTTCTTCGAAGGTCACCAGGTCCTGGTCGTACAGGCTGTTCTCGCTCTCGCGGCCGATGACGGTGGCGTTGCCCTTGTAGAGCTTGACCCGGACCGTGCCGGAGACCTTCTGCTGGCTGTAGTCGATGGCCGCCTGCAGCATCTCGCGCTCGGGCGAGAACCAGAAGCCGTTGTAGACGAGGTGGGCGTACTTGACCGCCAGCTCGTCCTTCAGGTGCATGGCGCCGCCGTCCAGGGTGATGGACTCGATGCCGCGGTGAGCGGCCAGCAGGATCGTGCCGCCGGGGGTCTCATAGACGCCGCGCGACTTCATGCCGACGAAGCGGTTCTCGACCAGGTCCAGACGGCCGATGCCGTTGTCGTGGCCGTACTGGTTCAGGGCGGTCAGCAGGGTCGCCGGCGACATGGCCTCGCCGTTGATCGAGACGGCGTCGCCCTTCTCGAAGCCGATGGTGATGACGGTGGCCACGTCGGGGGCGGCTTCCGGCGAGAGGGTGCGCTGGTGCACGAACTCGGGGGCCTCGACGGCGGGATCTTCCAGCACCTTGCCCTCGGACGAGGAGTGCAGAAGGTTGGCGTCGACCGAGAAGGGGGCCTCGCCGCGCTTGTCCTTGGAGATCGGGATCTGATGCTTCTCGGCGAAGTCCAGCAGGGCCTCGCGACTGCGGAACTCCCACTCGCGCCACGGGGCGATGACGTGGATGTCGGGGTTCAGGGCGTAGTAGCCCAGTTCGAAGCGGACCTGGTCGTTGCCCTTGCCGGTGGCGCCGTGACAGACGGCGTCGGCGCCCAGCTGGCGGGCGATCTCGATCTGGCGCTTGGCGATCAGCGGCCGCGCGATCGAGGTGCCCAGCAGATACTGGCCTTCATAGAGGGCGTTGGCGCGGAACATCGGGAAGACGAAGTCGCGCACGAACTCTTCGCGCAGGTCGTCGATGAAGATGTTCTCGGGCTTGATGCCCAGCTTCAGCGCCTTTTCCTTGGCCGGGGCCAGCTCTTCGCCCTGGCCGAGGTCGGCGGTGAAGGTGATGACCTCCGCGCCGTATTCCGTCTGCAGCCACTTCAGGATGATCGACGTGTCCAGCCCGCCCGAATAGGCGAGGACGACTTTCTTGATCGGCCGGTCTTTGGGGGCGGGCGAGGTCATCGGTCGAAAGATCCTTTCAGGAGAACGCGGGGAGGCGTGTTTGGCTGGCTTAAAGGACCAGACGCCTCGCGATGCAAGGGCATGATTGCGGCGTGGCCGCTGCATACGAAAAGGGCGTCGCGGCCGAAACCGCGACGCCCCCTGTTTTCAGCCGGTTAATGGCCTCAGACGAGGGCCTTGAGCTGGTCGACCAGATCGGTCTTCTCCCAGCTGAAGCCGCCGTCGGCGTCCGGCGTGCGGCCGAAGTGGCCGTAGGCGGCGGTGCGGGCGTAGATCGGCTTGTTCAGGCCCAGGTGTTCGCGGATGGCGCGCGGCGTGGCGCCGCCGATCAGCTTGGGCAGTTCGGCTTCCAGAACGGCGGCGTCGATCTTGCCCGTGCCGTGCAGGTCGACGTGGACCGACAGGGGCTTGGATACGCCGATGGCGTAGCTGATCTGGATGGTGCAGCGGTCGGCCAGACCGGCGGCCACCACGTTCTTGGCCAGGTAACGGCAGGCGTAGGCGGCCGAGCGGTCGACCTTGGTCGGATCCTTGCCCGAGAAGGCGCCGCCGCCGTGCGGGGCTGCGCCGCCGTAGGTGTCGACGATGATCTTGCGGCCGGTCACGCCGGCGTCGCCGTCAGGGCCGCCGATGACGAAGGTGCCGGTCGGGTTGATGTGCCACTCGGTCTCGGCGGTGATGAAGCCCGCAGGCAGCACCTTCTCGACATAGGGTTTGACGATGTCGGCGACCTGGCTCTGGCTCAGGTTGGCCTTGTGCTGGGTCGAGACGACGATCGAGGTGGCGCGCACCGGACGGCCGTCCTGATAGAGGAGCGTCACCTGGCTCTTGGCGTCCGGCTCCAGGCCCGGCTCCTGACCCGAGTGGCGGGCGTCGGCCAGGGCCTTCAGGATGTTGTGGCTGTACTGCAGGGTGGCCGGCATTAGCTCGGGCGTCTCGTTCGAGGCGTAGCCGAACATGATGCCCTGGTCGCCCGCGCCCTCGTCCTTGTCCTCGCCGGCGTCGACGCCCTGGGCGATGTGGGCCGATTGCGGGTGCAGGTGGTTCTGGAACTCGAAGGTCTTCCAGTGGAAGCCGTCCTGCTCATAGCCGATGTCGCGCACGACCTTGCGGACCGTGTCCTCGATCTCCTGCTCGACGCCCGGAGCCCAGTTGCCCTCGGTGTCCATGATGCCCTTGCCGCGGATCTCGCCGGCGATCACCACCAGATTCGTCGTCGTCAGGGTCTCGCACGCCACGCGCGCCTCGGGGTCCTTGGACAGGAACAGATCGACGATCGAATCGGAGATCTGGTCCGCGACCTTGTCGGGATGGCCTTCCGAGACGCTCTCGGAGGTAAACAGAAACGACGAACGGGCCAAGGCAGGCTCCTGCAAGACGGTGAGGCCGACAGACATATAAAGATATGCTTATACGTTCAAGTGATGACCGAAACGTAGCGCGGAATGATGTCGGCGCACGGCAAGGCTCGACGGCCGAAGCCGGTCTTTTCAGATCTCAATGTCTGGAAGGACGGTGGTGCCGCTTAGGTGACTCGAACACCTGACCCCATCATTACGAAGGCTACTCTACCCTCTGCCTGGTGGCCTTGCGGACAAAGGCTTTGGGCCAGATTTTGCCGAGGTCAGGAGCACCAACCCAGCTTCTTCCCAGACTGGCCCGAGGGGGCGATGCCGGCGGCTCCTAAGTTACGCGACTTAACGTGGGAACCGCCGAAATTCCGACCTGCGCCATACCCGCGAACGACGCCATTAATAGTGGATCTGGTTGCGCCGTGAAGCCAGCTATGGCGCTGGTGCTCCGAACCTCCAAACTTGTTCAGCAGATCGGCCTGACGAGCCGTCAGGACATTCCAAGTCTCTTCACCCCCGGACCGGTTGCGTCAAATGGGTGAGCGAGTCTCCCTCTCCGCGAGCGGACCTCACCTCACCGTTTCAGTATTCTCGACATCGTAAATTCGGCGCGAAAGACGTGAGTCGAGCCGATGGTCTAACAGGGCCTTGATGATATCGGGACACGTGGCTTCTGTGCAGACGATCCGCCCTTGAGCGTCAAATGTGAAGGCGAAGCCTAGCTCTAAGTGCTCGTTACGAAGCCGGTCCATAAAATCCGCGTCCCGGAAGTTTCCGCGCTCACGTATCGCGCAAGCACGTCGTAGGTGGATTTTGTTGGCACCGACGAATGCGATTAGAGGCGCAACATCGACAAAGGCAGCAATGAAATCGGCTTCACCCTGGAGCGCCACGAATTCCGTTGCATGCGCCTGCTTATAGGAAAGCACGGTTTCGAAGCGACCTTTGTCAAGCACGAACACGGTGCCGTCATGGATCAGGAAATCGAAATGACGTGAAAGGCTGAACCTAGGCGTCGCATCTAGCGTCAAGCCTTCGTCGGTGAACAGCACATCGAGAACGGTCGAAGATTTTCTGCTGCGCCACGAATCGTTGGTTTTCCGGACGCCGTGGAGGGTCTGTCCGTTCGAAACAAACTTCACGACGTAGAAGGCCGAGTTGTTGATTTCCTTTAGCCGCCGCACCTTCTTCTGGGGCGTGGGATCTTCGGTTTGTCGCACGATGGCAGGCGCGTGTGTCTCGTCAGCGCCCAAGATCAAAGCACTGCCTTCGTTGGTTTGCGCCAGCAAAGTATAGGGAGGCGTCTCAGTGATCTCTTCCCGCGCCGACGATACCGACTGCTTCAAAGCTTCGGCTAAATCACCGTCGACATCGATCCATCGGCCTGTGAACACTGGCGGTTGACCGGTTGGAAGTGATTTCTTGAAAGTCCAGACGCTGACTGTCGCGCCATCGACATCAAAGACTTTCAGGTTGTCGAGTTCCGCCATCAGCTTAGCTCTTCCCTCTGATGACCATGATGTTTTGTATCGTCTGGTGCGAGATTGTCGCGTTTGGTGTCAGGTCGCCCTTAGCCAGCGCTACGGCTTGCCTTTCGGTCGTAGAGCCCCCGACGTACGTGTAGGCGACTTCATAGAGCTGCCACCCGAAAATAGTCAGCACAGGATTCATCATCAGCTGGCCAGACCGGAATGTGAGCCAGAACATCCAGCCTAAGAAAGCCAGAAAACCTGCAAGCTTGGGCGTGTCGCCGTAGTCGAGACTCATAAAGGTGACGACATATGGAAGCGTGTAATTCATGAGGTCAGACGGCACGTGCTTGATGGAAGACAGCACGATCGGTGAGCCCATCCGTAATCGGGTCAAAGCGACGATTGCCACCGAAAGACTGATTAAACAGACCACCACAAAACTAAGCGCCATCACCGGATGTTTTAGGGGAAGAGCGCAAGTTTCCGCGAACGTAGACATGTCACGACAAACCGGCCGCTGCAGGACGATCTGATCCACGTCCTGCATTGCGAGGATCACAGCCAGCGGAAGGTATGAGCCCAGGAAGATGAGCAAGGCACCCCAAACCCTTGGCTGCATAGTTCGGCCCTTTATAAAGCTTGAAGCTCTACCATTAATGGTGAGAGATCAACCTAGCCATGTGCAGAACGAGACGGTACGCCGCCGAACGTCCGATATGCACGGAGCGAAAAAAAGGGGGTCCCGCCCCGCGAACCAGCCGAAGCCAGCGCGCGAGGCGGGGTGAGGGTTAGGCCCCCGCTTGCTTCGCTGCGCCTGCCTCTACGGCAGCGAGCAAGGTATCATTGGCGAGGTGCGCGTACCGCTGCGTGGACTGATAGCTGGCGTGACCAAGAACCTTGCCGACAGCGAACAGATCGACGCCGCTGTTGACCATGAACGACGCCGCCGAGTGCCGCAGGTCATGCAGCCTGAGACCCGGAAGCCTCGCCACCTTAATAGCCTTCTGCCAAGCGTGCTTGATCGACACAAATGGCAGGCGGGTGTCGGGGTTCGGCACCAACCACGGGCAGTCCTTGAAGCGCGGCAGCTTTTCGATGATCGCCACGGCGGCCGTCGAAAGCGGAACGTGGCGGGGTTTTCCGGTTTTGCTCGTCGGGATGAGCCAGGACCGACGCTTGACATCGACGTTCTCCCATCGGGCGTCCAGCAGCTCGCGCAGCCGTGCACCTGTCAAGAGGAGCAGGCCGACGATGTGCTGAAGCTGCGTGTTCTGAGACGCTGCCACCGCCTCCCTCAGCCGCGCCGCCTCTTCTGCTGATAGGAAACGTTCACGGCCGTTATTAAGCGGCTTGCGGGGTATGCCTCTCGTCGGATTCCTGTCGGTGCCCGGCACGTCCCAACTGGAGCCCAGGACGAAGGATCGGCCGAGGAGCACCCTTAGCTTTTCCACGGACGCCGGGGACAAGCCCTTTGCCCGCTTCTCGCTCAGCCACTGGGCCACAGACCGGCTGTTGATGTCGGTCAGGCGCGTCTTCCCCCACTTCGGAACGATGTGAACACGCATGCACATCTCGATGCTGGAGTATGACTTCTGATCCTTCACGGCCTCGAGATGCATGACTGCGAGTTCGCCATAGAGCGGGATGGATCGGGCCAGCGCCTTCTGAGCGCCGGGGTCGCCACCCATCACCACTTCTGAGCGGCGTTGCTGGGCATTCTTTTTGGCGGCGGCAAAGGTGACGTCGTTATAGCCTCCGATCTTGAATTGCTTCTGGCAACCGGCCTGATCGACGTAGCGGAGATAGTATGTCTTGCCGCCGGTGGAGCGGCACTCCAGCACGAAGCCGGTGACGATTGTGTCGTACCAATCCGTCTTCTTCTTTCCGACCTCGCAGCCGGCGTTGGCGACGAAGGCCTGAGTCAGGTGGGCCTTGGGCATGGGGATTTCCCTTGTGATGGGTTGAGTTCAGACGAGCGCCATCACGCGTTGCCGAGGGGCGCAGCGGGAGGCGGTTTGCGGTGGAGGGGGAGGCTTGGAGCGGGGCGTGCCCGCGTTTGCCTCAGGGTGGCCCGGCTGGGCGGGGGCTGGGGCGGTCGAATAGCCGGGCTAAGGGTGCCCAGAGCGGGCCTCAGGGGACCGCGTTATCGCCAAGACCATTGTAGGCAGGCCAACGCAGGGGCTGGAAACAACGGTCACGCTTCCCGCCGACAAGCTACTGAAGGGCCGGGAATGGCGGCACACGCCCGGTGGCAGCGAGGGGGTGGGGGGAGGAAATTCGGTGTCTTGATCGGTCTTTCGGACCGATCATCTCAACCATTTCTCTACCCCCTCCCACCCCCTCTCGGTGCCCCTCGGCGACTGGTCAGGACGGTTTTACCCACTGCTTGGGAGGGCTGAACCCATCATCGGTGCGGATCGGCACCCGCCATTTCATCGTGCCGTTGATCTTCTTCGGATCGCCTAGCAGACTTCGTAGAGCAGCCCCCGCTTCGCGCGCCATTGGGTTGGTCAGCGGGAGTTCAAGCCATTCGAGAACCTGTGTGGCCGACATTGCGTCAAGACCTTCCGTTCCGATCCGATCGATATCGACCATCTCCGCAAGGCGTTCAGCAACGGGGCTGGCCGTGCTGTGGCGTGAGTTCAGGTCGTTGAGAAGACGCTCCTCATCGACTGCCAACCACCATGTCTCGCCGTCCTCTACTTCCTGCGCCAGCTGGGCGAACACCTGCTGCATGTCGATCCCGTGTCGCCAGTTCAGAGAGGCGATCGGGATCGTCCAGAATCGCGTGTTCCCGGTAGGATCCTGAAGGAACTGGTGCTCGTTTACGGTTGCAGCAAACACCGTCCGTCTGGGATAGCTCGACTCCCGACGATCGTAGGGCCGGCGAACCCGGTCTGTATCGTCTGTCAGGAAGCCCTTCAGTCTAGCGATGTCTTTCTTGAACGAGCTGTCGAGTTCGCCGATTTCAGTGATCGCAAACGCGATGGCTCCAATCAGTGAGTCCTTGTTGGAAGGGTCCATGTGGTGACCGAGCTTAATCATGCGATCGGCTAGGTCCGGGTCGGAGATCAGGGCTTTAATCCAGCTGGATTTCCCAGCCCCCTGTGCGCCCTGAAGGGTCAGGACGCCTCGGCTCCGAAAACTGGTTCGGGTTGCCGCCGCAGAGACGCTGCGGAGCCATTTGCGGAGGATCACGTGCTTCAGGCTGTCGGGATACCCTTGGGCCTGAACGACAGTCTCGTAGACGTCAGGCAGTCGGTCTATGCCGTCCCATGGCCGACTGTTTATCCAGTCTCTGACCGGGTTGTACGCATTCTTGTTGGCGATGGCCTCCACAAAGCCAGGGACATTGCCGGTGGGGATATGGTGCTCGGCAGCCAAACTGATGATGTAGGTGATGGTGACGTTATCGACGTTATCCAGTGATCCCTGTTTATCGGGGATCAGGATTTCATCGCGTTTGCTGACCTCGTTGTAGCGCACTCTGATGCCGGCATACTTCAGCAGGTGTTCGACGTTTGCGATCGTGGCTGGCGGGCGATCCGATCGCGGGGGCGGACGGTCCGGGAACGGTCCGATCTCGTTACCCTCGGTCATTGGTCTTGGCACGACAGGTTCTGCAGAAACGTCTGCTCTCTAACCTGTTCGATAGACATGCCTCGACCGTCATGATGAACGAGCCAGCCGATGCTGGTGAAGTACACGCCAATCTCTGTCAGCATCATCCTCCTCTCTTCGATGGTGTGCTTGTTCGAGGTGGCGTCGCCTGGTGAAATCGGACCGCACGCGGAGCCGTCTGGCGTCCCCTGCAAAGGTTCACAAGGCATCCTTTTTTGGTCTTCTGTTGGCTCGATCATTTGACCTCGCAGACTGATCCCCGCCCAATGCGAAGAAGGGCTAAGTCAACGGGTTTGCTGGATTGGATTGAAAGTCGCGCATTATGCGTAGGTTAGCGTCTGGGCGGGCCAAGGCGGGGACGACCTCAAAATCGGTCGAAGATCGTCCCCATTCCGGCGTCCCAGAAGCTTGTCCTCGAACTTCACGAGCCGGCTATCCGGGCGGGTCTCGATCTAGCGGGTTCGATGCTGGCGAGTGCTGTTCGCTCTGGTCCGTCAAAAGCAGCGGGCGTCGAGATTTTTGCCAAGCCGCTGCCGCGACCACCAGTAGGGCGATGGCTACGATGCAAGCGATTGGCTTCACGCTCGCAAGACCGAACAGCGTGAGGGTGCCGAAGAAGACGAGGGTCTCACGCGGCCTCGTGATGAACGAGTAGAGCAGGATGATCCCTAGGCCGACCGCGAGCGCTGCCAGTGCCGCCCGGAAGATCGCCAGGACGACGCAGACCGTCAAAAACGTCAGGAAGCGGCTCACGCCCGTCGCTCGTCGGTGTCGGTATCGGTGTCGGTCCAGAAGTGAGCGAGGCAGAGGTAGTGGATGCCTAGCTCCGTCCCTGGACCGTTCTCGACGAAGACGCGGGTGTGGCCGTATGCGATCTCAAACCAAAGCCCATGGTCCTTGATCCAGTCGCAGCTAGGGAGTTCGGCGTAGTCGCCTGTGATGGGAAAGCCGAGCGCCCGATTGATGACATCGGACGTATCTCCTCCTTGGATGACGAAGAACCATGGGTGGCTTTTCAGGCCGGCGTGAAGCTGTCGAGCACGAAGGCGGATCAGATCGCGCAGACTGCGATCCAGGTCGGTGTCGTGGAGCGCACCGGCCACGGCGGCGCAGGTCTTCAGTGAAAGCACGGAGGAACTCCTTCAGGCATGAAAAAAGCCCCGCCACGGTTGTGGGGAGCTGGATGGCGGATGACTCGGCGGAGAGAGGTGAAAGAGGCGTCAGGCGGGGCTTTGCCGGTCGGCAACGCCCAGGCAGTTGAAGCGAAGGGTGTGGTTGGTCGCGGGATGGTCAGCCACGAAGACCAGCATGCCAAAGTCGTCGGTGAGGACGTAGGCCAACTCGAACCATGAGCCGTGGTCGTTCATCCACTCGAAGCCGGGCTGTTCGGCCTGATCGCTGGTGATGGGGAAGCCGACAGCGGCATGGATCACCTCAGGCGTGTCGCCGGGCTGGACGGCAACGATCTGAAGAATCTCGCCAAGGGGGCGGCGACGATCGGTGTCCACCTGCCACACCCGAAGGCCAATGAGGGCGCGGAGGGCAGGGTCGAGGGTCGGGTCTGTGAGCGCGGCCGTAACCGCGTCGCGGTCATTCAGGGATAGCATGGTCTGGATGTCCTTTCCGGGCATGAAAAAAGCCCCCGCGATGGTGGTCGCGAGGGCTCGATGCAGATTGAGTTTGGATGGGTGTCAGGCCGTCCCAGTGAACGGCGCAAAGTCGATGAAGAACCTCGACTTCCTATCCGCCAGATGACGGGTCGGCTTGCAGGCCGTCATCTGCGACGGACAAATTGAGGAGTTCCTCTACCGTGCCGCCGGGACGCTGGGCGACAGGGCGGTGGCGGCCTCAGAAAGCCTTTCCCTCATGTTTTTTGAGCGCGACATGCCTGAAAGCGGCATGGTCCCGCTGTGCGTGACGGTAAAATAGTAGCCGTCTTGCACGGAGCCATCAGCCTTACGGCCCCTGGAGGGAACCATGGTGGCGATGATCTGGTGGCTGTCGAAGAGGAACTTGATGGAGGCCTGATAGCCCTTGTTGGGGTGTTCAATGCGTACAATCGGACTGGTGCCGAACTCCACATTCATGGCGTCCACCAGGATCTGATCAGCCTGAGCTTCAGAGATCAGAAATACCGGCTCGCTTTGGCTGACATAGGTTCCGGGTGTCCGGGCGGGTGCTGAGGCGCAGCCTCCAATCGCCAATGCGCCCGTGGTTAGGGCGACGAAAAGGATCCGCTTCATTGGATGTTCCCTTGGACGGCCTGAGCGCCACGCTTGCCGCGCGTCATGAAGAGGACACTGCCGCTTACGCCGAATGCCACGGTCGCCCATAGAAGGAGCGACTGATAGAAGGTTAGCCTGGACTCTGTTCGAAACAGTTCGGGGTGCGCCAAAATATACTTTAGCTCGACATTCGATGCTTCTTGATATTTCCTCGATTTATATGCGTTGATTGAGCCCAGTTTGTCAGCGAGATCGTTTTTGATTTCGGTCTGGGCATAATATTGGCGGAGTGGGAAGTAGTCGGATGCCCATAGGCCGCCGATCACCACATAGAAGGCGGCAATGGCTGCCAGTCCCATGCGAACTACGTTCTTATTCATTGAATGCGATCTCGTTTCATTTTCGGGATGGAGTGGCGTTTCGACTGATGTCGGGTGGGGGCGTTGGTCTCCAGGGTTTGACGCGGGTGAATCGCGTTCGCTGAGTATGGAAACATTCCATACAGAAAAGGGAAAAATCGCATAAGCGGATTTTCCATATAGGTGGGTTGCCGGTTTGGACTCGGCGGCTCATTCGATGCCCAAGACGATCTTCGGCGGAGAACATCGACACCTTGTTGCGGTGCTCGTTGAAGCGCGTCAGGCGTCTGGGCTCACGCAGGCCGAACTGGCAGCGAAGGTTGGAAAGGATCAGTCCTTCGTGTCCATCATCGAGCGTGGTCAGCGCCGAGTGGACGTGCTGGAGTTCGTGGCGCTGGCCAGGGCCATGAACGCCGATCCTGCCCAGCTATTTGAAAGGGTGACGAGGAAGCTATCGAAGGTATTGAGGATTTAGCCCTTTCACCACGAGCTGCCGTATCACGCCTATTCTTATAAGATGGCGCAGGCTGCGCGCGTGGTCGTCATCGATCTTCACGCAGCGGCATCAGGAGCTGATCGGCCGATACTGAGCATTCTCAAACGGCCGCAGGATTTTCAGGGCGGAGTGCCCATCCACACAAAACTCGTCCGGCAGACTTGGTGCAGCATAGTCTCGCTCGCATCCAAGACGGCGTTGTCGGTGCGAATCGAGCGTGCTAGAATCGTCTGCGTGAGAATATCGGCAGGTTTTTTAGAGTAGCTGCGACATCTTTGTATGATCAGCGATCTGCTAAAGCTTGTGTGAAAGTGTTAGAATAGTAAGTGGTGGGCCACGCTCTCATGCCTAACCGTATCCGCGCCATAGGCTTCTGATTGTGACATTATGCCATACGACATGACGCCGGAGATTGTGAGCTCGGTGAAGGGCTCGGGTAATGGAAATCTCAATAATGCTTTCAACCTAAAAAAGGACGAGTTCTATACGCGGTACGAAGACGTCGAGAAAGAGGTACGTCACTACCGAAGCTATCTAGAAGGCAAGACCGTATTTTGTAATTGCGATGATCCCTTTGAATCGGCCTTCTTCCGGTACTTCGTAGCGAACTTCGCAAAGCTGAAGCTGGCAAAGCTAGTTTCGTCTTGCCGCGCAGAGCCGTCGTTCTTGGCGAGCGGAGGAAGCTCGCGCGGCTTTAAAGCGGTTGTGACTGTGATCCCCTGCGACTCCTCCGGCAGCCCTAACAGCCCATCCGAAATAGAGGCTCTGTTCGCCATGCCGGGCAACTCTTTGTCACCCCTCGCCGGGGACGGGGATTTTCGGTCAGCCGAATGTGTGGCCTTGCTCAGAGAGGCCGACATAGTCGCCACCAATCCGCCGTTCAGCCTCTTTCGCGATTACATCCGCCAGTTGGATAAGTACGGCAAGAAGTTCATCGTTATGGGCAACATGAACGCCGTCACTACTCGAGAGATTTTCCCCCTTTTTCGCGATAACCGCGTTTGGTACGGCAAATCGATACGCTCGGGTGATCGCAGCTTTCACGTGCCCGACAGTTACCCGCTGAGCGCCGCTGGCTGCGGTATCGACGAGGATGGGCGACGCTTCATCCGAGTCAAAGGCGTGCGCTGGTTCACCAACATCCATGTGAGAGAGCGAACGGAGCGACTGGAACTAACTCGCTTCTACCATCCCGACGATTATCCAACATATGAGAACTACGACGCCATAGATGTCGGGCGAACTAAGAATATTCCAGTCGATTATGATGGTTTGATGGGTGTGCCTATTACATTTCTAGACAAGTACAATCCCGATCAGTTCGATATAGTTATGCTCGCGAACGGCAATGCGCGCTCGAGCGTGCCGGCGACGACGTTGAAAGATGTGGGCTATAGCCCACACCCTGACGATAAAGGTGGGGTGGGTATAATCGATGGTCGCCGCGCTTATGCTAGAATTATTGTTCGTAGGAAGCAGACTTGAACACTAGCTTGCGCGTGCCCTGCGCATATCAAGGGGGTAAGCAGCGCGTAGCAGCTCAAATCGCCGACAGCCTCTTAGACGCTGCTGTGGGTTCGGATGTCCGCTTCTACGATCTGTGCTGTGGATCAGCCGCCATATCGATTGAGCTGGTTAATAGAGGCGTTGACCCGTCGCGCATTGTCATGCTCGACATCAGCTCTTGGGGAGTTTTCTGGGAGGCGATTGGCTCAGACGCATTCGATATGGATGTTTTTGACCAGCTATTGTCCAAGCTGCCGACAGACAAGCGGGTCGTTAAGGCGCATGTCTCGGCTCTATCGGCGCTTGCGATCGGCGACCACGAGGCTGAGCTATACCCGATACTCCAGGCCTGCTCTTTCGGAGGAAAGCAGATCTGGCGCGACGGGGAGAGGTGGGCAAATGCCTGCTTCAGGGACTACTGGGAACCAACGGCTACCAGTGTGCGCCGCAGCCCCGCCAATCCAATGCAGCCCTCGTCGACAGAGTTGCGCCGCCGGATTGGCGCGCTTGTTCAGGGCATGAAAGGGATTACGTGCTTTAACGCCGATATCAGTACCATTCTTCGCGAGCCACTTCGGTCGGACTCTGTCGTTTATATAGATCCGCCCTACCAGAACACGACTGGCTACGCGTACAGATTTGACGTCCCGTCATTCGTTACGCGCTTTCGGGAATTAAATGATTGTCCGTTGTTCATCTCTGAGGCGTCGGCCTTGAATGATCGATCCTCAAGGCTTGCTTTCGGCGGAGCAAAGGGGGGTATTAGCGGGGTTAAGATGGGAAGACATGAGGAATGGCTGACGCCGTTTTAAAGTATCCCGACCCGTCTAGCGTTAGACGATATGCCGTTGTAGCCGAGTATTTTTGATGCCGCTTCGAAGCGTTTTAAGTCAGTATCTGAGAAAACGGACAAGAGGTAATATCCATCATCAATCCTCGTGAATGCGACAATCTTTTGGGCTAGGTAAGCTTTTGGATTCTTAATTCGGAAGGTGTCAGTAATTTTGTAGCCGGTCGCACTCTTCCCCTTGATTTGCAACCTCCAAGTCCCGTTGGCCTTCGTTCCTACGGGAAACAGTATTGTGTTTCCTTCATAGTCGACGCCTTCGAAGTTCAGCACGATATCCTTCGTATGGCTGGTGACAGATGGATCTAGTCCAAAGAATTCGACACTGCCCCGCATAAATTTTGGATCGCCGAGATCGAACGGAGTTCCGGAGGGATCCCCTAGAGAGATCTTAGATTTTGCCGATAAATCGAGGATATTAGTCGACCCGCCAGTCATTTTCCTTGTCTCAAGCCAAATCGTTTGTGAATCGAGCGGATTGGCCAGGAGTGCCGTAGGAGAAGGTGAAGGCATTATGGCTGGTTTTGAGCCTGCTGGGCCTTTGGGAGGCTGTGCAGAAAGTTGAGGTATCGGTGCTGGCACGCCGTTGCCAAATAAGCGTTTGCTCGGTCCCATTTTTCTGGAGGCGTTGGCCAGGCGCACTTGTGCATCCACTTCCTTGAGCAGGTAGCCGTTGTGAAGCAGCGTATCGATGTCGCTTTGGTCGCTAATATTCAGACATGAATCTTTGAGACCGGAGAGGATCTTTTGATAGTCCCGTAGCTGAGAATTCAGCACTTTCGAACTCTCTTCTGAATCGTTTGTCTGTACAATTAACGAGCTTTCGAAGTTCGTCCAAAGGCCTCCACCTGTAAGATTGTTCGACCCAACAATCAGGAGGTCCCCTTCGCTTCCTTCAAGGTGGTAAATCTTGGGGTGAAAAGTTTGGCGCTTTTCCGAATGCACCACCGCCAGAGAATCAGTATTGGTAAGAAGTGATGTTAGAGCTTCATGGGAGGTTCCGCCTAAATCAACACCTACTATGACGTTTACCTTGCCTCCGTGCGACCTAAACTGCCCGATTGCTGCTTTAATCCTTAGAACGCCACTCGTTTTCGCAAATGCGACCAGTATGTTTAGGGTGTGATACTTTCCCGAATCCAGCAAATCAATCAGACGGTTTCCAAGTTGGCCGGTGAATGGCTGGCTCAGTAGTTCCACAAGCATCCCCTATCGCTACGGTGATCTGAAATTTCTGCCGTTTAGCTCTCTAACGAACCTAGTGACGAACAACCAAACCGGTCAAGCGCGCTAAGGAACCGGTCGGCGCGTACGTTGCAATGTTCAGTCGGCGAGGCTTGGGGATATGGAAAAAACGTTGATGTTCGCACAAGAGAGCCAGGGGGTGCGGCATCCGCTGCGCCGGGAGATCAACTGACGATCTAAGGCAAGGCTTGAGGCGCTGCCGTGAACCTAGATTTGTTCAACCGCTTCCCACCGGGACCCCACGCAACTCCCAAGCAGAAGCGCCTTCCGGCCCATCCGGGCTCGGCTTTAAGGCTAACGCTATTCAGGAAAGGTGGTGCCGCTTAGGTGACTCGAACACCTGACCCCATCATTACGAATTTCAGGGAAGCACAGTCGTACAAGCCAACGCCTGCTTGAGTTCTGGCACTATGTCGGCAGCCTCGCGGCGTGTCCACCCAGCCACTTCCCAAAACGGGGTGAGCTCGCGATTACATGGCTTCCTAGTTTGCGCGCGTTAATGTGGGAACGGCTCAAAAATCGACCTGCGCCATACCTGCGGCAAGGCCGCATCGATCTGGTCTGACAATCCACGTCGCTTTCAACGCCTGGCTGACGCCGCAGGCTTATGCAAACGCAGCCACCAAACAGAACGGCAAATCACCTGAGACTCTTGTCATGGCTGGATGAAAAAGGGGGCGCGTCAGAGGTGACAGCGTCGAAAAGATGCACGAGTGGAACCAGTGCAAATTTTGGCGTATCGCCATTCTTCAGCAAAGGCTGAAAATGCTCTGGGGGGAGCTGCTGTGGCAGAAGACGACGTCAATCAGAACATATTAAGGTTCCGCATGGCGGACGGATCTGACTGGAGGCTCACTGGGTGGCCGAAGGTCATGAAGTGGCTCAATGCAATGCAATCTTTCTGGGATTGGCTGCCCGGGACACCCTTCGCTGATCCAGCCAACATTAAGGGGCACATCCCCTCTCGTGTGATGCAATTGATCAGCGATGCCGAAGCCCTGCGTTCCTCGGGGCGGCAACCATCCGATCTAGCGCCGTCGATTTCTCAGTATCTGACCGATGGGTACGCACCCATTCATCCGAGAAGTGAACGAGGCCGAATTCTGGCTAGGGTCAAGGCCGATGCAGGAGGTGAGGCTGCGGCCTTTGCCTTTGCGGTCCTTGGTCGCCTGGTGTCGGTAGGCAGTGCGAACACGCCAGAGCAGGCGAGGGGCGCTTTTCTCGCGATAAACCCAGAGCTACTCGAAGTGTCGAATGCCTCTGGTCAATTTATGGCGGAGCGCAAGCGATTTAGAGCCGCGCTCCAACGTATCGAAGAGTCTGCCGCCGAAGAGCAGGCCGAGAGGGAGCGAGACTGGAATACAACTCTTCACGAGGCTGGCGAAGCAGGTAGGCGATGGTCTCAGCAGCGGGCGCGTCGCTGGTTGCGGTATGCGAAGCGAGCACGCGTGACCGAAGGCAAGGCAATATCCAGCATTCGGGACGTGGAGGCGGCCTACAAAGAGCACATGGGGCTCGCTGCGCCAGTCAAATACTGGAAGGACAAGGCGACCGAGCACGAGAACGCAGAATACTGGGCGCGACTCTGGGTTATTTTCTTCTTCCCTGTGGCCCTCGCAGGCATGGCCTATGCGTTCAATGAAACAGGCGTTTCGCTAATAACGTCGGTGAAGGAATCTCAGGTTCCTAACGCGCCTCCATTTCCTAACGCGATCTTCATTGTGGCGTCTGCTGGGCTAGCCTCTTGCGCTGGTCTGGTATTTTGGGTGGGGCGCTTGCTAACCAAACTCTACCTCAGCCAACACCACCTCAAGCAAGATGCTGAAGAGCGGGCCACGATGACCGAGACCTATCTCGCCTTGATCGAAAATGGCGCTGCTTCTGAAGCGGACCGTCAGGTGATCCTCAGTGCGCTGTTCCGAAACACACCCGATGGCATTGTGAAAGAGGACGGCGGCCTAGATCCCAGCATTGCTGCTGCCCTCGGCAAGTTCCTCGCCAAGCCCTGATGTGCTCTATTCGCGCTGGCTTAACCGCCACCATTATGTGCAGCGAAGCTTTCGGCAGCTTCGTTGCCAAAATGGCCACCTAAACCATCGTATCTAGTGTGTTTGAGCTCGCCGCCGATGAGCAATAAAACCACGCCATCATTTGACGACCGCGAGAGCACCCCGGCAGCGCCCGCTGCAGTTCCCGCGCGACCTCCCCTTGTGCCGTCATACACATCTCGATCTTGTCCGACCCGGTCACGATCACCGGCCTGGCGCGTTCGCACCGCAGCAGGCAGACTAGGGCGTTACGGTGCCGATAAGTTCTAGTATCTGTCTAACTCTGATCAGATCTTGATCTATATCAAGCTTGAAAGATTGATAATTGCCGAGGTGAGATTGTAATTGAGATAAATGATGATTTGCATTCAAGCACCTATTGCAATCTTGGTTTCCGTCTGTGTGCTTAGGTGCTCTCGGTATGGCAATTTCCGATCTCCCCTTGTTTGTCTGCCTTCCGGCATCGTCCGTCAGGAGGATATCTCTGATGAACCTAGCGTCTATGGTCTCGATGTGGCACTTTCTGTTGTCGGGAAATTTCGCCGAGCCAGTCTGCCAAACGTGCACAGATGCTGTGCTGACGTAAATTGCGTCGGCCCAATTAACGGAGCCGTCCTTAAGTTTTACCGAGAAACTCTCTAAATATATCTGTCTAGTTTCTGTAAATACTCCTCGATCTCCGAGGAATATTTCGCCCGCCTGAAGGGCAACTGTTCCCTGCCGTAAATTGTCCATTCCGTTCACCCGTTATGATTGTCAATCATGACGGACGAGCGATGCCTTTTGTCAATCGGCGTTCGCCAAAATCACTCAGTATTGAGGGCCGGTGCCCGCCCCGTGAACCAGCCTAAGCCAGCGCGCGGGGCGGAGAAGATATTTAACAGGCCTGCTTCGCCGCCCCGGCCTCGACAGCTTTCAGCAGGGTGTCGTTGGCCAGGTGCGAGTACCTTTGGGTCGATTGATAGCTGGCGTGGCCCAACACCTTGCCGACAGCGAACAGATCGACGCCGCTGTTGACCATGAACGACGCCGCCGAGTGCCGCAGGTCATGCAGCCGTAGGCCCGGCAGCTTCGCCACCTTAATCGCCTTCTGCCAAGCATGTTTAATCGACACGAAGGGCAGGCGGGTGTCGGGGTTCGGCACCAGCCAAGGACAGTCCTTGAAGCGCGGCAGCTTTTCGATGATCGCCAAGGCGGCAGTCGAAAGCGGGACATGGCGCGGCTTGCCGGTTTTGCTGGTCGGGATGAGCCAGGACCGACGTTTGACATCGACGTTCTCCCATCGGGCGTCCAGCAACTCGCGCAGTCGTGCTCCGGTGAGGAGCAGCAGGCCGACGATGTGCTGAAGCTGCGTGTTCTGAGACGCCGCCACCGCCTCCCTCAGCCGTGCCGCCTCCTCAGCCGAAAGAAAGCGTTCACGGCCATTATTGAGTGGCTTGCGAGGTATGCCGCGTGTCGGATTCCTGTCTGTGCCCGGCACGTCTCAACTGGAGCCCAGGACGAAGGATCGGCCGAGGAGCACCCTCAGCTTCTCCACCGTCGCCGGGGACAAGCCCTTTGCCCGCTTCTCGCTCAGCCATTGGGCCACAGACCGGCTGTTCATGTCGGTCAGGCGCGTCTTCCCCCATTTGGGGATGATGTGGACCCGCATGCACATTTCGATGCTGGAGTATGACTTCTGATCCTTGACGGCCTCGAGGTGCATGGACGCCAGTTCGCCATACAGAGGCACCGACTTGGCCAGCGCCTTCTTCGCGCCGGGGTCGCCGCCCATCACCACCTCTGACCGTAGATGCTGAGCTTTCTTCTTGGCTGCAGCGAAGGTGACGTCCTGATAGCCGCCGATCTTGTACTGCTTCTGGCCCCCGGCCTGATCAACGTAGCGGAGGTAATAGGTCTTCCCGCCGGTGCAGCGGCACTCCAGCACGAAGCCAGTGGTGTTGGTGCAATACCAGTCGGTCTTCTTCTTGCCGATCTCGCAACCGGCGTTGGCGACGAAGGTCTGAGTCAGGTGGGCCTTGGGCATGGTGGATTCCTTTCACGGTGAGTGATTGGCGCGCGAGCGCCAGTGAACCGCGATGGGGCGCGGCGGGTTGGGGGTGAGGGTGGTGGGGAGCCGGGGCGTGCCCGCGTGGCCCTAGAGTTGGCCGCTGAGGCGGCGCGTCTGGGGCGGGGATGGGCCGGGTCATGCTGAGGCCCGGAGCGTGCCCTGAGGGCCGCGTCTGGACCGCTCCGAAGGCGGGTCGGGGTGGTCGAAAAGGGGGAAAGAGGGTGAGCGCCCCTTTACCCCCTTCCGTTCAGCCGTGTGGCGTCGAGCGTGGGTCCGAAGTCATGACCGCCTAGTCAGCGACCACTCTCCAGGAGCGTCGTTCGGAGCTATCGCCCGGCTCGATACGCAACCCCTCGGCTCTTCGGCCTCGGTTCTTGCTGATGAACCAGCCGAGCTTGCCTCGATTGACGTATCGACCGTCCATGATGGGAAGCTCTTCCAGGGCTTCCATAAATCCGGAATGCTGTTCAGCCTTGGCGATCAGCATTCGGACTGTCACCGATTTCGAGCTGAAGAGCTGGTGCCAGGCGTCGAGGAATTCAGCCAGGGACTGTCGCTCTGGATCGTGGGACACCTGATCGATCAGGCTCTGGGCCGGATCTGGCAGGCCGAGCCAGACGAGCGGATGGCGACACTGTAAAGACCACTCCTCGTACGTGCCGATAGTGGGGAGGTCCTTCATCGTCTCGCCCGACGCGCGGTAAGCGCCGATGATGTTCAGGGCGCATCTCACGGCTTTCGGGCGACGCTTCCGCAGTTCGGCGACGGGGTCACGTCGGAATGATCGAAGGGCTGGCGTTTCGTTTCGCGGTGCGATCCGGATTGTGGCGACCCGTCGTCGGAGATCGCGTTCTGGTTCCGTGTTGTTTCCGGTGCCGATGAATAGCGCTCTGGTCGCGACCGTGGCGCTCCGATTTGTGCCTAGCAGCCGTTCGGTGGTCGTGGGGCTGGTCAGCATCCTGTTTATGGGGCCGAGCGGCTTCCAGTTGGTCTGCATGTCATCGAAGACAACGACTGCAGGCCTTTCCAGCAGCACCGTTACAATGAGCTTGCCCGCTTCCTCTGCGCCTGAAGGGTAGCTCACCCTGTAAGGCTCGTCTGGGCCAGCGAACCCTGTGATGATGTCTGCCAAATAGCTTTTACCACTGCCCGAGCTCGTGGCGGTGATGTTGAATGCTGGAGCGACAGAGAGCGACGGGCGGCTTACGGCAGTGAGGAATGCGCAGAGGGCGGTGGATCGATCTATGGCCGATCCAAACTCGAACTCGTCGAGGTACCGGTCCAGATAGGCCAACGAATGCTCGGCAAGTTCGCGCGTGGGGTCGTCGGGCGGATAGTCCGATGCGTCGAAAGCACCATATATTGCTGTGCCGGGATCATAGCCTGGTTGAGCGATCAACTGCCCGTCTGGCGCGTAGTATGGCTGCCGGGCCAACCCGTTGAGCGGTTGCAGATGATGGCGATCCTGGCCGAATAGGAGCGCCTTAACGACGTCATGGGGAGGGTCGCAGCGGACCCAGACGCCGTCTCGGCCTTTCCGCTCCCAATCGATCATGGCCGATAACACGGCCTTGAGCGTTTGCTCGTTCACCTGCTCGGTCGCGATACCGAGTTTGCCGCGATCAACGATCCGGACGAGCATGCCGGCGCTGGTGAAGTACCAGCCGGTGGCGGCCAACACCTGCTCTGCTTCGTGGCTGGCCAGGTGCATGTCGCCCGGTGATACGCGGATGGACGGTTTGCTCTTTTCGCTCTCGGGATTTGGGTGGATTGGTTCGGTCATAAGGCCTCGCAAGACTGCCTATCCACGAGATATGGAATAGGGCTAAGTCAACGGGATTGGACCGCCTCCAAAAAACGTCGAATTATCCGTATGTTGTGGTTTGAGACGAATTTGGCGGGGGCGACCCGTTTTTGATCGAAATCGCCCCCTACTTTGCCGTCAGCATTCTCGGCGAATATGGCCTAGCTGCTGCCATTGTAGGACGTTCCGCCTACCTCGCGTCCCATTCGTGGATTACCGAACCGTCGCGCTTATCTATGACCTGATAAGTCTCTAGGTCCCCTGTGAGGAAGCAGGGGCGAACCTCAATTCCGCTGCTCAACGCGCTGTAGTCGGTGACACAGAAAGTTCGCTGCTCCCCGCGCCACGGGCGCGCCTTGCCGAATACGCGCAACTCCAACTCGCCTGACAGAGCCCGCGCCGCCTCAGGCTCAATAGAGAAGGTGTACTGAAACACGCGGGCGTCCGGCCTCTGTCCCGGCGTGGCGTAGGTCTGTACCTGACCAAAGCCGGTGACATGTCGGGTCCGCACCTGGACTTCACGCCTGCCACTGAATGCCAACCTTGGCGGACCACGACGAGCAGTCAGCGCCCAGCCGCGCATGGCTGGATTTGTGCCCACCGGGATTTCGTTGACCCTAGCCGAGCCTGATGCGGCGTTATCGTTTTCGCCGGCCACGATGGTCATGGTTTGAGCGTCGCGATCATAGGTCCAGTAGGTCAAAAGCGAGTTCGCGCGTGGCGGAATTGGAAACGACAGCACCACATTCTTCGGCGGCACTGGCGATGTTGGGGATGCGAAGGGGTCCTCGGCAACGACCTTGTCAGGTCCAAATGTCCAGAGGTAGTCGGCAACTTCAGCATTGCCCCAGGCGGGGGCATTTGATTTGCCGACAATCGAATTTTCGGTGGTCGCTTGAGATGCGGGAGCCGACTGCGCCGAGGCGGGCGACTGCATCAGCAGAGTGGCAGCTAGGACGTAAGTGAGCATGAAGTTCTCCTTGATTGATACCTTGACGCGTTCTTCAGGGCGGTCGGACAATCGCAGTCCGGCCGACAGGCACTGTGGTCTGTGAGAGCCGCTGGGGCGGGGAGCCGTAGTCCGCGCCTAACCTGATCCCGGCTCCTCCTGGCCAGTTCAGAGATCTCCGAAATATGGAATGTTCCATACCTACCAAACGGAAAAACTGCCTACGGGAATTTTCCATATAGGTGAATCGCCGGTCTTAAATCGGCGACGCACTCGATGCCCAAAACGATCTTTGGCGGCGATCATCGCCACCTCATTGAGGTGCTTGTTGAGGCGCGTCTGACAGCAGGGCTAACGCAGGCGCAGGTCGCCAAGCGGGTTGGGAAGGATCAGACCTTCATTTCCATCATCGAGCGCGGCCAACGCCGGGTGGACGTGTTGGAGTTCGTCGCACTAGCGAAGGCGATGAATGCAGATCCCACGAAGCTCTTCGGCGAGGTGATGAAGCGGCTTCCTGGCGAAGTTGCAATTTAGCCGGATAGCTCGGCGTCAACGTCGCTCATGATCGTCGGTCAAGAGAAGCTTGCCATGCGATCTACGTCTCGCGCCGACCATCACCACTGCGAGCCCGACGACACCCACGATGATAATACAGATGACGGGCTGTGCGCTTGCAAATCCCAGCATCACTAGAGCGCCCAAGAAGATGAGCGTTTCGCACGGCCGGGTGAGAACAGCGAAGAGCAGGGCTAGGAGTAGCGCGATCACGAGCGCCATTACTGACGCCTTGATGATCGCAAGCACGACGATCAGCGTCATGAGGGTAAGTAGCCGCCGCATCCTATTCGCCGCGCCAGTGGCTCAGGTAAACTATGGAAGAGCTCCTTTCGGCCAGAAAAAAGCCCCCGCGACGATGTCGTGAGGGCTTGGGGCGGATGGTTCGTCTGGATTGGCGCGGCGAGATGTGGGTGTCATAGTTCATGATTTGTTCTCTTTGAGTTTAGGGCGATCGGTTAGGCCTAGGCAGTTGAAGCGGAGGGTGAAGTCGGTGTCGGCATGGTCCGCTACGAAGACGATCATGCCGAGGTCGTCGGTGAGGACGTAGGCGAGCTCGAACCAAGAGCCGTGGTCTTCCATCCACTCGAAGCCCGGTTGATCGGCTTGGTCCCAGGTGATCGGGAAGCCCACCGCGTTGTGAATCTCGGTGGGTGTGTCGCTCGGTTGGACGACAACAAACTGTATGGTCTCGCCAAGCGGTTGGCGTCGCACGTCGTCGAGCTGCCATGCACGTAACCCGATCAGAGCTCGTAGTTCGGGGTCGAGAGTTTGGTCGGTTAGTGCGGCCGTGACAGCGGCGCGGTCGGTCAGCTTCAGCATGGATTGAGTCCTTTCTGGGCAAAGAAAAAGCCCCCGTGACGGTGGTCACGAGGGCTTGGGTTGGTAGGCGGTGAGGAGGTTGGCAGTGGTCGGAGTGGAGGGCCTAGGGGATCATGACTGACGACCCCTTGAGGGTTGCCGATTCAGTGATTCTCTAAGTCGGCTCCGGCTCCCGCATTCGAAGAATCCAGGTAGTGACTAGGCACAGGAACAACCCTGAATCTACTTCATATAAGATGCCGGAAACCGCGCAGTCTGGTGGCTTCGGCGATTTAGATGTTGGCCAAGACTTCAGGCAGACTTCTAGCGTGAGCAGGAATTGTCGGCCGCTTGTCTTTGGCTACCTTAGTTCGCTGACGTCGGCCCAGTGTGAACGCGCTTCACGATTGACCCGAGCAGTTCCTGAAGAGCCAACGCGTTCGCGGGCGTCATCACCACGGCTTGCCGAAAGTGCGTGGGCCCCCCCTCTGACAGCTCGCCGAAAGCGATCCGCACCATGCCCTCTACCGCGTCGACAAAGACTCGGTTGGCGTAGGTAGCTGTGGCGGTCTTGGCCAGCTCGGCTTCGGCGCTCTGAGTCGGGGGTTGCATTATCGATGCTCGCGCTGTTGGTTCAACTGTCAGTCTAGATGGAAGAGCATCCCGTGCGAAGCATCATCAACACGTTCTGGGTGCCGCTGCTCCTCGGCATCGCGACGAGCGGTTTCTCGGCCGCAATTAATGCCTACTACGACGATCCCCCGAGTTGGCTAGTCCCCGCTACTGTCGTTCTAACGATCTGCCTCTTTGCTTGGGCCGGATGGCTCGCGATACGCGCCAGAGCACCCACCGCCGGGGGCGGTAGGGGGGGCAAGGCCAACGCTGAGGGCGAGAACTCGGAAGCCGTTGGCGGCGGGGGCGGATCGCGCGGTTCTTCTGTGGGGGGTGACGGGGGTGATGCCACCGCGCGCGGACGAGGATCCACTGCGCGCGGCGGCGATGGTGGTCATGGCTGAGGGGGGACGACGCCGGCGGCGCGCCCTGGGGCCGCGTAGTGAGCGAGGATCAAGCGAGCCAACTCAACGGCGAGATGCGCCGGAACACTGACCGCGTGGTGGAACACTGGGACTCTAGTTCCTGCCTCGTCAATGACAGGGCCGGAGTTTCCAAACGCAATGCGAAGGCCATCTCCGGCGCGCGTGTATACAAAGGTTTCGGCGGCCGTCTCGACGATGCCAGGCCGATACGCAGCAGCCCAATGATCCAAGGGCAATCCGTCTACGATGTTTGACATGGAAGGTTGTTCCTATGACCGAGGTTGGTGGTGGCGACGGCGGTCGAGCTGAAGTTGAGGGTGATGGTAGCAAGGCCCAAGGAGGAGCCGGAGGCGACGGCACGACTGTAGGCGGTGGCGGTAAGGGCGGCGACGCGAGCGTCAGGGGCGACAACAGCGTGGCCGTTGGCGGCCGTGGCGGCCGTGGCGGTATCGGACCGGGCGGAGCCGGAGGAGATGCTGAGGCCATTGGCGACAACCATCACTCCTACGGTGGCATGGGCGGCGAGGCACCTCAGTCGGATGGGCGCGGCGGTCGAGGTGGCCGGTCCGCTATGGACCAAGAACTGGCCGGGATGCTTGGGATTAAGTACCGCCCGGGCCACATCAAAACTCCTTATGGATCCCAGGCTAACGAGCCTGGGCGGGGTGGGGATTCGCCTGATACTCCACAATACAAAGCTCGACGGATCATTGTCGAAGACCTGAAACTCGTCGAGTTTGTCAGGCAAGGCCATCCCTTGGATCGCGACGAGGCATGGTACGATCGCTCGGTGGTATCCGTCGATTGGATCAACCAGGCGCTCCTGTCGCTGGGCCACCGATGGCAGATGCGTGTCGTCGATGACGAATACGAGTTTTACGACGTAGCTGACGAAACCGACGGCAAGGTCTGAATGGTTCCAATAAGTGAGCTCGGCTTCCGCGTGATGCTTTGGATCGCAACGCTCGCGGATAGGTGCTGAAGGCCTTCCCCACGTCGGACCCACCCCGTACCAGCGGGAGGGTGGACGTTATCGAGTTTTGCGAGATCGCCACGTCGATAACTGATCTCGGCAGCTAAGGGCGGGGACATTCCAAGAGTTATTAGAAGTCGGGAAGACCATCTAGGAGCCCCTCTAAAGCCTCGTATCCCTTTCGGAACCCTTCAACCGTAGCGGCGAGATAACCGGTCCCCTCGGCTAGTCCCTTCATCCATTTTAGGACCTTGGTGATCGTTCCCTTTGTAGGTTTCGCTGTCGCTTCCGCGACCAAGTCCTTGCCCTCTTTAATCAAGGCGTCACTTCCAGCTTCATCAAGGATCGTCTTGATAGCTTTCAGTTCCTCGGTCGCCCGCTCGGCCGACTGATTGATGACCTTCAAATCGCCTCCAACCCTAGCGTGGTCCCCAATCAGGCCTGCATTGACGGTTGTAGCGTTGATCGTGGTCATTCGAGTCTCACCGAACAGTGGAAGGTTTCCGAATAGGGAACCAGTCTCCCCGGCGATGTCCAACTTTTTGAATCGGGCGTAGATCGGCAGGCCTTGGGCAGCGGCCCGCATCCGAGCACGTCGGAGGCTGCCGAGCGCGGCGGCTTCGTACTCCATATATGCCTTGTCCTCGTAGATCGCAGATCGCTCCGAGAAGCGCACGACGTGGTCCAGCAACTCTTCCTTGATCGGCTGATCTTGCTCCGCATCGTGCCAATCGAGGGTCATCCCCTCCAAGCCATCAAAGAACGCCTTTGCTAGGCCGCATGCCAACCCGGTGCGTGCGCGGCCGGAAGGGTCCACTGATCCCAGCTGAATAAACTCTCGGTGCGCTTCGGCGACCACGTCGTCTTGTGTAATAAGCCGGTACGTGTAACCACGCACTCGTTCCGGTCGGCTTTCGATGTCACGGACGGAACTCGACATATGGCTAAGGCCGAGAGCCGGATGCTCGCAGATGGACCAAACGGCGTACTGAGCAACTAGCGCATCCGGGTGGGCATCCAACCGACCGATAACGGCAGAGTTTTCGTGACCCAGATCGAACAGATGTTCGGGAGCTTTGCCTAGGCCGAGCAGCACGGCGGCCAGCCGCAGTTCTGGCGGAGAGGCGGTCTCGATGTTCACGCGCTGCTTGGCAAGTTCGCTTTTGAAACTGTCGGCTTGTTGGGCGGCTGCGAGGAGCGCAGTTCCCTCCAGCGCCACGTTTGCTCGCTGAAGGAGTGGCGCACGCTCATCGCTGGTCGTCAGTGCGACAAGAGCGCCAATGCCCGCCGCGAAGATATCCTCATCACCTCTGTCACGGTCGATTGCGTCCAGGACAGATTGGAGATGTTCATGCTTCTTCCCAGCCACCGCGATGGCGTTGAGGGCCCACCTGCGGACGCTTGGAGTCGCATGGTATAAACAGCCGATGAACGCCAAGTAGAAGGGGTGCGGCTTTCTGAGTCGCAGGCCGCGCTGGTAGTGGCCGCAAAGCCTTTCTAGCCCGCGCTCCTTTCCTTCCGACTCTGTATGGCCAAGCAGCAGGAAGATGTAATCCTCTTCCGCCTGCGGAATTAACCCGACCGCCTTCTGCACTCAGAAACCGCCCCGGGATGCCGCATGGGCGACAACGGCGTTGCCGCAGAGCACCCTCTGGGACCACGGGTCGAAGTCTTCGAGGTGGTTCACCGGGGTGCGAAGACTGAGCCATGCCATGTCGTTAATGGCGAGCCTGCGGGTAAGCGGCTCAAACCACTGAGGACAGTCAAACCTTACTATTGCAAGGAGGCTGTCGGATGACGCGTTGTCGTGATGGACAAGGAAGTCAGTTAGTCTGGCTAACTCTTGATATTCCGCGTCATGCGACACGGTTCTGGGCATATCCAAGTCCAGCACTACTGCGCGCACGCCGCTAGCGACAACACCGTGATCACCGCGATCAAAGAGGTCGCGGTCGATATCCACCACTGGTGTGAAAAACCCGACTGAGCGCCGCTGGAGAAAGGCATCGCGGCCTTCCCGATAACGGCCATGACGATAGGTCAGCACATCGTCGCCCCGGGTGACCATCACGAAGGACCAAAGGATGAGCTCGTCTTTGGCCTTTTCGCTAAGCGAGTCCAAGTATCGGAAATCTTGTCGCCGAAGCACTTGAAGAGCCTCGGCGCGGCGAGCTTCTGGTGCCGCTGCTGTCAGTTCTCGCTCGCGTACAGCGATGAAGCGGCCTCGCTGGAGCTCGCGCTCCCTTCGCCGAGCGACGATGGGCGTTCGATAGTTCTCTGGGACGGTCGCGTCTTCTAGAAACTCTGTAAGAAAGAACTTGCCAGGCTCGGTACGAAAAAACGCACTACGGTCCCGCCGCAGCAGAACGTCCTCGCTAAGCCGCGCTCCTAGCGTTTTTTGCTGGGTTTTCCCAAAGAGTTGGGGCGGCACGATGCCTAAGGCGTAGGCGCTCTCAAGAATCTCGCGCGCGGCTAGCGGCCGACGAGCGGCCCGCAAGACGTTTTCTGCCAAGGCGAGATAAGAGTCCAAGTTGGCTCAGCTAGCTAGCGGGCGAAGTTGCCCAAGTTCTTCGTATCATGAAGATTCGCGAGAGTCCGCAACCTACGATATGCCGCCATTCATAGGCTCGCGCATTGCGCGCCACGTCCGCGTCGAAGTGAAATAATGATCGCCACCATGCCGTTCCAGAGCGCGTTCTGAGCACCTTATTTTGGCCTTGGGCGTCAGATCGGACATAGGGGGATAAGCTGCCGGTCAGCCCATTGAGCCGGTGTTTCGAACCTCAATTACAAGTCAAAATCTGAAACGGCGTCGTTGAGTTCCCTGCGGAAGCGCTCCCACTAGGAACCCACGCAACTCCCAAGCGGAAGCGCCTCTACGCCCATCGCGGGGAGCCGTCCTGTCTAACGCTACTCAGGAGAGGTGGTGCCGCTTAGGTGACTCGAACACCTGACCCCATCATTACGAATGATGTGCTCTACCGGCTGAGCTAAAGCGGCTCCGGTCGGCGGCCCCACAAAAGTGTCGGAGAGCCGCGCGAGGTCGGCTCTTTATACGGGTCGGGCGGACTTGCCAAGCGCTGTCAGCATGGATGTTTCATCCGGCGCCTCGGCGGTGCGGATTTCAGCAAAGCTGAGGGCGGCCAGCGGGGCTGCAGCGGCGGCAGAAATGCAGACGGCGAGGCGGTTTCGGGCGGCCGCGGGCGGCAGGACGGCGGCGAGCGCGCGGGCGGCGCGGGGGGAGTGGACGAGGACGGCGTCGAACGCGGCGGGGACGGCGGCGTCGGTTTCCTCGGCGGCGTAGACCGGCAGGCGCTGGATCGCGCGGTCGGGCAGCAGGGCGGCGAGGTCGCCGGCGGGCTCGCGGGCGCCGGGGGCGAGGATCAGGCCGTCGATCGGGCTGGCGGCGATGAGGCGGGCCAGGGCGTGGATGTCGCCGGCGGCCGAGCGGGCGTCGGCGAAGCCCGCCGCGCGGGCGGCCTCGGCGGTGGCGTCGCCGACGGCGAAGACCGGGCGGTCGCGCAGCAGGGGGGCGGGAACCAAGGCGGCGAAGGCCTCGACGCCATTGGGGCTGGTGAAGGCGAGGGCGGCGACCGTGGTCAGGTCGGGCGCGGCAGCCAAGAAACGGGGCAGGGCGTCGGGCAGAGGCCGGATGGTCAGCAGGGGCGCGACGACGGGCTCGAAGCCGAGCGCCGTCAGCCGGGCGGCGGTGCGCGCGGCGCCGGACTGGGCGCGGGTGATCCAGACGCGCCGGATCGGACCCATGGCCTAGAGGTCGATCTTCTGGTCGCCGGCCTCGGCCTGGACCTCGGCGCCGAGGCGCTGGCCTAGAAGGCGGGCGTCGTCGTGGGCGGTCGTCGCCGACACCCCGGAAATCTCGCCGGCGCGACGCCAGCGGGCCGAGCCGTCCGGGCTGAGCATTTCCGTGGTCAGACGCAGCGCGTCGCCCTCGATCACGGCGTGGGCGCCGATGGCGGTGCGGCACGAGCCTTCCAGCGCCGACATGGCGCCGCGCTCGGCGGCGACGGCGAGAGCGGTCAGGTCGTGGTTGAGGGCGCGGGTCCAGTCGGCGGAGGCGTCGTCCTCGCGCGTCTGGATGGCCAGGGCGCCCTGACCTGGGGCGGGCAGGAAGGCGTCGAGCGACAGGCGCTCGCGGATGACCTCGGACAGGCCGAGGCGGTTCAGGCCCGAACAGGCCAGGAGGATGGCGTCGAAGTCGCCGTCCTTGAGGCGACGCAGCCGGGTGTCGACATTGCCGCGCAGCATCTCGATCTGCAGGTCGGGGCGCAGGGACAGGGCCTGGGCTTGCCGGCGCAGCGAGGCGGTGCCGAGGCGGGCGCCGTGGGGCAGATCGGCGAAGGCCGCGAAATGCTCGCTGATGAAGCCGTCGCGGGCGTCCTCGCGTTCCGGGACGGCGGCGATGGCCAGACCCGCGGGTTGTTCGGCCGGCACGTCCTTCATCGAATGGATGGCGACGTCGATGCGGCCGTCGAGCAGGGCCTCTTCGATCTCCTTGGTGAACATGGCCTTGCCGCCGATCTCCAGCAGGCGGCGGTCCTGAACCCGGTCGCCGGTGGTGACGATCTCGACCAGGGGCACGAGCTGTTCGATGTCGGCTTCAGCGATGCCCAGAGCGCGGCCGATGGCGCGCTGCATCATGCCGGACTGGGCCAGCGCCAGCTTGGAGCGGCGGGTGCCGATGCGAAGAAGCGGGGTCATGAAGTCGCGCAGCCCGTTGCGAAAGGGGGAACGGGCCGCTACCTCGGGCCCGATGAACACTGGCGCGGACTATAGCAGCGGAACGACGGGGGCAACCAAGCCGAGCCTTGGCGCGGGTGGGGCCGAAGGCCGCGCCCCCGGCGCCGTGCTGACGGTTCTGGGCCTGGAGACCAGCTGCGACGAGACCGCCGCCTCGGTGGTGCGCCTGTCGGCGAGCGGGGCCGAGGTCCTGTCCAGCGTCATTCACAGCCAGATCGACGAGCACGCGGCCTTCGGCGGCGTGGTGCCGGAAATCGCCGCGCGCAGCCATGTCGAGATGATCGACGGCGTCGCCCGCCGGGCCATGGCCGAGGCCGGGATCGGCTATGCCGCGCTCGACGGCGTGGCGGCGACCGCCGGGCCGGGTCTGGTCGGCGGGGTCATGGTGGGTCTGTCCTACGGCAAGGCCGTGGCGCTGGCGCGCGACCTGCCGCTGATCGCGGTCAACCACCTGGAAGGCCACGCGGTGTCGGCGCGGCTGGGAGCGGAGACGACCTATCCCTTCCTGCTGCTGCTGGTCTCGGGCGGGCATTGCCAGTTGCTGGAGGTGCGCGGCATCGGCGACATGAGCCGCCTCGGCACCACCATCGACGACGCGGCGGGCGAGGCCTTCGACAAGATCGCCAAGGCCATGGGCCTGGGTTATCCGGGCGGGCCGGCGCTGGAGACGCTGGCGGCGTCCGGCGACGGGTCGCGGTTTGAGCTGCCGAGGGCGCTGCTGGGCCGCAAGGACTGCGACTTCTCCTTCTCGGGGCTGAAGACGGCGGCCTCGCGGCTGGCCCAGACCTGCGAGACGGATCAGGACAAGGCCGATCTGGCCGACGCAGTGCAGAAGGCGATCGCGCGCCAGCTGTCGGAGAGGACCGAGCGGGCCATGGTGGCCTATGCTGAGGCGCATGAGCATCTTCATTTTGTGGTCGCGGGCGGGGTGGCGGCCAACAAGACGATCCGGCGCATGTTGGAGGATCTGGCGACCAAGCACGGCTTTGGCTTCCTGGCGCCCCCCATGGTCTATTGCACCGACAACGCCGCCATGATCGCGCTGGCGGGGGCGGAGCGGCTGGAAAAAGGCATGGTTTCGGACATTGATGTCGCCGCCCGACCGCGATGGCCTCTGGACGAGGCGCGCGCGAACGCCGATCCTGTTCACAAGAAAACGGGCCGCAAGGGCGCGAAGGCCTGACGGCCCTTCGTCCGCGCGGTGGTCGGGGGACCGGAGTAGGCATGGAATTTCACACAGCAGGCGTAATCGGCGGCGGCGCCTGGGGCACGGCCCTGGCGCAGAGCGCAGCGGCGGCGGGCCTGGCGGTCGTGCTGCAGGCGCGCGAACCCGAGGTGATCGAGAGCATCCGCGCGCGGCGGGTGAACGACGCCTTCCTGCCGGGCGTCGAGCTGGACTCGGCCATCAATGTCACCGCCGACCTGGCCGATCTGGCCGACTGCGATCTGATTCTGGCGGTGCCGCCGGCCCAGCATATGCGGGCGACGCTGACGGCCTTTGCCCCCTATGCGCGGCCCGGCCTGCCGATCGTGCTGTGCGCCAAGGGCATCGAGCGCGGCTCGCTGAAGCTGATGACCGACGTCCTGGCCGAGACGATTCCCTCGGCCACGCCCGCCGTCCTGTCGGGGCCGAGCTTCGCCGCCGAGGTGGCGCGCGGCCTGCCCAGCGCCGTGACCATCGCCTGCGAGGATGAAGCCATGGCGGTGGCCTTGGCCACGGCCCTGTCGGGGCCGGTCTTCCGCCCCTATCTGGCCGACGACCTGATCGGGGCCGAGACGGGCGGGGCGCTGAAGAACGTCCTGGCCATCGCCTGTGGCATCGTCGAGGGCCGCGAACTGGGCCGCAGCGCCCACGCCGCCGTCATCACGCGCGGCTTTGCTGAAATCGTCCGCGTGGCCCAGGCCCTGGGCGGCAAGGCCGAGACGGTCGCCGGCCTGTGCGGTCTGGGCGACTTGGTGCTGACCTGCTCCAGCCCGCAGTCGCGCAACATGAGCCTGGGCCTGGCCCTGGGTCAGGGCATGAGCGTGGAGCAGGCTCTGGCTGGCAAACGCTCGGTGGCCGAGGGCTATGAGAGCGCGCCCGCCGTGCGCGAACTGGCCCGAAAACTGGGCGTCGAAACCCCCATCTGCGAGGCGGTCGCCGCCGTGCTGGCGGGCGAGACCACGGTGGACGCGGCCATCGAGGCCCTGCTGACCCGACCGCTCAAGCCCGAACGCGAATAGTGCCCGAGCCCGTCGAATCGGCTGCCGAAGCCGCGCCGCGTCAGCGGGTCTGGAAGACGCCGCCGAACGTGGCCCTGTGCGCCGAGGGCGACATCGCCGACCCCGGCTCGCGCGGCTTCGTGCTGCAGATCGGCGAGGCCTATTTCCACGGCTTTGTGGTGAAGAAGGACGGCCAGATCGCGGGCTGGGTGGACCGCTGCCCGCACGCGGGCTTCCCCATCGCTATGGAGCTGGACCGCTATCTGACGCCGGACGGCTCGTTGATCATCTGCGGCTGGCACGGGGCGATCTTCGAGCCGCTGAGCGGATCGTGCGTCGGCGGTCCCTGTGCAGGCGGCAAGTTGACGCCCTGGCCGGTCGAGGCGCGCGGGGGTGTCATCCGCACCGCCTGAACCTATCCTCTCCGTTCATTCCGGCGGACGCCGGAATCCAGTGAGAGACACAGGCGCCACGGCGGACATGGCTTTCCGAAGGTCAAAGAGGCGCTTGTCGCCAAAGAACTGGATCACAGCGTCCGCCGGGATGAACGGGAAGGGGAGCGCCTACTTCTTCGGGACGATCTTCGGGTCCTTGGTGAAGGCGTTGTCGACTTCCTCTTCCGAAATCCGCTTGGACGGATCGCCGGGCTGGTTGAGGTTCTGCTCTTCGGTGCCGTCGCCCATCATGCCGGGGTGCGGGTCCTTGGTCTTCTTGGGGTCTTGCTCGGCCATGTCGGGCTCCTTGCTGGACTACAGCAAGCAACACCGCAGGTCGGGGCGACGTTCCATCACGCCGTCCATCCCGTCGAGATGATCTAGCGTTTGAGGCGTGCGGCGTTGGCGACGGCCGCGGCGTGGATCGGCGACAGGGCCTCGGCCTGGGTCTTGAGCAGGGCGGCGCCCAGGCTCCAGCCGTCGGCCACGGCGCGCGACCAGACGCCCATGCCCCAGGCGGCCTGCAGCGCCGCCGCCCCGGCCAGACTGTCGGCGCTCGCCAGACGCGTCAGATGCGCCGAGGCCTCGGCCCCTTCGCGACCGGCGATGCGGCCGCCCTGTTCGGCCAGATCCAGCGCGCCCGCCGCGACGGCGCCGGCCGAGGCCGTCAGGGCCTCGACCTTTTCCGTGCCCATCCGCCCCAGTTCGGCGTGGTCGGCGCGCAGGGGATTGGCCATGGCCTCGCCCATGATTGTCATTCGACGGGCGATGACCTCGGCCGAAGCCTGGGCCGTCTCCTGTCCGGCGCGGGCGGTGCGGGCGGCCTGATCTATGGGGTTCATGCGGGGACCGTGGGCCTGTTCCGCCCGTCGAGCAAGCGGATCAGGCCTATTGGGTTCAGGGCAGGACTTCGGCGGCGAAGGCCGAGACGTCCTGGATCAACGCCGGGATCGAGGCGTCGATGATGCGCTGGCCCTTCTCGGGGCTGGCCTGGGCGGGGTCGGAGCCGATGCGGCCGTCGGGGAAGCGGGCGCGGTAGTCCAGCGCGTCGCGGATCGGGCCCATGGGGGCGATCCTGGGGCTGTAGTCGGCGGTCTTGATGCGGTCGGGATAGCCGGCCTGGGTCACGGCGATCTCGGACGGGGTGGCGTGGCTGCCGTGGCCGACGGGGAAGATTTCCTCGCACAGCTTGTGCACGCCGGGCAGGTCCCACCAGTTGCGCAGCTTCAGCACGAAGGGCGGTTGCTCTTCGACAAACGACCACTCGGCGTAGATCTCGGCGAAGGTCGCCTCGATGGTGGCGACGTTGCCGCCGTGGCCGTTGAGGAAATAGATCCGCTCGAAGCCGTGGCGGGCCAGCGACGACACCCAGTCGGTGATGGCGGCCATGAAGGTCGAGGGGCGCAAGGAGATGGTGCCGGCGAAGGCCAGGTGATGCTGGGCCATGCCGATGTTGAAGGTCGGGGCCACGATCAGGCGCTCGTCGCCCTTTTCGGCGGCGTGGGCGATGATCTCGGGGCAGAGCCAGTCGGTGCCGAGAAGGCCGGTCGGGCCATGCTGTTCGTTCGAGCCGATCGGCACGATGACGGTTTTGGAGAGGGGGGCGCCGTCCTTCAGGCGCGCGTCGATTTCAGGCCAGGACGACAGGTGGATCAGCATGGGGGCTCCGCGAGGACAGGATTTCGTCCGGCCTTTACGCCCTTCCGACCCGACAGGCCAATCCGACGGCGCACCGGACTGGCCGCCGGACTGGCCGCCTGACGGGCCGGCCCGCGCCGGTCAGTCGACGGCGAAGGCGCGGAAGAAGCGACGGGCGACTTCGCGCGCCCGCGCCGGCACGTCGGCCACGGGCGGGTGGGGCACGCCGAGAATGGCGCGCAGATGGCCATGGCCGAGCGTCATGCCCGAGAAGATTTCGGCGGCATGCATGGGGTCGGGCGTCGACAGCACGCCTCGCCGGTCCTGCTCGGCCATCCAGGCGGCGAGACGGCGCAAGGATTCGCCCGGCCCGGCGTCATAGATGGCTGCGGCCAGTTCGGGGGCCTCGGGCGACAGCAAGGCGACGCCGCGCAGGGAGGCGCCCTTCTGGCTCTCTCTGATCTTGACGATCAGGGCCTCGGCGACGGCGGCTAGAACCGCTTCGGGGGCGTCCCCGCCGCGCAAGGGGGCGGTGATGGCGTCCGACCGGCGCGCGGCCAGGGCGCGGCCGATCTCGGCCTTGGAGGGGTAGCGGTTGTAGAGGGTCTGTTTCGACACCCCCGCCCGCCGCGCTATCTCGGCCATGGAGGCGCCGACGCCTTTTTCGACGAACAGCTCGGAGGCGGCGGCGAGAATGGCCTCGCTCTTGCGTTCGTCGATCTGACCGGGAATGCGCGGCATCAGTGGATCTCGGACGGTTCGGGCGAGGGCGGGGCCTTCACGGGCCTGGACAGGAGGGTGACGAAGGCCGCGCAGGCGCAGGCCACGCCCAGAAGGGCGAAGGCGTCGCCGAAGGCCAGGGTCGTCGCCTGTTTCTGCAGCATGCCGTAGATCGCCTTCATCGCCGAGGCGTGCGGGTCGATGGAGCCGGCGAAGCGTTCGGCCAGACCGGCCATCATGGTTCTGACGGCGACGTTGGACTGGTCGATGGCGCTGGTCAGCTCGACCATGTGCAGGGCGGTGTTCTGGGTCAGAGAGGTGTTGAGGATGGCCAGGCCGAAGGCCCCCCCGACGTTGCGGCTGAGGTTCACCAGACCCGAGGCGTTCTTGACCATGTGCGGCGGCAGGGTCGACATGGTGACCTGCTGCGAGGCGATCATGGCGATCATGACGCCGACGCCGCGCATGGCCTGGACCCCGGCGAATTCCCAGAAGCCCCATTCGCCCGTCACGGCGCGGGCGTCCCACATGCCCCAGGCGCACAGGATGAAGCCGGCGAACATCAGGATGCGGGGATCCACCTTGCGCACCAGCCGACCGGCGAAGGGGCCGGTGGCGAACATGGCCAGGCCCGAGACGACCATGGTGGTGCCGACCTCGGCCGCCGAATAGCCGCGCACCCGGCCCAGGAAGAGGGGCATCAGGAAGGTGCCGCCGAACAGGGCCGCGCCGACGATGAAGGTCATGACGACGCCGACCAGGAAGTTGCGGTTGGAGAAGGCGCGCAGTTCGACGATCGGATTCCGATAGGTCAGCGAGCGCCAGACGAAGGCCGGCCCGCAGACGGCGGCGACGACGCTGAGCAGCAGGATGGGGTCGTCGGCCAGCCAGTCGTTCTTGGCGCCTTCCTCCAGCACGAATTGCAGGCTCATCAGGAAGGCGGCCATCAGCCCCAGACCCCACCAGTCGAAGCCCTTGGCCAGGCGGGCGTCGCCCTTGTCGAAGTGGGCGTAGCGGCTGACCAGGAAGAGGACGAGCATCCCCGGGAAGACATTGATGAAGAAGAGCCAGCGCCAGCTGAGGGCTTCGGTCAGGTGTCCGCCCAGGGTCGGGCCGACGGTCGGGGCCAGGGTGACGATCAGACCCATGATGACGCTGGCGGTGACGCGCTTGTCGGGCGGGAAGGCGGTGAAGGCCACGGCGAAGACGGTCGGGATCATGGCCCCGCCGACAAAGCCTTGCAGCGCGCGGAAGAAGATCATCATCTCGACCGACGACGACAGGCCCACGGCCACGCTCATGATCAGGAAGCCGGCGCAGGAGGCCAGGAACAGGGGGCGCGTGCCCCACAGTCGCGAGAGGTATCCCGAGAGGGGGATCATCACGACCTCGGGGATCAGATAGGCGGTCTGGATCCAGCTGATCTCGTCGGCCGAGGCGCCGACCCCGGCCTGGATCTGGGGCAGGGAGGCGGCGACGATCTGGATGTCCAGAATGGCCATGAACTGGCCGATGACCATGCCGGCGAAGCCGAGCAGCAGGACCGGCCAGTTGATCTCGGGCTGGGCTGGAGCGGCCGAGACGCCAGACGCGGCGCCGACAGGAGCGCCGTCTCTCACCGAACCGGGTCCAGAGACGCGACAGCGACCTCGCCCAGATGAGCGTCGGCGAAGGCGGCGCCGCCCTGGCTCTTCAGGTCCACCTTGATCTCGACCGACAGGCCGGGACGCAGGGCGACCGGCTCGCCCGAGGCGCGGTGATCCACGACGATGCGCACGGGGACGCGCTGGGTGATCTTGGTGAAGTTGCCGGTGGCGTTCTCGACCGGGATCAGGGCGAATTCGGAGCCGGTGGCGGGGGCGAAGCTGTCCACGTGGCCGACGATGGACTGGCCGGGGAAGGCGTCGGCCTTGATCTCGACCTGCTGGCCCAACCGCATGCGGCCGACCTGGGTCTCCTTGAAGTTGGCGACCACGTAGGTGTCCTGCAGGGGGACGATGGACATCATCTGTCCGCCGGCCTGCACCACCTGGCCGACGCGGACGCCGCGCGCGCCGACGACCCCGGCGACGGGGGCGCGGATGACGGTGCGGTCCAGGGTCAGCTGAGCCTGTTCGACCAGGGCTCTAGCCTGTTCGACGGCGGCGACGCTCTGGTTGCGGGTCGAGCCGAGCACGGCGGCGGCGCGCTGTTCGGCGGTCAGGGCGGCTTGCGCCTGCTCCACCGAAGCGGCGGCGGTTTCGGCCGAGGCGCGCTCGGTCTGGATGCGTTGCTGCGACACCCAGCCCTGTTCCGCCAGCTTGCCGTAGCGGTCGACCTGGGCGTGGGCCAGTCCGGCCTGGGCGCGGGCCTGGGTCACGGCGGCGGCCCGCTCAGCAATGGTGGCCTGTTCCTGGGCGGCGCGGGCGTCGACATTGTCGACCGCCGCCTTGACCGAGGTCAGGTTGGCCTGGGCCTGAGCCAGGGCCGCCTTGGCGTCGGCGTCGTCCAAACGGGCCAGGATTTGACCGGCCTCGACGCGCTGGTTGTCCCTGACCAGGACCTCGATCACGGAGCCGCTGATGCGCGGGCTGACCAGGACGGTGTCGGCCTGGACGAAGGCGTTGTCGGTCGCCTCCCAGCGCTGCTTGCCCTGCCACCAGACCACGCCCCCGACGATGAGGGCGACGCCGACGACCCCGCCGACGATCAGCAGCAGGCGTTTCTTCAAAGGGGCGGGGAGGGCCATGGGGGAGACAGCTCTTTTCAAATCCGGCGCGTAAAATGGACAGGTCCGTCCATAAATCAAGAGGCCCCTGCGCGATTTCGTCGCAGCGTGTCGCCGGCGCCCCGTTGACCTGGCCGCGCGGGAAGGCGAAGCGAGGATATGACCGTCCGCAAACGCCCCGCTTCCAAGACCGTCCGCGCCGCCCTGACCCCGCCGCCCGGCAAGCGGTCGCGCGCGCCGAAAAAGGCGCCGGTCGGGGCCGTGATCGGCTGGCCGCCGGACGAGGACCGTGTCGAGGAAATCTTCGTGCGCCTGTCGGGCGTCATGCCCGACCCCAAGACCGAGCTGGACTTCGTCAATCCCTATACCTTGGTGGTGGCCGTCGCCCTGTCGGCGCAGGCGACCGACGTGGGGGTCAACAAGGCGACCAAGGCCCTGTTCGCGGTGGCCGACACGCCGCAGAAGATGCTGGCCCTGGGCGAGGAGGGGCTGATCCCGCTGATCTCCTCCATCGGCCTCTATCGCACCAAGGCGAGGAACGTCATCGCAGCGGCGCGGATGCTGGTCGAGCAGCACGGCGGCGAGGTGCCGCTGAACCGGACGGACCTTCAGGCCCTGCCGGGCGTGGGGCGCAAGACCGCCAGCGTGGTGCTGAACGAACTGGGCATCGAGCCGGCCATCGCTGTGGACACCCACGTGTTTCGCGTCTCGCACCGCCTGGGCCTGGCCAATGCGGCGACGCCGGACAAGGTCGAGGCCCAGTTGCACAGGGTGGTGCCCGAGGCCTGGCTGCCCAAGGCCCACCACTGGCTGATCCTGCACGGCCGCTACACCTGCCTGGCGCAGCGGCCCAAATGCTTGGCCTGCGTGATCTCGGACCTGTGTCCGTCGCGGGCGAGTTTCGTCGGGGTTTGACCCCTTCCGTCATCCCCCGGTCTGCGCGGCTGCGCCGCTTGCCGGAGGATGACGGAAGAAGAGGGTGGCTTACAGCCCCAGCCGGTCGGCCACCGCCCGGCCGAAGCGGGCGCCGGCCTCGGGCGCGGCGCTCAGGTAGAAATCGGGCTCGATCAGTTCGGCCTCCATCAGCAGCCAGCGGCCGTCGGCGTCGGGGACCATGTCGATGCGGGCGTAGAGAAGCGGCTCGTCAATGGCGGCGAGCGTGCGTTCGGCCAGCGACAGCGCGCCCTCGGGGGCCTGGTCCAGCCGCTGATACTGGCCGCCGTACTGCACCTGGATGCGGAACTCGTCGGCGTGGGCCGGGCGCTTGTTGACGACGTGGCTCAGTTCGCCGCCGAAGAAGAGCAGCGAGGTTTCGCCCGCTGTGCCGATGGTCGGCAGGAAGGGCTGGATCATGGCCCCGCCTTCCGGGGCCTCGGCCAGCACATCCTCCAGCAGGTCGCCGGCCGAGACCTTGAGCGTGCGCCAGGCGCCGCCGGAGACGGTCGGCTTGACGATCAACTGCTCGGCCCCGGTGGCGGCGAAGGCGGCCTCGACCACGGCGGGGCTGGCGTGGTCGGTCCAGATGGTCGGCGGGATGTCGACGCCCTTTTCCGCGAGCCGGGCCAGATAGCGTTTGTCGGAGTTCCAGCGCAGCACCTCGGCGGGATTGGCCAGGGGCGCCCCCGCTTCGGCCCAGGTCACGCAGGCCTGCACCCAGCGCTCGTGGTCGCGGTGGTAGCCCCAGACGATCAGGGGCAGGATCAGGGCAAAGTCCGTCAGGTCGTGGGCGCTCTCGACGTGATCGGTCCAGGGCGTCGGCCGGGCCTTGATCCCCGCCGTGGCCAGCGCCGCCGACAGACGATCCAGCACGCCCGGCCATTGCCCGGCGTAGGACGGGTCGGCGGGGTCGGGGGTCAGGACGGCGACGTCGATCATGTTGGCTCCTCCTCAGCGGCGACCTGCATAGGCTGTTTTCGACGGCGGCGAAAAGCCTCGCGCTGGCGTCGGCGACGTTGGCCCGCTATGGGGCGCGCATGACCCAGAACGCCATCTCCTCCGCCCGCTTCGACGTCTGCGCCGTCGGCAACGCCATCGTCGACGTGCTGAGCCCGTGCGAGCCCGCCTTCCTGGAGGCGCACAAGCTGGTCGCCGGCTCGATGCAACTGGTCGACGAGGATCAGAGCGCCATGCTGTATGACGCCATGGCGGCGGGGGTCGAGGCTTCGGGCGGGTCGGCCGGCAACACCGTGGCCGGCGTCGGCTCGTTCGGCGGCCGCGCGGCCTATATCGGCAAGGTGGCCAAGGACACGCTGGGCGAGGTCTTCAGCCACGACATCCGCGCCTCGGGGGTGCATTTCGACACCCCGGTTCTAGAAGACGGCGCGGGCGCCGGCTTCGGCACCGGCCGCTGCCTGATCAACGTCACCCCCGATGCCCAGCGGACCATGTGCACCTTCCTGGGCGCCGCCAACCAACTGACGGTCGACGACATCGACGCCGACCTGATCGGCGCCAGCGAGATCGTCTATCTGGAAGGCTATCTGTTCGACCCGGCCCCGGCCCGCGCCGCCTTCGAGGCCGCCGCCGCTGCTGCCCACGCGGCGGGCCGCAAGGTCGCCATCACCCTGTCGGACGCCTTTGTGGTGCATCGCTGGCGCGCCGAACTGCTGGCCTTCATCGAGGCCTCGGCCGACATCGTCCTGGCCAATGAATCCGAACTGCACGCCCTGTTCGAGACCGAGAACTTTGACTACGCCGCCGCTCACCTGGGCCGCATCGTCGATGTCGCCGCCGTGACGCGCGGCGCCGCCGGTTCGGTCATCTTCCGCGGCGACGAGCGGGTCGAGATCGCCGCCTTCCCGGTCGACAAGGTCGTCGACACCACGGGCGCGGGCGACCAGTACGCCGCCGGCGTCCTGCTGGGTCTGGCGCGCGGCCTGTCGCTGGCCGAAGCCGGAGCCCTGGGTTCGCTGGCCGCCTCGGAAGTGATCGCCCACTGGGGGCCGCGTCCGATGGTCAAGCTGGAGGCCCTGGCGGCCCAGCACGGGCTCAAGCTGTAGGCCGCACGCTTTGGTCGTCATTCTCGGCCTTGTGCCGAGAATCCAGACGCACGATGCCTGAAGCTCAGTTCTCGGCGCGGGCCGCTAGCCACGCCTGAGTCTCTGGATCCCCGGGACAAGCCCGGGGATGACGGAGGGCGGGCGGGGCTGTCTCGCCCGCCGCTGTTTTGCTGATCGCGACTTCAGGGCCGCTTGCCGTCGGGCGCCGCGCCGCGTAAGCGGCGGACCATGTTCGGCCTCGCCAATCCCGACCGCTTCATGCGCTTCACCCGCCCGGTCACGCCGGTGCTGTGGGGGCTGGCGGTCGTCCTGCTGGCGGTCGGCGCCTGGCTCAGCTTCACCGCGCCCGCCGACTATCAGCAGGGCGACACGGTGCGGATCATGTTCATCCATGTGCCGGCCGCGACCCTGGGCTTAGGCGCCTATGCGGCGCTGGGCGTCTCCAGCTTCTTCGCCCTGGTCTTCCGTCACCCTCTGGCCGACGCCGCCGCGCGCGCCGCCGCCCTGCCGGGCGCGGTGTTCACGGGCCTGGCCCTGATCACCGGCTCGCTGTGGGGCCAGCCCATGTGGGGGACCTGGTGGGTCTGGGACGCGCGGCTGACCTCGGTGCTGGTGCTGTTCCTCTTCTACCTCGGCTACATGGCCCTGCGCGCCTCGATCGACGACGAGCAGAAGGCCGGGCGCGCCGCCGCCGTCCTGGGGCTGGTCGGGTTGATCAACCTGCCCATCGTGAAGTTCTCGGTCGACTGGTGGAACACCCTGCATCAACCGGCCTCGCTGCTGCGCGCTGGGGGAACCAGTCTGGATCCGGCTTACCTTACGCCCCTGCTGACCATGATGGCGGCTTACGGGATGCTGTTCGGCGCCATCTGGCTGACGTCGATCCGCACCGAGGTGCGCCGTCGCCGCGTCCTGACGCTGCGCGCCCGCGCCGCGCAAGAAGCCTAGGGAGACGCCGATGCTGGATCTCGACATGAGCCCCTACGGCGTCTTCGTCTGGTCGTCCTGGGCGATCAGCGCCGTCGCTCTGGCCGCGATTTCGGTGCGCGCCCTGGTCGCCGCCCGTCGCTGGAAGCGCGAGCTGGCCCGTCTGGAAGAGGCCCGCAAATGAACCGCTGGTTCGCCCTGATCCCGATCGCGGCGCTCGCCGCCTTGGGCGTCTTCTTGATGGTCCAGTTGAACACGATGTCCGGCGCGCCGGGCGAGGGCCGTTCGTACAAGCCCGACGCCCTGGTCGGCCAGCCGATCCCGCAGACGGTGCTGCCGATCCTGCAAGGCGACGTCGAGACCGACCAGAGGCTGGACCTGAAGACGGCGGGCGTCGGCAAGCCGATGATCGTCAACCTGTTCGCCAGCTGGTGCGCGCCCTGCCGGCTGGAGCACCCGCAGCTGATGAAGCTGAAGGCGCAGGGGATCAACGTCGTCGGCGTGGCCTACAAGGACGAGCCGGTCGCCACCCGCGCCTTCCTCGACGAACTGGGCGACCCCTATGCTCTGGTGCTGGTGGACCGCGAGGGGCGGGCGGGGCTGGACCTCGGCGTCTCGGGCGTGCCGGAGAGCTTTGCGGTGGACGCCTATGGCACCATCGTCGCCAAGTCGTCGGGACCGGTCCTGACCGACGCCGATCTGCAGAAGCTGGTGGATGCGCTCAAGGCGCCGCCGCGCTGAAGTCATCCGGCGCGAAACACGGTGAATCGCGCATTAACCATATCTAGACCGTTTGGGCGGATCGTCGGCCCATGTCCGCGATTCCTTCAGACCGTCCGGCCTTCCCGCCTGCCGCAGGCGGCGCGGCCCATGCCCTGAGAACCTCCCAGTCCGCCTTCTTCCGCGCGGCCATGGGCGTCAGCGCGCCGATCGCCGCCGCCCCGGTCGAGGCGCGGGCGGACACGCCGGTGCGGTCGGTGCAGACCCAGGAAGCCCCGCCGGCCGCGCGCTATCAGCGGCCGGGTTCGCTGCTGGATATCAGGGTCTAGAGCCTGATTCACGGCATGATGCTGGAGCCAATATCCGAGTTTGGACGCGATCGGTGTCCAAACCGATTTCGCTTTAGGCCTTCGCCGCGTCTTTCAGCGGGATGACGACCGCTTCGGTCGCGGCTGCGTCGATCGCCGGTTCGACGAGCTTCTTCTTCTTTTTCGGCTTCGTTCCGCCGTCCAGAGCCTTCTTGGCGGCCTTCTCGGCCTTGCGTGCGTCCTTGGCCGCCTTGCGGGCCGCCTTGGCTTCGGCGCGGGCCTGTTCCGGCGCCGCGTCGGCGGCGTCGGTGAGACTGGTCAGCAGGTCGAGGAAGCCCTCGCGCCTGGACCGGGGCAGCAGGGCCAGAATGCGTTTGTCGGCGGCCTCGACGCGAGGGCGGGCGGCGATCAGGGCGGCTTCGCCCTCGGCCGACAGGCGCACCGCCTTGGCCCGCGCGTCCAGCGCCGAACGTTCGCGCTGCAGCAGGCCCTTGGTCGTCATGCGGGCGACCAGATCGGCCAGAGTCGAGCGGTCAATGCCGGTGGCCTTGACCAGATCGGTCTGGGTCAGGCCCGAGCGCGCCGACACCGCTTCGAGCACCGCGAACTGACGCTGGGTCAGGCCGTCAGGCCCGGCTTCTTCGGCGTAGATGTCGAGCGAGAGCTGCAACACCCGGTGCATCAGGTGGCTGGGCGATTCCGCCAGCCCGCCCTTGATCTTCGCCTGCTTGCCCGACTTGACCATCGTCCTCGATCCCCGTTCCGGCGCGCCGGACAGCGTGACAGCTAACAGCCGCGCTTTACGCTTTGACGACGGTAAGGCTACATTTCGTCAGGGCTATCGCGCTTTCATACGACTTGAGGCGCGACATCCCGGAAGCGACGCAGCCGCTATCCGGGACCGCAGAAAAACGCCGCGCCCAGCCCAAGGTTGCGTCTGTGGCGGTCCCGGCTCGGCGCCCTTGCGGGCTTGGCGGGCGTGGCCAGGATGACGAGGGAGAGGCGCGCGTTACAGTCCCGTGTCGGGCGAGATGGGCTCAGCGTCCTCGTCCTTGATGACGTGTTTCATGATGAAGAAGACCTGCCAGACGCCGAAGGCTGCGGAGGCGATCCAGAGCCCGCCTCGAAACGCAACCCAGGTGTCGTCGGACTGCGTCCGCCAGACGACCTCGTTGACGATCGCAACGGCGGCAAAGAACAGGCCGTAGCGCAGGGTCAGGCCGCGCCAACCGGCGTCGGTCAGTTGGAAGGCCGCGCCGAGCAGGTATTTGAAGGCGTATTTTTTGAGGGGGATCGACCCCAAAAGCACGGCCGCCAGGACCGCATTCTGGATGGTCAGCTTGATCTTCAGCAGGTCGGGATCGTGGAACACCAGCGTCAGGACGCCGAACACCAGGGCGAAGGCGCCGGTGAACAGGGGCAGGGGAGCCAGGCGCCTCTCGATCAGCCAGCCTGCGATCAGCGCCAGGGCGGAGGCGATGACCAGCACCCAGGTCGCCTGAACCAGGGCTTCCTGCCCTTCCAGACCGCGCATGAAGCGGTTGACGGCGTAGGCGGTCATGAAGGCGACGAGAGCGCCGAAATCGACGGCCTGCCGGATGTTGGAATTGCGACGCGAAAGTTCACTCATCTGCTTCAGTCCTCGAGGCCGACCAGTGATCGGGAAAACGCGCGCGCGTCGAAGGGTTGCAGGTCGTCGACGCCTTCGCCGACGCCGATCAGCTTGATCGGGGCGTCGGAAGCCTGGGCCACCGGGACCAGAACCCCGCCGCGCGCCGTGCCGTCCAGCTTGGTCATGACCACGCCGGAGACATAGGCGGTGCGGCCGAAGACCTTTTCCTGCTCCAGGGCGTTGCGGCCCACGGTGGCGTCCAGCACCAGCAGGGTCTCGTGCGGGGCCTCGGCGTCGACCTTCTTCAGCACGCGGACGATCTTCAGCAGTTCGTCCATCAGGGCCGACTTGTTCTGCAAGCGCCCGGCGGTGTCGATCAGGACGACGTCGTAGTTCTCGGCTTTCGCCTTGGCATAGGCGTCAAAGGCCAGGCCAGCGGCGTCGGCGCCGTCGCGGCGGCTCTCGAAATCGGCCCCGGCGCGTTCGGCCCAGACCTTGAGCTGTTCGCGGGCGGCGGCGCGGAAGGTGTCGCCGGCGACGATCATCACCTTGGCGCCCTTGGCGGTCAGGTCCGAGGCGATCTTGCCCAGCGTCGTGGTCTTGCCCGAGCCGTTCACGCCGACGAACAGGACGACATAGGGCTTGGGCCCGCTGAGGGGGTCAAACGTCGCCTGACGCGGCAGCAGTTCGGCGGCCACGGCCTCGGCCAGGGCTTCCTTGACCTCGCGCTCGTCGGACGACTTGCCGAAGCGCAGCTCGCGGAAGCGTTCGACGATGCGGGCCGAGGCGGCGGGGCCGAGGTCGCTCTCGATCAGATGCTCTTCCAGACGCTCCAGCGCCTCTTCGGACAGAGGCTCCTTCACGAAGGTCGAGACGACCTGTTCGGTCATCTGTTTGGAGGAGCGGGACAGACCCGCGCTCAGTCGCTGGAACCAGCCTTTTTTGGGCGTATCGCTCATGGCCTGAGCCTTAGCCGACGCCGGTTCGCAGGTCACGAACTTCCCACCGTTCGACGGAGACCGGCGGACGCGGCGCCTGGGCGCTTTGGCTTCAAGACGTGAACCTATATGGATTGCGGAACTTGGGTTGAGAGCGCTTCGCCGCTTTCTTTCCTGCGTCATTCTCGGGCTTGTCCCGAGAATCCATAAACGCTGCGCTGGTCGGTCGGGCTCGGCGTCTGAATGGGTCGGCGTCGCGTTTATGGATCCCCGGCACAAGGCCGGGGATGACGAGGGGAGGAAAGCGTGGAGGTCTGAAACCTCAACAGCGCGGCCGGCAGGAGCAGAAAATAGATGGCGAAGTCCGAGACGCATACCTTCCACGCCCCGCGCCGCCACGGCTTTGTGCGCGTCGCCGCCGCGACCCCGGTGGTTCATGTCGCCGACCCGGCCGCCAACGCCGAGGAGCACGCGCGGCTGATCCGTCAGGCGGGCGAGGCGGGCGTGGACCTGCTGGTCTTCCCCGAACTGTCGCTGAGCGCCTACGCCATCGACGACCTGCTGATGCAGGCGGCCCTGCTGGAGGAGGTCGAGCACCGCATCGCCGAACTGGCCGAGGTCGCGGATCAGGCGGGGGTGATCGCCGTGGTCGGCGCGCCGATCCGCAACGGCGACGCCCTGTTCAACTGCGCCGTGGTTCTTGGCGGCAGTGGGGGCGGCGGCGAGGTGCTGGGCGTGGTGCCCAAGACCTACCTGCCCAACTACCGCGAATATTACGAGAAGCGCTGGTTCGCGCCGGCCGCCAGCCGGTCCGAGGATTCGGTCGTCCTCAACGGCGAGAGCGTCGATTTCGCGCCGGGTCTGATCTTCGAAGCGACCAACCGGCCGGGCTTCGTCTTCGCGGTCGAGATCTGCGAGGACTTCTGGGCGCCGCAGCCGCCCTCGACGCGGGCGGCCCTGGCCGGGGCGCGCATCCTCTGCAACCTGTCGGCTTCCAACATCGTCATCGGCAAGGCCGACGAGCGGGCCCTGCTGTGCGCCAGCCAGTCGGCCCGCACCCTGTCGGCCTATGTCTTCGCCGCCTCGGGCTGGGGCGAAAGCACGACCGACCTGGCCTGGGACGGTCAGGCGACGATCCACGAACTGGGCGCCCGACTGGCCGAGGGCGAGCGGTTCGCGCTGGAATCGCATCTGACGGTGGCCGACGTGGACGTCGAGCGGATCGGTCTGGACCGGCTGCGCAACGGCACCTTCGCCGACTGCGCCCGTCTGGAAGGCGAGGCGGCGACGGTGGTGCCGTTCGAGGCTGGCGACGGCCCGACCGGGCGTCTGCTGCGCCCGCTGGACCGCTTCCCCTTCGTGCCGGACGATCCGGCGCGTCTGGATCAGGACTGCTTCGAGGCCTTCAATATTCAGGTTCAGGGCCTGATGCGGCGGATGACGGCGACGGGGTCGAAGACCCTGGTGATCGGCGTCTCTGGCGGGCTGGATTCGACCCAGGCGCTGCTGGTGGCCTGTCGGGCCTTTGACCGGCTGAAGCTGCCGCGCACCGGGATTCTCGGCTTCACCCTGCCGGGCTTCGCCACGTCGGAAGGCACCAAGTCCAACGCCTGGGCGCTGATGACGGCCCTGGGCGTCACGGGCGCCGAGATCGACATTCGCCCCGCCGCCGAACAGATGCTGCGCGACATCGGTCACGCCTTCGCCGACGGACAGCCGGTTCACGACATCACCTTCGAGAATGTTCAGGCGGGTCTGCGCACCGACTATCTGTTCCGACTGGCCAATCAGAACCATGGCTTCGTGCTCGGCACCGGCGACCTGTCGGAACTGGCCCTGGGCTGGTGCACCTATGGCGTCGGCGACCACATGAGCCATTACAACGTCAACGGCGGGGTGGCGAAGACCCTGATCCAGCACCTCATCCGCTGGGTCGCCGACGGCGAACTGATCGGGGCCGAAGCCGCGCCCATCCTGCACGCCATCCTGGCCACCGAGATCTCGCCCGAGCTGGTGCCGGCAGGCGCCGACGGGGCGATCCAGTCGACCCAGAGCATCGTCGGCCCCTATGCGCTGAACGACTTCTTCCTGTTCTACATCAGCCGCTTCGGCTTGAAGCCGTCGAAGGTCGCCTTCCTCGCCCATCAGGCCTGGGGCGACGCGGCGACGGGCAGTTGGCCGTCGGGTCTGCCGGAGGCGGAGCGGGTCGCCTACGATCTGGCCACCATCAAGGCGTGGCTGCGCAAGTTCCTGATCCGCTTCTTCCAGACCAGTCAGTTCAAGCGCTCGGCCGTGCCGAACGGGCCCAAGGTGGTGACGGGCGGCTCGCTGTCGCCGCGCGGCGACTGGCGGGCGCCCTCGGACAGCAGCGCGCGCGTCTGGCTGGACGAACTCGACAACAATGTTCCCGATTGAGTAGGACCGTCACCTTATTAGACGTCGGCGTGTCCGGCGGTCCCGGCTCTCCGGCCGGGATGACGAGGAAGAGACGACCATGACCGACGACGTGACCAAGGACTCCAACGGCAACATCCTGGCCGACGGCGACAGCGTGACCCTGATCAAGGACCTGAAGGTCAAGGGTTCGGGCGGGGTGACGCTGAAGCGCGGCACGATGGTCAAGAACATCCGCCTGACCGGCGACCCCGACGAGATCGAGGCCAATGTCGAGAAGGTGCGCGGCCTGGTGCTGCGCACGGAGTTCGTCAAGAAGGCCTGATTGGGCCAGCTTCCTAGCCGTCACCCCGGAAGCCCGCAGGGCTGTCCGGGGCCCAGACGGTTGAGATCATCTCAAGACGACCAGAAATTGCCCAACCGTCTGGATTCCGGGTTCGGCTGCGCCGCCCCGGAATGACGGAAGAGGTTCAGGCCGCGTCGCTCAGGAAGTTCAGGATGCCGGCGCGCGCCTCGGGCTCGTCCAGCATGGGGGCGTGGCCGATCCCGGGAACCTCGACATAGGCCATGTCCGGCGCCGCCTCGCGCATCCGGCCGGCGATTTCGGCGCTGAGCAGGTCCGAAGTTCCGCCGCGCACCAGCAGGCTGGGCCGACTGCCCGCGAGAGCCGTGAAGGCCGGCCACAGGTCGGGGATCAGGGCCGAGGCCCCCGCCGCCCGGATCGGGACCGAGATGTCGGGGTCGTAGTTCAGCACCGGTTTCCCGTCTTCGCCCTCACGGAAGATGCGGCGGGCGAAGGCGTCCCAGTCAGCGTCGCCGTAGTGAGGGAAGGCGACGGCGTTGATGTCGCGGGCGTAGGCGGCGGCGTCCGACCAACTGCGGATCTCGATCTTGCGGCCGGTGTATTCGGCGATGCGGGCCAGGCCTTCGGGCGCCACCTCGGGGCCGATGTCGTTGAGAACGGCGGCGGCGACGGCCTGGGGCTTGATGGCGGTCAGGGCCATGGTGATCAGCCCGCCCATGGAGGTGCCGAGGAAGACGGCCTTCTCGATCCCGGCCTGCGCCATCAGGGCCACGACGTCCTTGGCATAGACGTCGGGCGTATAGGTCATGGGGTCGGGCGCGCGGTCCGACAGTCCGCGTCCGCGCACGTCCACCGCCAGCACGCGGCGTCCGCTCTGGGCGATCAGGGCGGCGATGACCTCGAAGTCGGCGCTGTTGCGGGTCAGGCCGTGGATGGCGATGACCGGCAGCCTGGCCGGGCCGTCGGCGGGAGCGTAGTCCCGCGCATACAGGGTCAGCCCCTCGGGCGAGGTCCAGCGGCGTTCGGCGTATCCAGCGGTCATCAGGCGTTTCTCCGGCTGTGTGTCCAGCGTGGCGGGCAGAGTAATTCACCAGATGAAGAATTGCGATCAGGTCGAGAGGATGGCCGCCACGAATTGATCGAGGTCGCCGCCTTCGGGGAAGGGATAGCCGGTCACGCCCGCGCGCCGCGCCGCCTCCATGTCCGAGGGCTGGTCGCCGATCATCAGCGAGCGGGCTGGGTCGAGGTCGTGCTCGGCGATGGCCCGGAGCAGCATGCCCGGATTGGGCTTGCGGTCGGGGTGATCGGGATGACGATAGCGTTCGTCCACCGCCTCGGCGTGATGGGGGGCGGCGTAGACCGCGTCGATGCGGGCGCCGGCCTCGGCCAGCCGCGCGACCAGCAGGCGGTTGAAGCCGTGCATGGTCTCCTCGCTGAACAGACCGCGCGCCACGCCCGACTGGTTGGTGACGATGACGACGACATAGCCGGCGTCGTTCAGCCGCTTCACCGCCTCGGCGGCGCCGGGGATCAGGACCAGCTGGTCGGGCCGGTGCGGATAGCCGCAGTCGACGATCAGCACGCCGTCGCGGTCGAGGAAGGCGGCGGGCCGGCTCATGCGGGCTCCGTCAGCAGGGCCGAGAAGGCGGTCATCAGATGATAGAGGGTCGAGGCGGGGACCGAGGCGTCCTGCGGGCGGCCTTCGGCGTCGTAGCTGTCGGTCCACAAGCCGGGGGTCGCCGTCGCCAGATGGGTGGCGAACAGGGTTTTGGTCAGGGCCAAAGCGCCTTCGGTTCGGCCGCGCAGCAGGAGGGTGCGGATGGCCTCGGTCTGGCCCCACAGGCGGCAGCCGCCGTCGCGGACGGCGCCGATGCGGTCGATTTCGCGGATCATCATGCCCCGGGCGCCGACGCCGTTGGTCAGGGCCGAGGCGAAGAGGGCCTGGGCCTGTCGCTCATGACCGTCGAGGCCGAGGCGGCGGGCCTGATCCAGCAGCCAGATCCACTCCATGTGATGGCCCGGCTCGATCACCTGCCCGGCGCCGCCGAGGGCGATGGCCCAGTCGGCGGCGAAGTATTCGCCCAGCACGGCGGCGCTCGGGTCGAAGAAGCGGGTCGCGAACAGGTCCAGCACGCGCCGCGCCGCCGCCTCGAAGGCCGGACGGCGCGCGACTGCCTGCCAGGCCAGCAGGGCCTCCAGCATGTGCATGTGCGGGTTCTGGCGGCGCGGCAGGACGGGGGGCAGGGCTTCCTGCCAACCGCCGTGGATCGGGTCGGCCATCTGCGCCTCGATGGCGGCCAGGGTGGACAGGGCCAGGGGCAGGGCGCGCTCGTCCTTCAACACCCGGTGCGCGGCGGCCAGGGCGAACAGGACGAAGGCCAGGTCGTAGAGGTCGGGCGTGGGGTCGATCACCGCGCCGGCGTCGTCGACACCGCGCACCCACAGGCCGTCCTCGCGGCGGTGGTCCCGGATCAAGGCGTCCAGTCCACGTCGGGCGACCATTTCCCCTTCGGTCCAGCCGAGCGACGCGGCTTCGGCGAAGACATAGACCTGTCGCGCCTGGACCCGCGTGCGGCGGGGCAGGCCGGTGATCGGGCGACCGTCGAAATCCAGCTTCTCGAAGAAGCGGCCCTCGGCGTCGATCCCGGCCTCGGCCCACAGCGGCAGGGCCCGGCGGAACAGCCAGTCGCGGACTCGGTTTTGTGTGCTCGACAACGTCATCTTCTGTCGGGCTTAGGCAGGGTCGCGGGCTTTGCCAAGCGCGGGTTTCGTTGCAACCGGCAACGCGAAGTGACCCTCGTGGGTTTGGTGCTGGGCGGCGGCTTTGATAGGAGGCCGCAACGACATAACCTCCTCCCTGTCCGCGCGCCCGGTCGCGCAGGGCGCCACCGAGAGAGCCTTCATGACCATTCCCTTCATCGACCTTCAGGCCCAGCGCCTTCGTCTCGGCGGCAAGATCGAGGCCGCCGTTCAGGCGGCCGTCGTCGGCGGCGCCTGGGTCATGGGTCCGCAGGTGCGTCAGTTCGAGGCCGACTTGGCCGCCTTTGGCGCCGCCAAGCACGCCCTCGGTTGCGCCAACGGCACCGACGCCCTGGCCCTGCCGCTGATGGCCTGGGGCGTGGGACGCGGCGACGCGGTCTTCGTCCCCAGCTTCACCTTCGCCGCCACCGCCGAGGTGGTGCCCTGGTTCGACGCCGAGCCGGTCTTCATCGACGTGGACGCCACCACCTACAACATGAGCCCGGCCCATCTGGAGGCGGCCGTCGAGGCGACGCTGAAGGAAGGCCGTCTGACGCCGCGCGTGGTCATCGCCGTCGACCTGTTCGGCCAGCCCGCCGACTATCCGGCGATCAAGGCCGTCTGCGACAAGTACGGCCTGAAGCTGATCGCGGACTCGGCCCAGGGCTTCGGCTGCACCATCGACGGCGAACATCCGCTGAAGTGGGCCGACATCACCACCACCAGCTTCTTCCCGGCCAAGCCGCTGGGCTGCTACGGCGACGGCGGGGCGGTGCTGACCAATGACGACGAACTGGCCCAACTGATCGATTCCCTGCGCGTGCACGGCAAGGCGGTGGCGGTCGACCTGAAGGACAAGACCTTCGACCACGACCCCAAATACCTGAACATGCGCGTCGGCCTGAACAGCCGTCTGGACACCATCCAGGCCGCCGTCCTGATCGAGAAGCTGAAGGTCTTCGGTCAGGAGATCGAGTGGCGCAACCGCATCGCCGCCCGCTACAACGAGGGTCTGCGTCCCCACGTGGCCGCCGTGCCGGACGTGCCGGCGGGCAATGTCTCCAACTGGGCGCAGTACACGATCGAGCACGAGGACCGCGACGGCCTGGCCGCGCACCTGAAGGCCGAGGGCATCCCCACGGCGGTCTATTATCCGATCCCGCTGCACCTCCAGCCCGCCTACGACATGTATCCGCGCGGACCGCAGGGCCTGCCGACGACCGAGCGTCTGATGGATCGGGTCATCAGCCTGCCGATGCACTCGGATCTGGACGAGGCGACCCAGGACCGCATCATCGCCGCCGTCGCCAGCTTCAAGGCCTGATCCCTATGACCCAGCAAGCTCCCCTCAAGGTCGGCGTCGCCGGCGCCGGCGTCATGGGCCGCAACCATGCCCGCGTCCTGTCGGAACTGCGCGGCGTCGAACTGACGACCGTGTTTGATCCCGATGCGGTGACGGCCGAAGGCGTGGCCGCCGCCTATGGCGCGACGGCCGTGACCACGGCGCAGGCCTTTGTCGCCGCCGGCCTCGACGCCGCCGTCATCGCCACGCCGAACCGCTATCACGCCGAACTGGGCGTGGCCCTGCTGAACGCGGGCGTCCATGTCCTGGTCGAAAAGCCCATCGCCGCCACCGTCGCCGACGCCCAGGCCATGATCGACGCCGCCAAGGCCAACAACCGGGTGCTGATGGTCGGCCATGTCGAGCGCTTCAATCCGGCGGTCGAGACGGTCAAGCGCGCCATCGAGGGCGACGAGATCATCTCCATCCAGATCACCCGCGTCGGCCCCTTCCCGCCGCGCATGGGCGAGGTCGGGGTGGTCATTGATCTGGCCGTGCACGACATCGACATCATCCGCCACCTGACCGGCTCCGAGATCGTCGAGGTCCAGCCGCAGCTGGTCCGCACCCGCGCCGAGCGCGAGGACACGGCCCTGCTGCAGTTCCGCACGGCCAACGACGTGATCGCCCACATCACCACCAACTGGGTCACGCCCTACAAGACCCGCACCCTGCAGGTGGCGACCAAGACCAAGTTCGTCGTGGCCGATCTGATCACGCGCCAGGTCACCGAGTATTTCGGTCAGCAGCCGGACGGCTCCTACTCCACCCGCATGCTTCACTCCTGGCCCGCCGAGCCGCTGAAGAAGGAGCATGAAGCCTTCATCCACGCCATCCGCACCGGCGAAACGGCGGCGGTGACCGGCGAGGACGGCCTGCGCAATCTGGAAGTGGCGCTGAGGTGCCTGGGCGAGTGATGCCATCTCACCGCTCACCCCGGCGGACGCCGGGGTCCAGTGAGAGCTGCGAGCTCGGCGCTTGAAGCCGAAGAACTGGATCCCGTCGTCCGCCGGGATGAGCGGGTGAAACTAGGCCTTCACCATCTGCATCGACAGCCATTCGGCGACCAGGGCAGGTTTGTCTCCGCCTTCGATCTCGACGGTCAGTTCGTGCTTGAGCAGCCAGCGGGTTGCGCCGCCTTCGGCGCCCTTGTTCTCGGCGGACAGCAGCCTGAAGCGCCCGCGCACCTTCGCGCCTGACGGCACGGGGGCGAGGAAGCGCAGTTTGTCGAAGCCGTAGTTGACGCCCATGACCACGCCGTCCAGCGGGGCGACCGCGTCATAGCTCATGGCGGCGGCGAGGCTGAGGGTCAGGAAGCCGTGGGCGATGGTTCCGCCGAAGGGCGTCGCCTTGGCCCGTTCCGGGTCGACGTGGATGAACTGCTCGTCTTCGGTGATCCGGGCGAAGGCGTCGATGCGCGCCTGGTCGATCGTGAACCAGCGGCTGACGCCGACCTCCTGGCCGATCAGGGATTGAAGCTCGGTCGGTTTCGTCATCGGGTCCCCTCCATTTTTCGCAGCCTTGCGCGGGTGAGGGGAGGAGGCAAGAGAACCCTTCATCGCCGTCATCCCCGGACAGCCTGTAAGGCTGATCCGGGACCCAGGCGGTCGAGCTTTCAGCGGTGAGGAAAGATCAGGCGTCTGGGTCCCGGGTTCCGCTGCGCGGCCCCGGGATGACGGCAGGAGGCTATGGCTTGAACCGTCCCTCGATGATCTCGGCGAACAGGCCCGGATCGACGTTGCCGCCGGACAGGACCACGCCGGTGGTCAGGCCCTTAGCCGCGACCTTGCCGGACAGCAGGGCAGCCAGCGACACCGCGCCGCCCGGCTCGATGACCAGTTTCAGCCAGCGGAAGGCGAAGCGCATGGCCTCGGCGACCTCGGCGTCGGTGACGGTCGCGGCGCCCGACAGACGCCGGTTGATCGGCCAGGTCAGTTCGCCGGGCATGGGGGACATCAGGGCGTCGCAGATGGAGGGCGCGCCTTGCGGATGGGCGACGCGCTCGCCGGCTTCCAGCGAGCGGCGGGTGTCGTCGAAGGCCTCGGGTTCGACGACGATGACGCGGGTCTCGGGGCTCTGTTCGGCCATGACCAGATTGATCCCGGCGATCAGGCCGCCGCCCGAGGCGCCGCACAGCAGTTGGTCCATCTCGATGCCCGCCTGCTCCAGCATCTCCAGACCGACCGTGCCCTGGCCCTCGATGACAAAGGGGTCGTCGAAGGGCGGAACCAGGACGGCGCCGCGCTCGGCGGCGATCTGGGCGCCGATGGCCTCGCGGCTCTCGGTCCAGCGGTCATAGGTCCGCACCTCGCCGCCGAAGGCGCGCACGCCCTCGACCTTCACCGCCGGGCTGTCGGACGGCATGACGATCAGGGCGCGGGTCCCGACCGCCTGCGCCGCCGCCGCCACCCCTTGCGCGTGGTTGCCCGAGGAATAGGCCACGACGCCGCGCGTCTTCTCTTCATCGGTCAGGCGGCTGATGCGGTTGTAGGCCCCGCGAAACTTGAAGGCGCCCGCGACCTGCAGCGTCTCGGCCTTCAGCAGAACACGCCCGCCGACGGCTTCGTTCAGGGCCGGATGCTCGATCAGCGGCGTGCGGACGGCGGCGGGGGCGATCTGGCGGGCGGCGTCGACGACGCCTTCGAAGCTGGGCGTATGCATGGTTCCCTCTTACGCGCGGACGCAGGCTCTGCATAACTCCCATCATGCACGCCAACATGATCCTCGCCATCGACCAGGGCACGACCTCGACGCGGGCCATTGCGTTTGAAGTTTCGCCTCAAGGGGCCTTCTCCGCCGTCGCCGTCAGCCAGATCGAGCTGGCCCAGCATTTCCCGCAGTCGGGCTGGGTGGAACATGACGCGGCCGAGATCTGGCGCGCGACGCTGCAGACCTGTCGCGAGGTGGTGAGGAAGGCCGGGGGCGTCGGCCGCTTCGCCGCCGTCGGCATCACCAACCAGCGCGAGACCTCGGTGCTCTGGGACGCCGCGACCGGAGAGCCGCTGCACCGGGCCATCGTCTGGCAGGACCGGCGCACTTCGGACGTGACTACGCGGCTGGCGGCCGAGGGGCATGAGGCGGCGGTTCAGGCGGCGACCGGCCTGATCCTCGACCCCTATTTCTCGGCCTCGAAATACGCCTGGCTGCTGGGCGAAGTGCCGGGGGCGCGGGAGCGGGCGGCGCAGGGCGAGGTCAAACTCGGGACTATCGACGCCTGGCTGATCTGGAAGCTGACGGGAGGGGGCAGCCATGTCACCGACGCCACCAACGCCAGCCGCACCAGCCTGATGGACCTGTCGACGCTGCAATGGCGCGAGGACCTTTGCGACCTGTTCAACGTGCCGATGGAGGCCCTGCCGGAAATTCGGGGCTGCGCTGATCATTTGGGCGACTGCGACGCCAGCCTGTTCGGGCGGGCTCTGCCGATCCACGGCGCGGCGGGGGACCAGCAGGCGGCTCTGGTCGGGCATGGGGCGCTGAAGGCGGGCGACGCCAAGATCACCTACGGCACCGGGGCCTTTCTGGTCGCCAACGTCGGGGACGAACCGGTGGTCTCGACGTCGCGGCTGCTGGGGACGCTGGGCTACGCTGCTGACGGTCAGCTCGCCTATGCGCTGGAAGGGTCGATCTTCTCGGCCGGGTCGGCGATCCAGTGGCTGCGCGACGGGCTGAAGGTGATCTCGGACTCGCGCCAGTCCGAGGCCATGGCCCAGACGCTGAAGGACAACGGCGGGGTCTATCTGGTCCCCGGCTTCACCGGGCTGGGCGCGCCCTGGTGGAAGCCCGACGCGCGCGGCACGGTCATCGGCCTGACCCGCGACAGCGGCCCGGCTCACTTCGTCCGCGCGGCGCTGGAGAGCCTGGCCTATCAGACCCGCGACCTGCTGGATGCCTTGAAGAAGGACGGGGCACCGTCGCTGACGCGGCTCAAGGTCGACGGGGGCGTCACCGCCAACGCCTTCGCCATGCAGTTCGTCGCCGACATCTGCGAGGTCGAGGTCGAGCGCCCCGCCTTCCAGGAGATGACGGCCATGGGCGCGGCAAGGCTGGCGGCCTTCGGCGTCGGGCTGACGTCGGCGCTGTGGACCGCCCCCGCCGAGGCCCCCGCCGTCTGGCGCCCGCGCATGGGCGAGGCGGAAAGGGCGCGGCTGCTCAAGGGCTGGCGCGGGGCGGTCAGGGCCGCCATCATCGCGGCCGCGCCGGATGCGGGAGAAAGCGTATGAGCGAGACCCTGGACGCCCAGTCGGCTTTCTCCGGCACGCGCGAAGTGGACGAACGCTATCGCCTGGACGCGGCGGCGCTGGATCAGTGGTTGGCGGCGAACGTCGCGGGCTACGCCGGGCCGCTGACCATCCGCCAGTTCAAGGGCGGGCAGTCCAACCCCACCTATGAACTGACCACGCCGGGCCGGACCTATGTGCTGCGCCGCAAGCCGCCGGGCGTCCTGCTGGCCAGCGCCCATGCGGTGGACCGCGAATTCACCGTCATCTCGGCCCTGCACGCGCAAGGGTTCCCGGTGGCGCGGCCCTATGCTCTGTGTACGGACGAAGGCGTTATCGGCTCGATCTTCTATGTCATGGACAAGGTCGAGGGCCGGGTCTTCTGGGACCTGAAGCTGCCGGGACTGCAGCCGGTCGAGCGCCGCGCCATCTATGAGGCCCAGACGGATACCCTGGCGGCGCTGCACGCCTTCGATCCCGCGGCCATCGGCCTGTCCGACTACGGCAAGCCGGGCAACTATTTCGCACGGCAAGTGGGTCGTTGGACCAAGCAGTATCGGGCCTCGGAGATCGAGCCCATCCCGGCCATGGACCGGTTGATCGCCTTTCTGCCCGACAGCCTGCCGGTCGAGGGACCGACGCGGATCGTTCACGGCGACTTCCGCCTCGACAATCTGATCCTCGATCCGGTCGAGGCCAGGGTGAGGGCGGTGCTGGACTGGGAGCTGTCGACTCTGGGCGATCCCATGGCCGACTTCTCCTACCTGCTGATCGCCTGGGTCATTCCGGCCAGTCTGAGGAACGGATTGGCGGGGGCGGACCTGAAAGCCCTGGGCATTCCCTCGGTCGAGGAGACGGTCGAACGCTACGCCGAAAAGACGGGGACGGCTGCGCCGCAGAACCTCGATTGGCTGTTCGCCTACAACCTGTTCCGGCTGGCGGCCATCTGTCAGGGCATCGCCGGGCGGGTGCGCGACGGCACCGCCGCCAGCGTCCACGCCAGGACCATGGCGGCCCAGGTCGGGCCCCTGTCGGACGCGGCCTGGGGCTTCGCCAGGAAGGCCGGCGCCTGAAGCGGCTCCGGCAAACCTTGGACGTCATTCTCGGGCTTGTCCCGAGAATCCAGACACACGACGCTTGATCTCGCGATCGCGACAGGGGGCTGACGCTGAGTATCTGGATCCCCGGCACAAGGCCGGGGATGACGATCGGAGGGGGAAGGCGGAGGCCTCGACCCGATCTCGGAGTCCCGCTGCGCCCAAAAAGAAACAGTTTTTGTTGCGGATGGATTTGTGAAACGGCGGCGGAAGCCCTACCTTCCGGTCTGGAGTACAAAACCGAGATGTCTGACAGCCAAAGATTCCCCGTCGCCGCCCACGCCCTGGCCTATCTGGCCTACAAGGGCGCCTATTCGGCTGCCGACGCGGCGCCCAGCGCCGTGCTCGCGGCTTCGGTGCCGACCAATCCGGTGGTCATCCGCCGGGTGACGGCCCTGCTGGCCAAGGCGGGACTGATCGCCACGCGGCCCGGCGCCTCGGGCGGATCCTGGCTGCTGCGTCGCCCGGAAGACATCTGCATGGCCGAGGTGCTGAAGGCTGTGAACGGCTGCGCCCATCTGGGTTCGCCGCCGGCCGGGGCCAAGGGCTGTCCGGTGGGGGAGCATATCCCGCGTCAGGTGGCCAAGGCCCTGACCGCCGCCGATCAGGCCGCGGGCGAAGCCCTGTCCAAGATCACCATCGCCGACCTGCTCGAAGCGGACCCCGCGTCGCTGCGCGATTTCGCGCCGCACGCCGCCTGTCCCGTCGCCGCCGCCTGACGCGCGCCGCTTGGGGGAGAAGCGCCGCACCATCCTGATCACGGGGGCCTCCGCCGGCATCGGCGCGGCGCTTGCCCGTATTTGTGCCGCGCGCGGGTACGACCTGATCCTGACCGCCCGGCGCGAGGGGCCGCTGACGGCTCTGGCCGAGGAACTGACGGCGAAGCACGGCGTCGTCGCCAGCCTTGTCACGGCGGATCTGGCCGAGCCGGGGGCGCCCGCGCGTCTGGTCGAGGCCATCAAGGCGCGCGGCCTGAGCGTCGACGGCCTGATCAACAACGCCGGCTTCAGCCGCACCACGGGCTTCCTTGACACCGATCCGGCCGACCACGCCGCCATGATCCGCGTCATGCTGACCGCGCCGGTCGAGCTGAGCCGTCTGTTGCTGCCTGGCATGGTGGCGCGCGGCTGGGGCCGGGTGCTGAACGTGGCCTCGCTGGCGGGACAGATGCCGGCGACCGGCGGCGACACCCTGTACGGGCCGATCAAGAGCTTCCTGATCAAGGCGTCGCAGGGGCTGTGGCTGGAGACGCAAGGGACGGGCGTCCATGTCACGGCGCTCTGCCCCGGCTACACCTATACCGAGTTCCACGACGTCAACGGCTCGCGCAAGCAGGTGTCGAGCGCCTATCCGAAATGGATGTGGATGGACGCCGAGCGCGTGGCCCGCGTCGGCTGGGACGCGGTGGAGGCTGACCGGCCCCGCGTCACCCCGGGGTTCGCCAACAATGTGCTGGCGGCGCTAGGCGGTCTGCTGCCCGACAGCCTGGCGCTGAAGATGGTCGGCGGCCACGCCAAACGGCTAAATCGGCTGTAGCCGCCGTCATCCCGGAAGCGGCGAAGCCGCTATCCGGGACCGCTGCAAGCACTGGCCGGGGAGTCTTGGGCGGTCCCGGCTCTTCGCCTCGCGAGCGAGGCTGCGGCCGGGATGACGGCCGAGGGAGGTTAGTGACCGCCGGCGGGGTAGGGCGCCGTCACCCCGAGGCTGAACATGCCGGGGATGGCCTCGCCCAGACCGGCGATGATGAACTGGATCGCCAGGGCGCACAGGATCAGGCCCAGCACCCGCACCACGATGGCCATGCCGACGTCGCCGAGGATGCGGCTGATCGGGCCGGTGGCGGCGAAGCAGAAGAAGGTGACGACGCAGGCGGCGGCCATGGCCGCCAGCGACGAGGCCGTGCCCGCCGCGCCGAGCTTCTGGGCCTCGCCGGCGTTGATGATGATGGCCGAGATGGCGCCCGGGCCGATCATCAGCGGAATGGCGAAGGGCACGATCATCCGTTTGAACCGGCGCTTGGCGTAGCCGCGCACGTCCTTGGCGTCGGTCACGGCGTCGGCGTCGGCGAAGATCTTGAGGAAGTCCTCGCGCGCCATGTCGAGGCCGAGCAGCAGCAGCAGAATGCCCCCGGCGATGCGGAAGGCGGCCAGCGAGATGCCGAAGAACTGCAGCAGGCCGAGACCGGTGAAGAAGAAGAAGCCGAGGAAGACGGCGGCGAAGCCGCAGATCATGGCCGAGACGCTGATGCGCTGCCGCAGCGAGGCCCCGGCGGTGGCCGCGGCGAAGATCGGCACGTTGCCGATGGGGTCCAGCAGGGCGAACAGCGCCACGAACAGGTTGACCCCCAGATCGACCGCGTTCATTGCTTCGCCCCGCCTTAAAACCCGCCGCGCGACCCCGCGACGCTTCGGCCCCACCTATCGGGGCATCCGCGCGCGCCTGCAACCCGCCGAGAGCCGGAAATGTCCGAAGACCGCCCCAACCGCCCGTTTGATCCCCGCGTCATCTGCGCTCTGGACGTGCCGACGACCGACGAGGCGCGGGCCCTGGTCGAACGGATCGGCGACGCGGTCGGCTTCTACAAGGTCGGGCTGCAGCTGTTCGCCTCGGACGGCATGGGGCTGGCGCGCGAGCTGAAGGCGGCGGGGCGTCAGGTCTTCCTGGACTGGAAGCTGCACGACATAGGCGCGACGGTGGAGAAGGCCACGGCGGTGCTGGCGGGCGCGGGCTGCGACCTGCTGACCGTCCACGCCCGGCCCCAGGTGATGGCGGCGGCGGCGCGCGGGGCGGCGGGCTCGGACCTGAAGATTCTGGGCGTCACCGTCCTGACCAGCCTGACCGAGGAGGATCTGGGGGCGGACGATCACAGCCTGTCGGCCGCCGATCTGGTGGAACTGCGGGTGCGTCAGGCGCTGGACGCGGGCATCCACGGCGTCGTCTCCAGCCCGCATGAGGCGGCCCGCGTGCGCGAGATCGCCCTGGCGGCGGGACGCGACGACTTCCTGATCGTGACGCCGGGCGTGCGGCCCACGGGGGCGGCCCTGGACGATCAGGCGCGGGCGGCGACCCCGGCCAGCGCTCTGCAATCCGGCGCGACCCATCTGGTCGTCGGCCGTCCGATCACGGCCTCGGCCGATCCGCGCGCGGCGGCCCAGGCGATCTCGGCAGAGATCGCGCTCATCTAGAGACGTCCGATCTCGGCAGAGATCGCGCTCATCTGAGCGCGCTCAACCCATTGATCCACGTGAAACAAAAGGGCGCCCCCTTCGCAGGGGCCGCCCTTTTCCTTGATCAGCCTCGCTCGCCCGGTTCCTGGGGGTGGGGGGTGTAGGGGCGCTCCGTCGGCGATCGGTGATGCGGCGGCGGGGGAGGCGCGTCGGGCATGGCGAAATAGCCCTGCTCGAAATGCACTTCCGGCGGGGCGACATGGACGCGCGGCGGTTCGACATAGACCGGGGTCGGCTGAATATAGATCGGCGGCGATTCCACATAGATGGGCGTCTGGGAGGCGTAGACCGGTTGCGGATATCGCCCCTGGCCGTAGCCGCCGCGCGACCACGGATAGCGGCCGTACCCGTCGACCGGATAGCCGAACGGCATGGAACGGGTGGCGCCGCTGTAGCCGCCGTGACGGATCGGCGCCTGCGCGGGGACGGCGACGACGGGCGGACGATAGCCGGCGCCGTCATATCCGTAGCCATAGGCCTCGGCCGGGCCGAAGCCGCCCTGCCAGCCGGTGTCGCTGTACCAGGTCTGGACCCGGCTCTCGGCCATGGGCCCGCGCTCGACATGGACTTGTCGCGCGTGGCCGGAGGCGGCGTTGTGGCGGACAGGGCGCTGCTGGGCCTCGGCGGTTCCGGCGGCGAGCAGGGCGGCGCCGACAGCGATATACAGAACAGCCCTCATGGCCACGCTCCTTGTTTCAGCCGCAAAGGTTAATGCGGTTTGGGCCGGAGCGTTCAATATTCTCTCGTTACGCGAGCGGCGGGCGCCGACTTCGCCTAGAAGTCGACGGCCAGGCCCTTCTTCTCCCAGTCGCCGTAACGGGTCGGCTCGGGGCCGCGCGGACCGCCGTGTTCGTCTGCGAGAACGACCTCTTCGCCCGCCTTGCGACGTTCGGCCGCTTCCAGCAGGGCGCGGCGCGCGGCTTCGCTCAAAGGCCGCTCCGGCGTGGCGTGGGGCACGTCGGCGTTGAAGACGGCCGTTTCTTCGGCGTCATTGGCGGTGGGGGAGGTGGGCTGTTCGGTCACAGGGGGTCTGCCTTGAGGGCGCGGATACAGGGCCTCAAATAGACGTTCAGGCCTTTGACGCCACCCCCTGACGACGCCGGACCGGTATGAACCATCTCAAGACCTTCGCCCTGCTGGCCGTGATGACCGCCCTGTTCATGGGGATCGGCTATCTGATCGGCGGCGCGACCGGCATGGTCGTCGCCCTGGCCGTGGCGGGGGCGATGAACCTGTTCAGCTACTGGAACGCCGACAAGATCGTGCTGAAGATGTACCGGGCTCAGGTGGTGGACGAGACCCACCCGAACGCCGTGGTCCGCGCCTATGTCGCCGACGTCAAACAGATGGCCCGCGACGCCGGCCTGCCGCAGCCGACCATCACCATTATCCCCAACGACCAGCCCAACGCCTTCGCCACCGGCCGCAACCCCCAGAACGCCGCCGTCGCCGCGACCAGCGGCCTGCTGGACATGCTGACGCGCGAGGAGGTGCGCGGGGTGATGGCCCACGAACTGGCCCATGTGAAGAACCGCGACACCCTGACCATGACGGTGACGGCCACGGTGGCCGGCGCTATCGCCATGCTGGCCAACTTCGCCCTCTTCTTCGGCGGCGGCGACGACCGCGAGCGGCCCGGCGGGATGATCGGCGCGATCGCCCTGATGTTGCTGGCCCCGATGGCGGCGGGCCTGGTGCAGATGGCCATCAGCCGTTCGCGCGAATATGAGGCCGACCGGGTCGGCGCCGAGATCGCCAAGGATCCCCACGCCCTGGCCTCGGCCCTGCAGAAGATCGAGGCCTATGCGCGCGGCGCGGTGAACGCACCCGCAGAGCGCAATCCGGCCACGGCCCATATGTTCATCATCAACCCGCTGAACGGGAAGGGCGCCGACAGCCTGTTCTCGACCCATCCGGCCACGGGCAACCGGGTCCGCGCCCTGATGGAGCTGGGCGCGACGATGGGCATGAGCCGGCGCCCCGCGGCTGGCGCGCCTGTCGCCATGGCGCGGCCCTCGACCAGCGTGCCGACCACGCCGTCGACGCCGACTTCGCCGCGCGGGCCCTGGGGTTGAACGACTTTGCGCCTTCGGGCGTAAACGGCTAGAGCGCGCGCCATGACCGACGAGACCGACGCCCCCGCCTTCGATCAGGCCCCCTTTGACAAGGACCGCCCCGAGTGGGCCCAGGCCCATGGCCCGCTGCGCTCGTTCGGACGCATCAAGTCGCGGCCGATCAAGGCGAAGCAGGCGGCCCTGTTCGACACCCTGATGCCGCAGATCGCCGTGCCGGACCCGTCCAAGGGGCCGATCGACCCGCTGGCTCTGATGCCGGACGCGAAGGAAGTCTGGCTCGAAATCGGCTTCGGCGGCGGCGAGCATCTGGCCGAGCAGGCCGGGCGTCATCCCGAAGCGCTGATGATCGGCTGCGAGCCCTTCCTGAACGGCGTGGCCTCGGCCCTGCGCCATGTGGAGGAGGGCGGTCTGAAGAACGTCCGCCTGCACGCCGACGACGCCCGCGCGGTGATGGCGGCCCTGCCGGACGCTTCGCTGGATCGGGTCATGATCCTGTTCCCCGATCCCTGGCACAAGGTGCGCCACAACAAGCGCCGCCTGTTGCAGGACGAGACGGCGGTCGAGATCGCTCGTCTGCTCAAGCCCGGCGGCCGGGTGCGCTTCGTCACCGACTGGCTGGACTATGCCGAATGGGCGCTGGAGCGGCTGGCGCGCACGCCGGGCCTGACGCGGGTCGAAGCCGAGGGCGCCGACTGGTTCGCGGTTCCCGCCGACCACGTCGTCACCCGTTACGAAGAAAAGAAGCTGGGCGACACCACGCCGATCTTCCTTGAGTTCCAGCGCCAGGCCTAGCCATATGGCGGCGACCTGATCCCGGAGCCGACCATGACCTTCAGCCTCTATGACGCCGCCGTGCCGATGTTCCTGCGCGGGCTCGACAGCCTGTCGGCCATTCTGGAGAAGGCGGCGGCCTCGGGGCTGGACGAGGCGGCCCTGATCGAGGCGCGGCTGGCGCCGGACATGAAGCCTCTGTCGGCCCAAATCGACATGGCGACCTTCTCGGCCCGGGGCTGCGTCGCCCGGCTGGCGGGCGTCGAGGTTCCAGCTATCGCGGGCGATGACGCGACCTTCGATCAGATGCAGGCGCGCATCGCCGCCTCGCGCGCCTTCATCGCCGGGGTCGAGCGCGCCGCTTTCGACGGCGCCGAGACGCGCCCGGTGCGTCTGATCTTCCCCGGCGTCGACCTGTCGTTCGACGGGGCCGGCTATCTGACCAGCTTCGCCCTGCCCAACTTCTATTTCCACGTCACGACCGCTTACGCTCTGTTGCGTCAGGCGGGCGTCGACCTGAGCAAGCGCGACTATCTGGGGCGTCTGGCCCTCGTCCCGACGGACTCATAACCAAGCAGGGCGAAAGCGGGGGCTGACACGGCTCCTGCTTTCGCCTATATGACGGCTCACATCGTTAGACCGGCGTCCAACGGCGTCGTTTCAAGCGGCGGCCCGGACGGACCGCCGCTTTTGTTTTCTGGATTGATCCTTTGCGCGCCAAGACCGCTGAAGACCGCGCCCTGCTGGAGATGATCGACCCCGTGGCCGAGAGCCTGGGGCTGGCCGTCGTGCGCGTGCGCCTGATGGGCGGCACCCTGCGTCGCCGCCTGCAGATCATGGCCGAGCGCGTGACCGACAACGACATCTCGGTCGAGGAATGCGCCCGCCTGTCGCGCGCCGTGTCGGAAGTGTTCGACGCCGCCGACCCGATCACCGGCGAATATCTGCTGGAGGTGTCGTCGCCCGGCATCGACCGGCCGCTGACCCGCCTGCTGGACTTCCAACTGTTCGAAGGCTTCGAGGCCCGCCTCGAGACCGACCGGATGGTCGAGGGCCGCAAACGCTTCAAGGGCATCCTGGCCGGGACCGAGGGCGACAACGTCGCCATTGATCTGGACGGCGAGGAAGACACCGCCCTGATCCCCTTCGAATGGGTTTCGGACGCCAAGCTGGTGCTGACCGACGAACTGCTGAAGCGGGGCGCGGCCCTGCGCGCGGCGCGCGGCGAACCCGAAGACGACGGCCTGCCGGAAGGCGAGGCTGAAACTGACGACACGACCAACACCACGACCTCGACCAAGGACAAAGCCTGATGGCCGTCACCGGTATTTCCGCCAACCGTCTCGAACTGCTCTCGATCGCCGACGCCGTCGCGCGTGAGAAGAACATCGACAAGGAAGTCGTCATCGAGGCGATCGAGGAGGCGATCCAGAAGGGCGCCAAGTCGCGTTACGGCGCTCATCACGACATCCGCGCCAAGATCGACCACAAGACCGGCGAGTTGGCGCTGACCCGCCACGTCACCATCGTCGAGGACGACTGGCAGCCGGAAGACGAGCTGGAAGAGTTCAACGACAGCGCCATGGTGCGCCTGACCGACGCTTCCAAGCGCGACCCGGAAGCCGTGGTCGGCAAGGAATACGTCGAGACCCTGCCGCCGTTCGAGTTCGGCCGCGTCCAGACCCAGATGGCCCGCCAGGTCGTGACCGGCAAGGTCCGCGAGGCCGAGCGCGCCAACCAGTACGAAGAGTTCAAGGATCGCGTCGGCGAGATCGTCAACGGCACGGTCAAGCGCGTCGAATACGGCAACACCATCGTCGATCTGGGCCGTGGCGAAGGCATCATGCGCCGCGATCAGTCCATCCCGCGCGAAGTGTTCAACGTCGGCGACCGCGTCCGCACCTACATCTACGACGTCCGTCCCGAGGCCAAGGGCCCGCAGGTCATGCTGAGCCGCGCCCACCCGGGCTTCATGGCCAAGCTGTTCGCCCAGGAAGTGCCGGAAGTCTATGACGGCGTGATCGAGATCCGCGCCGCCGCCCGCGACGCCGGTTCGCGCGCCAAGATGGCTGTCCTGTCGAACGACAGCTCGATCGACCCCGTCGGCGCCTGCGTCGGCATGCGTGGCTCGCGCGTTCAGGCGGTCGTCGCCGAACTGCAGGGCGAGAAGATCGACATCATCCAGTGGAACGACGACGAGCCCACCTTCATCGTCAACGCCCTGGCCCCGGCTGAAGTGGCCAAGGTGGTCATGGACGAAGACGCCGACCGCGTCGAAGTCGTGGTGCCGGACGAGCAACTGTCGCTGGCCATCGGCCGTCGCGGCCAGAACGTGCGCCTGGCCTCGCAGCTGACCGGCTGGCAGATCGACATCATCACCGAGTCTCAGGATAGCGAGCGTCGTCAGAAGGAGTTCGCCGAGCGGACCGCCCTGTTCCAGGAAGCCCTGGACGTCGACGAGACCATCGCCCAGCTGCTGGTCACCGAAGGCTTCGCCACGGTCGAGGATCTGGCCTTCGTCGACGCCTATGAAGTCTCCGAGATCGAAGGCTTCGACGAGGACACCGCCGAAGAACTGCAGACCCGCGCCCGTGAGTTCCTGGACCGCAAGGCCGCCGAACTGGACGCCAAGCGCGTGGCTCTGGGCGTCGAGGACGACGTCCTGGCCGTTCCGGGCGTCACCGGCGCCATCGCCGTCGCCCTAGGCGAAGGCGGCGTGAAGACGGTTGAAGACCTGGCCGACCTGGCCACCGACGAAATCCGCGGCGGCTATGAGGTCAAGAACGGCGAGCGGGTGAAACTGCCGGGCGTTCTGGAAAGCTTCAGCCTGTCGCAGGAAGCCGCTGAACTGCTGATCCTCCACGCCCGCGTGGCGGCCGGCTGGATCGACGCTTCGGAACTGCCGCAGCAGCCCGAGCCGGAAGTCGAGTTCGAGGAAGAAATCTTCGCTGAAGCTGGCGAAGACGGCGACGAAGAGCTGGTCGTAACCGTTGACGTCGATGCGGAGGTCTTCGACGAAGACCTCGAGCCGACCCAAGACGCGTGATGGGAGCCGCAGCTGTCCATGGACCCGAACGAGGCGCTGATCGATAGAGACCGTCAGGACCTGGTGACACGCCAGGTTCTCGATGAATCTCGCCTGATCCGCTTCGTGCCGGCGCCGGACGGCTCGGTGGCCCCCGACCTCGCTCGAAAACTGCCCGGCCGCGGCCTCTGGGTCGCCGCCGACCGCGCCTCGATCGAGACGGCGGTGAAGAAGAACCTGTTCGCCCGCTCGGCCAAGGCGCCGCTGAAACCGGCGTCCGACCTGGCCGACCTGGTCGAGAAGCTGCTGGTTCGGCGCTGTCTCGACCAACTGGGCCTTGCCCGGCGCGAAGGCGTGCTTATCTCTGGCTTCGAAAAGAGCGCCGCCGCCATCCGTGGCGGGCGGGCGGCTTGGGTCGTGGAGGCGGCGGACGGCGCCGCCGACGGCCGAGGCAAACTTCTGGCCCTTGCGAAACACCCGTCCCCGGCGCCCAAAATCTGCGGCGCTTTCACGGCGGACGATTTGAGTTTGGCCCTTGGGCTGGAAAATGCGATACACGCCGTCCTGCTGAAAGGCGGGCGAGCCGATCGCTGGACCGTAGAGGTCGAGCGACTGGCGGGATTTCGGCCTCTGCGTCCAGAGAGCTGGCGCCGGGTTGGTCCCGGCGACGGCGCCGAGGACGACCGGGGCGAGACCCCGGAACGAGAGCCTGAGGCTTTTGGCGGACGAGGCCCTGTTTCCTGACCAGGAAGCGGGACCACGCCCGGCTGTGGGTGTTTGACGAGACGACGGCGGAATTCTCCGCCCCGAGTAAAGCGACCGGATGAGCGACGAAAACGACAAGACCGAAGACGGCAAGACCCCTGCCAACGCGCCTTCTCAAACGGGGCCGCGCGCTCCGCTGAGCCTGAAGCCGCGCGTGGCGGGATCGGTCTCGACCGGCACCGTGAAGCAGAGCTTCAGCCATGGCCGCTCCAAGACCGTGGTCGTCGAGACGAAGCGCCGCGCCGGCGCGGTCCCCGGACATCAGCGTCCGCAGGGCTTCGATGTTTCACGTCCGCGCGCCGATCAGGGCGGCTCCAATGCGCCTCGATCCAACGCGCCTCGCGGCGGTCCCGCCGGCGGCGCCCTGTCGGTCGAGGAACAGGAGGCGCGTCGCCGCGCCATCGCCATGGCCACTCAGGCTCAGGCTGAACGCGAACGCGTCGCCGTCGCCGAGAAGGCCGCCCGGGAAGCCGCGCAACGCGATCAGGCCGCCGCCGCCGACAAGGCTGCGGAGACCGCTCGCGCCGAAGCCGCCGCCGCCAAGGCGGCTGCCGACGCGGCCCGCGCCGAAGCCGCCAAGCTGACGGCCGCTGCCCCGACCGCCGCGCCGGCCAAGCCGACAGCCGCCTCGGCCAAGCCGGCCGCGCCCAAGGTCGAGCTGCCCAAGCCCATCGTTCCGGCGCCGGCGCCCGCGCCGACCCCGGTCGCCGCGGCTCCGACGCCGGCCGCTCCGGCTCGCCCGGCGCCGCCCGCGCGTCCGGTGGTCAATTTCGGCCAGCGCACGCCCAAGATCCCGACCGGCCGCGCGCCGATCGAGCGCCCCGCCTTCGGCGGCCGCTCGGCCCGCGAACAGGCCATGGGCGAAGGCGAACGGCCGCAGTCCGACCGGCCCCAGGCTTCGGATCGCCCGCAAGGCGGCCGCCCCCAGGGTGATCGTCCGCAAGGCGCCCGTCCGGCCGCCAGCCAGACCGTCCGCTATTCGGCGCTGAACCCGAAACCGGCGCCCGGCGCGGCCCGTCCGGGCGCAGCCCGCACCGGCCCCGGCGGCCGTCCGGCCCCGAACCAGCCTCCGGCCACGCCTGAAGTGGCGCGTCCCAGCCGCGCTCCCGGCGCCGGCTTCGGCCGCCCGGTCGGCCGCGAAGACGATCGCGACAAGCGTTTCTCGGACGCCGGTCCCGGCAAGGCCGTCAGCCGCACCCGCGGCGAGCCCAAGCGCCGCGAAGGCCGTCTGACCATCCAGTCGGTCGCCGGCGACGGCGACACCGCCGAGCGGATGCGCTCGCTGGCCTCGGTCCGCCGCGCCCGCGAACGCGAGAAGGAAAAGCGCAAGGGCGGCTCGACCGATGCGCCGAACCGGCCGCGCGAAGTCGTCATCCCTGACGTCATCACCGTGCAGGAGCTGTCCAACCGGATGGCCATCCGCGGCGTCGACATCATCAAATTCCTGATGCGTCAGGGCATGATGATGAAGATCAACGACGTGATCGATTCCGACACCGCCGAACTGGTGGCCGAGGAATACGGCATGGCCGTCAAGCGCGTCTCGGAATCCGACGTCGAAGAAGGCTTCATCGCCGAGGCCGACGACGAGGACGCGACCATGGTCCGCGCCCCGGTCGTGGCCATCATGGGCCACGTCGACCACGGCAAGACCTCGCTGCTGGACGCGCTGCGCACCACGGACGTGGCCGGCGGCGAAGCCGGCGGCATCACCCAGCACATCGGCGCCTATCAGGTGCGTCTGGAAGACGGCCAGCGGGTCACCTTCCTCGACACCCCGGGCCACGCCGCCTTCTCGGCGATGCGGGCGCGCGGCGCCAACGTCACCGACATCGTGGTGCTGGTCGTGGCCGCCGACGACGGCGTCATGCCGCAGACGATCGAAGCCATCCAGCACGCCCGCGCCGCCGGCGCGCCGCTGATCGTGGCCGTCAACAAGATCGACAAGCCGGACGCCAACTCGCTGAAGGTGGTCAACGAACTGCTGCAGTATGAAGTCATCGCGGAAAGCCTGGGCGGCGAAACGCAGATCATCGAGGTGTCGGCCAAGAACCGCACCAACCTCGACGGCCTGATCGAAGCCATCCTGGTTCAGGCCGAGATGATGGACCTGCGGGCCAACCCGGACCGTTCGGCCGAAGGCGTGGTCATCGAGGCCCAGCTGGACAAGGGCCGCGGCCCGGTCGCCACCGTCCTGGTCAAGCGCGGCACGCTGAAGCGCGGCGACATCGTCGTGGCCGGCTCCGCCTGGGGCAAGGCGCGCGCCCTGCTGGACGAACGCAATGCTCAACTGACCGAAGCCGGTCCCTCCGTCCCGGTCGAAATCCTCGGCCTGTCGGAAGCGCCTTCGCCGGGCGACGTCTTCGCCGTGGTGGAGAGCGAGGCCCGCGCCCGCGAACTGACCGAATACCGCGAGCGTGCGCGCCGCGAGAAGACCCAGGTCTCGGGCGGCTCGGCCTCGCTGGTCGACATGATGTCGAAGCTGCAGTCCAAGAAGGTCTCGGAACTGCCGGTCCTCATCAAGGCCGACGTTCAGGGTTCCGCCGAAGCCATCGTCGGCTCGCTGGACAAGATGGGCAACGACGAGGTCCGCGCGCGCACCATCTATTCGGGCGCCGGCGGCATCACCGAGAGCGACGTCAACCTGGCCAAGTCGGCCGGCGCGCCGATCCTCGGCTTCAACGTTCGCGCTTCGAAACAGGCGCGGGATCTGGCCGACCGTGAAGGCGTCGAGATCCGCTACTATTCGATCATCTACGACCTGCTGGACGACATTAAGGGCGTGCTCTCGGGCATGCTGGCGCCGCTCCAGCGCGAAACCTTCCTCGGCAACGCCAAGGTGCTGCAGGTCTTCGACATCACCAAGGTCGGCAAGATCGCCGGCTGCCGGGTGTCGGAAGGCGTGGTCCGCAAGGGCGCGCGTGTCCGCATCATCCGCGACGATGTCGTGGTTCTGGAACTGGGCGTCCTCAACACGCTCAAACGCTTCAAGGACGAGGTCAACGAAGTGCCCTCCGGCCAGGAATGCGGCATGCAGTTCCAGGGCTTCCAGGACATCAAGGAAGGCGACTACATCGAGTGCTTCACGGTCGAAGCGGTCAAGCGCACCCTCGACTAGGACGCCTGAACTCGACGAAGGCATCAGGGCGCGGTCTCGAAAGGGGCCGCGCCCTTTGTCTTGGGCGTGACAGCGGGACGACTTCACCTCGGGCCTGGTCGGCTCTAGAGTCCGCCTGGCGCCAGGGGGCGTTCATCGAAGGATCGCCATGCGCCGCCACATCCTGTCTCTGATCCTGGTCGCGTCGGGCGCGAGCGTCCTGGCCGGCGCCGCGGCCGCCGACACCCGCTTCCTGGCCTTCGACGCACGCGACCGCACGACCCAGGCCCTGACGCGCGGCGTGACGCTGGAGGTCGAGCGCGGCCTGTTCGGCGCGACTGCGGTGCGCAACCTGTTTTCCAGCACCTCGCGCGGTTCGGCCCGTTTCACGCCCGGCGGCCCCGACGCGGTGCGCCGCGCCCTGCCGGCGGGCGCCAGCGAGAGCGGCGTCTATGCCATCGTCCAGGAAGGCGACGGCCGCGGCCTGGCCCGGGCCCTGTGTCCCGGCGCTGACGAAAGCTGGGTGGTGATCGGTCGGGTCCGGGCCGGGCGGCCCATGACCATGCACGCCGTGGGCCGCTGGAGCGATGGCCAGTACCGTCACTGCGTCGAGCTGAACTACGACTATCGCGGCGAATGGGCGACGCAGGCCGGCGCCGGTCCGGCCAAGGACGCGCCTGTGGCCTACGGTCCGAACTGAGATCGGGATGCCGGGCCGGTTCCTTCTTGCGGCCCTGATCGGTCTGATCGCGGCCCTGTGGACCCTGACGCGGCCCGGCGATCCCGCCCTCTATCCGGCCTCGCCCAAAGAAGCGGGCGTGACCGTCTATCTGCTGGATAACGGCTTCCACACCGACCTGGCCGTGCCGCGCGCGGCGCTGATCGACGGGGGCGGAGCGCTGGCCGAGGCGACGGCGAGCCTGGAACCCGGCGACTGGGTTCTGATCGGCTGGGGCGACGCGACCTTCTATGTCGATCAAAGCCCGATCCAGGGGCGTCTGGCCGACGGCGCGCGCGCCTTCTTTAGGCCGCACAACCCTTCCGTGGTCATGCTGGCCCCGCAGGCGCAGGATCCCGCGCGGCGTTTCCGCGCCAGGGATCGTCAGGTCCTGACCCTGTCTCAGGCGGGGATGGCGGCGTTGCGGGCTCGGGTGCAGGCCTCGCTGGAGACCGATGCGGCGGGGCGGCCCGTGCTGGCCGCGCGGTTCGGCGACGAGGCCTTCTTCAAGAGCCGTGAGACCTTCTGGGTCGGCCACCTGTGCAATCACTGGACGGCGGACCTGCTGTCGGCGGCGGGGCTGCCGATCCGACCATTCCGCGCCGTGACCTCGGACGAGGTGATGCGGACGGCGGCCCGTGCGGAAACACTGGCGCGGAAAAACTGGCGCGGCCAAGCTGGCGCGGTCAAGCTGGACTTGAAGCCCGTCCGCGACTAGACCCCGGCCCTTCGCTTTTTCAGCCGGCGTCCGATCCCCGGCGAGCGACAAGGGAGGCGCGCCATGAGCCGCAAACAGCACACCCGTAACGCCACCGGTCCTCAGGGGCCGTCGCAGCGCCAGCTGCGCGCCGGCGAACTGATCCGTCACGCCCTGGTCGACGTCCTGCGCGAACAGACGATCCACGATGAGGCCCTGCTGGGCGTGTCGCTCACCGTGACCGAGGTGCGGCTGTCGCCGGACCTGAGGCACGCCACCTGTTTCGTCGAGCCTCTGGGCGCCGGCGTCGAGAGCGCCGAGACGGCGGGCCAGGAGTCCGTGATCATCAAGGCGTTGAACACCCACGCAAAATTCCTGCGCGGCCAACTGGGTCGCCACATCGACATGAAATACACGCCGGACCTGAAGTTCCGCCACGACGAGAGCTTCGACGCGGCCAGCTACATGGAGCGGCTGATGGATGACCCGCGCGTGCGGGCCGACCTAGAGCGTTCGGAAGGCGACGACGAAGGTCAGTCCTGATGGCGCGGCGCAAGAAGGGCGAGATCGTCAACGGCTGGGTCTGCCTCGACAAGCCTTTCGAGATGGGGTCGACCGAGGCGGTGACCAAGGTCCGGCGCCTGTTCGACGCCCAGAAGGCGGGCCACGCCGGGACGCTGGATCCCCTGGCCTCGGGCGTCCTGCCCATCGCCCTGGGCGAGGCGACCAAGACGGTGCCCTTCATGATGGACGCCGAGAAGGTCTATCGCTTCACCATCCACTGGGGCATCTCCACCGACAGCATCGACCGCGAGGGCGAGATCATCGCCCGTTCGGACGTGCGCCCCTCGGTCGAGGCGGTGAAGGCGGCCCTGCCGGCCTTCGTGGGCGAGATCGATCAGGTCCCGCCCCAGTTCTCGGCCATCCGTGTCAACGGCGAGCGCGCCTATGACCTGGCCCGGGACGGCGCCGAGTTCGAGCTGGCCGCCCGCAAGGTGACGATCCATGAGGCGGCGGTGACCGACGCCCCGGACGGCGATCACGTCGAAATCAGAATGCGGACCGGCAAGGGCGTCTATGTCCGGTCGCTGGCCCGCGACCTGGCCGTCATGCTGGGCGCCGAGGGGCATGTTTCGGCCCTGCGCCGCGAGCGGGTAGGGCCGTTCACCGCGGAGAACGCCGTCACTCTGGATTTTCTCGCCGATCTGGCGCATAAGGGCGCCGCCTTGGAAGGCTTGCTGCCCGTTTCGACCGCCCTGGACGACATCCCGGAGCTGGCCGTTACGGAACAGGACGCCTTCTCGCTGAGGCAGGGTCGGCCGATCGTTCTGCTCCCCCGTCAGGTTGAAACCTTGAAGAGCCGGCTTCCAGCCGGTTCGCGCACGGTGTCGGCTTTCGCGGGAGACACGCTGGTCGCGCTCTGTTCGATGCGGGCCGGACGGCTAGAACCCGACCGCGTTTTCAATCTCCCCTAGCGTTTGCTTCTGGCGGCGCGACCGGGCTCCAACATGGAGATCTACGATGTCGATCACTGCTCAACGCAAGGGCGAGGTCATTGCTGACAACGCTCGTTCGTCCGGCGACACCGGTTCGGCCGAGGTCCAGGTCGCGATCCTTTCGGAACGCATCGCCAACCTGACCGACCACTTCAAGACCCACAAGAAAGACAACCACTCGCGCCGCGGCCTGCTCAAGATGGTTTCGCAGCGTCGTCGTCTTCTTGACCACCTGATCAAGACCGATCGCGAGCGCTATGTCGCTCTGATCGCCAAGCTGGGCCTGCGTCGCTAAGGCGGCCGACCAGTAGCGGAAACCATTTTCGAGGCGCGGGCGGACACGTCCGCGCCTCGTTCCGCACCTAGAGCTTTTCTTGAAGCGGACTCGGTTTGCTTTGGAAAACGCTCAGACAAACGAGCTTCCTGCGCGCCGCAGGTCTTCAATCGGCGCAGACGCGAGGGCCATGAATCCGGTCCTTACTCCACCCGCCCGGCCGCGAAGCGCCGCCGGGTTCATCGGGAACCGTGGGACGATAAAGCCTGCCGCTCCACCCCCGCCGGGAATACGCCCGCCGGGCTTTGAAAGAAGAAAAATGTTCGACATCAAACGCAAGACGATCGAGTGGGCCGGCCGCCCGCTGACGCTGGAAACCGGCCGCATCGCCCGTCAAGCTGACGGCGCCGTGCTGGCGACCTACGGCGAGACCGTGGTTCTGGCCACCGTCGTCTATGGCCGCCAGCCCAAGCCGGGCCTGGATTTCTTCCCGCTGACCGTCAACTACCAAGAGAAGACGTTCGCCGCCGGCAAGATCCCGGGCGGCTACTTCAAGCGTGAAGGCCGTCCGTCGGAAAAAGAGACCCTGGTCTCGCGCCTGATCGACCGTCCGATCCGCCCCCTGTTCGTCAAGGGCTTCAAGAACGAGACGCAAGTCGTCGTCACCGTGCTGCAGCACGACATGGAGAACGACCCGGACATCGTCGGCCTGGTCGCCGCCTCGGCTGCCCTGACCATCTCGGGCGTTCCCTTCATGGGTCCGATCGGCGCCGCGCGCGTCGGCATGATCGACGGCGAGCTGGTCCTGAACCCCGCCATCGACGCCATGGGTGAATCGACGCTCGACCTGGTCGTCGCCGGTACGCAAGACGCCCTGATGATGGTCGAATCCGAAGCCAAGGAGCTTTCGGAAGACACCATGCTGAAGGCGCTGATGTTCGCTCACGCCGGCATGCAGCCGGTGATCGACGCCATCATCGAACTGGCCGAACATGCCGCCAAGGAGCCCTTCGACTTCCACGCCGAGGATCACTCGGACGTGGTCGCCTCGATCAAGTCGCTGGTCGGCGAAGACATCAAGGCCGCCTACACCCACCCGGGCAAGTATGAGCGCCGCGCCGGCGTCGACGCGGCCAAGAAGACCGCTGCCGCCGCCCTGGTGAAGAGCGACGAGAAGCCCGAGGGCGTTGACTCGTCCAAGTTCTCGGCCGCCTTCAAGGAATGCGAAGCCGACGTTCTGCGTCGCGACATCATCGAGAACGCCCACCGCGTCGACGGCCGCGCCCTCGACAAGGTCCGCGCCATCGTCTCGGAAGTCGGCGTCCTGCCGCGCACCCACGGTTCGTCGCTGTTCACGCGCGGCGAAACCCAGGCCCTGGTCGTCGCCACCCTCGGCACCGGCGAGGACGAGCAGTACATCGACAGCCTGTCGGGCACGTACAAGGAATCCTTCCTGCTGCACTACAACTTCCCCCCCTATTCGGTGGGTGAAGCCGGCCGCATGGGTTCGCCCGGCCGTCGCGAAATCGGTCACGGCAAGCTGGCCTGGCGCGCGATCCGTCCGATGCTGCCGACCAAGGAAGACTTCCCCTACACCATCCGTCTGGTGTCGGAGATCACCGAGTCCAACGGCTCGTCCTCGATGGCAACCGTCTGCGGTTCGTCGCTGGCTCTGATGGACGCCGGCGTGCCGCTGATCCGTCCGGTCTCGGGCATCGCCATGGGTCTGATCCTGGAGCCGTCGGGCGAGTTCGCCATCCTGTCCGACATCCTGGGTGACGAAGATCACCTGGGCGACATGGACTTCAAGGTCGCGGGCACGTCGGAAGGCATCACCTCGCTGCAGATGGACATCAAGGTCCCCGGCATCACCGAGGAGATCATGAAGCAGGCCCTGACGCAGGCTTCGGCCGGTCGCCTCCACATCCTGGACGAAATGTCCAAGGCCATGGACGCCCCGCGCGCCGAACTGGGCGAGCACGCTCCCAAGATCGAAACCATCAAGATCCCGGTCGACAAGATCCGTGAAGTGATCGGTTCGGGCGGCAAGGTGATCCGCGAGATCGTCGAGAAGACCGGCGCCAAGATCGACATCGGCGATGACGGCACCATCAAGGTCGCCGCCAACGACCAGGAGAAGATCGACGCCGCCAAGGCCTGGATTCAGTCCATCGCCTCGGAACCGGAACTGGGCATGATCTACTCCGGCAAGGTCGTGAAGGTCGTCGACTTCGGCGCCTTCGTGAACTTCTTCGGCGCCAAGGACGGCCTGGTCCACGTGTCCCAGATCGCTCTGGAACGCGTCGCCAACCCGGCCGACGTCCTGTCGGAAGGCCAAGAGGTCAAGGTCAAGTTCCTGGGCTTCGACGATCGCGGCAAGACCAAGCTGTCGATGAAGGTCGTCGATCAGGAAACCGGCGAGGACATCACCGACAAGATCAACGCCGAGCGCGCTGAACGCGGTGAGCCGGCCCTGTCGGACGACACCGGCGGCCGTCCGAAGCGTGAAGGCGACCGCAACGGCGGCGATCGTGGCCGTCGCCGTCGCGACTAAGCCACGGCCTCACGGCTGAAATGATGAAGGCCCCGCTGGAAACAGCGGGGCCTTTTTTCTTGGCAGGAGGCCCAATATTCCCGTTCATCCCGGCGGACGCCGGGATCCAGTAAGAGCCGCAGACGCCTCGTTAAAAACAGCGCTTTATTCAACCTCGAGCTTCTAGCCAAAGCACTGGATCCCGGCGTCCGCCGGGATGAGCGGTTAATGGCGGTGCTTACACCGCGCATTCCTTCGGCTTCGTCTCGTCCGGACCGTACATGGCGCAGGCGCGGTCGATCTCGTCCTGGATCATCGCGCAGGGATTGGCGCTGTTGCACGGCGGGTGCGTCGCCGGGCTGACCTTGATGCAGCGCTCGACCAGGCGTTTCGAGCGGGCCTCGCCGATTTCGGCCAGGCAGGAGCCGGGCTCCCCGACAGGCGTGACGACGGACGCGGCGGGTTCGGAGACGACGGGTTCAGGCTTGGGCTTGGGCGGCGCCACGGGCGCAGGCGCTGGCTCGGCCTTGATCGGCACGGCGTCGATCGGTTCTTGCGACAGCCTGGTGTCGACCGCTGCGGGCGGCGCCTCGGCGGGCGCAGGCTTCGGCTGGCCGCAACCGGCCAGAACGACCGACAGGGCGAGGAAAGAGGCGGCGAGGGCGGGGCGCATCATGGGCGGCATGGGGCGGGGTCTCCGTTCGCGGAAGACCCCAGAATGCCCCGATCGGCCCTCGCGGCCTAGCCTTGTCTTTTAGCGTCCCAGGGCGGCGCGTTGCAGGGCGAACAGGTCGGCGCAGCCGATCTCGGCCAGTTCGAACAGGCGGTCGAACTCGGGGCGCGAGAAGCCGCGCTTCTCACCCGTGGCCTGGATTTCGACGATGCCGCCGGCGCCGGTCAGGACGAAGTTGGAATCGGCCTCGGCGGTGGAGTCTTCCTCATAGTCGAGGTCGAGCACCGGCAGGTCGTTGAAGATGCCGCACGACACGGCCGCGACCTGATCGATGATGGGATCGGTCTTCAGCACGCCCTCGTCCTTGAGGTAGTTCAGGGCCGAGGCCATGGCCACCCAGGCGCCGGTGATCGAGGCGGTGCGGGTGCCGCCGTCGGCCTGGATGACGTCGCAGTCGATCAGCACCTGACGCTCGCCCAGGGCCTTGAGATCGACCACGGCGCGCAAGCTGCGGCCGATCAGCCGCTGGATTTCCTGCGTGCGGCCCGACTGCTTGCCGGCGGCGGCTTCACGACGGCCGCGCGTGTGGGTGGCGCGGGGCAGCATGCCGTATTCGGCGGTGACCCAGCCCTGGCCGGTGTTGCGCATCCAGCCCGGCACCTTTTCCTCGATCGAGGCGGTGACCAGAACCTTGGTGTGGCCGAACGACACCAGGCAGGAGCCTTCGGCATAGCGGTTGACGCCGGTTTCGAGCGTGACGGTGCGGAGTTGTTCGGGGGTGCGTTCGGACGGGCGCATGAGATTTCCTTGGAACCAGAGCAGCGCGTGCTTATCCTGAAAGCGTGAGCCTGTATGCCCCCCACCCGTCTCCGTTCGGAAGCGCCCCCGCCGGCCTGGGGACGCTGGACGCCCGTGCGCGCGACATCTTCCGCCGCATCGTCGAGACCTATCTGGAGACGGGCGAGCCGGTCGGGTCGCGCACCATTTCGCGCGGAGGGCTGGCCCTGTCGCCCGCCTCGATCCGCAACACCATGCAGGATCTGACCCTGGCGGGCCTGCTGGCCTCGCCCCACACCTCGTCGGGACGGATCCCGACCCATGCGGGCTTGCGCCTGTTCGTCGACGGCCTCTTGGAAGTCGGCGACATCGGCCAGGACGAGCGGCGCGAGATCGACGCCCGTCTGGCCGGGAAGGGGCGGAACTTCGAGGAGGCGCTGGACGCCGCCACCAACCTTTTGTCCGGTCTGGCCGGGGGCGCGGGCATCGTCGCCAGTCCGGTGCGCGACGCGGGCGTCAAGCACGTCGAGTTCGTCGCCCTGGGCCATGATCAGGCCCTGGCCGTTCTGGTCGGGGACGACGGCACGATCGAGAACCGGCTCATGCCTCTGTCGGCGGGGGTGACGCCCTCGACCCTGACCGAGGCCTCCAACTTCCTCAACGCCCGGCTGAAGGGCCGGCCCCTGGCCGAGGCGCGCACCGAGATGAGCGTCGAACTGGACGCCGCCCGGCGCGAACTGGACGCCGCCGCCGCCCGCCTGGTCGAGGACGGTCTGGCCGCCTGGTCCGGCGGGGGCGAACGCGACCGGTCCCTGATCGTGCGCGGCCGCGCCAATCTGTTGCAGGACGCCCAGGCGGTCGAGGATCTGGAGCGGGTCCGCATCCTGTTCGACGACCTGGAGCAGAAGGAACAGCTGATCGGCCTGCTCGACGGGGTCGGCGCGGCCCAGGGCGTGCGCATCTTCATCGGCGCCGAAACGCGGTTGTTTTCCCTTTCGGGTTCCGCCGTGATCGCAGCGCCCTATATGACGGGTCGGCAGCGGATGCTGGGCGCCATCGGCGTCATAGGCCCTGCAAGACTGAACTATGCCCGTGTCATACCGTTGGTGGACTATACCGCCCGGGTGCTGGGCCGGATTCTGGACGGACAAGAGACGTGAACGACATCAACGACGAGACCCGGGACCAACTCGAGCAGGATATCGGCGAGGCCGAAATCGATGCGGCGGCGGAAGCGGCTGACGACGGCGACATGGCCGTGGTCGACGCCCTGATCGCCGAGCGCGACCAGTGGAAGGACCGCGCCCTGCGCGCCGTGGCCGACGCCGAGAACACCAAGCGCCGCGCCGAGACCCAGGCCAACGACGCCCGCGCCTACGCCATCCAGCGCTTCGCCAAGGACCTGCTGAGCGTGGCCGACACCCTGGAACGCGGTCTTCTGTCGGCGCCCAAGGTGCTGGAAGGCGCCGAAGCCGAGGGCGCCGCGGCCGCCATGGTGACGGGCCTGGAGCTGACGCAGAAGTCCCTGCTGTCGGCCTTCGAGGCCAATGGCTTGAAACGCGTCGCGCCCGAGCCGGGCGAGGCCTTTGATCCCCACCTGCATCAGGCCGTGATGGAACAGCCCTCGGACACGGTGCCGGGCGGCACGGTGATCCAGACCCTGCAAACGGGCTACGCCCTGTTCGGCCGCACCGTGCGCGCCGCCATGGTGGTGGTCGCGGCCAAGGGCTCGGGTCCTGCGAGCGGCGGCGCCTATTCGGAAGCCGGGACGACCGGCGGGAATTTCGACGCCAAGGCGTAAGTTTCGGTCCATCGAGAATAGGAAAGGGCCTGGAGCAGACGCGCCGGGCCCTTTTCTTTTGTTTGCCACCCATCTCCCGCTCGCCCCGGCGGACGCCGGGGTCCAATCCTTTGGCCGCCGCCATGTCCGTGGCCATCGGGCGGGGTGCAATCAGCCGGCTGCTTGCGAGGCTCTCACTGGATCCCGGCGTCCGCCGGGATGAGCGGTTTCCTGTTGGAGGTCAGTGTTTCAGCCGCTGATCGAACAGGGCAAGCAACCGCCGCCATCCGTCCTTGGCGTCGGCTTCGCGGTAGCTGGCGCGATAATCGGCGTGGAAGCCGTGCGGGGCGTCGGGATAGACCACGATCTCGCTGCCGTGCGCGCCGGAATGGGTCAGGGCGGCGCGCGTGGCTTCGATGCTGGCCAGGGGGATGCCCTGGTCCTGGCCGCCGTAAAGACCCAGCACCGGGGCCTTGAGATCGCGGGCCAGATCGACGGGCCAGGGGCGGCCCGCCGTCTGCTGGGCCTCGGTCGCCGCAGCCCCCGCGGCCAGTCGGCCGTACCAGGCGACGCCGGCGTCGATGGCCGAGAAGCGGGCAGCGGCCTGCCACACCACCTTGCCGCCCCAGCAGAAGCCAGTGATCCCGACCTTGCCCGCATTGGCCCAGGATTGCAGCCCGAGCCAGTCCAGGGTGGCGGCGATGTCGCCCATGACCTGTTCGTATCCGGCGGCGGCGACGATCTGCTGGATACGCGTCATGTCGCTGAGCGGGGCCGGGTCCTCGACGCGGACGAAGAAGGCGGGGGCGACGGCGGCGTAGCCGGCCTTGGCCAGGCGGCGGCAGATGTCGCGGATGTATTGGTGCAGGCCGAAGATCTCGGACACGACGATGACCACGGGGAAGGGGCCTTCGCCCTCGGGCCGCGCCACATAGGCCGGCAGTTCGAACCCGTCGGGGGCGGGATAGGAGACGGTGGCCGTGACCAGTCCGGCGCTGTCGGTGGTGATCGGGCTGGCGCTTTGGCTCAACGCCGCGGGGGCGTAGGCGGCGAACATCAGGCCGCCGGCCGTGGCCACGCCGAGGCTGCGGCGGCTGGGGGCGATCTGGTCGGCGCTCAGGCCCTCGGGCCGGGTGATCAGGGTCATCGCGGGTCTCCGGTGCGGCATCAAAGTCGAGGGCGCGACTGTGGCCCGGCTTTCGGCGTTCCGTCGAGTCCTGATCGCCGAGAGGTCAGAGCGCGCGCCTCAGCGTCAGATTGATCCGCCCGCCGCCGGGAACCAGTTGCGACGACCCCGCCAGCAGCCGGTCGATGCCGTGCCGCGCCAGCCGCGCCGGTCCCGTCAGGGCGCAGACGTCGCCGGAGGCCAGCTTCAGGCTCTGCGTCCTGCCGCTCTCGGTCGGGCCGATACGGAACACCGCCGTATCGCCCAGCGACACCGACAGGACCGGCGCGGTCAGGTCGGCCTCGTCCTTGTCCTGATGCAGGCCCATCCGGGCCTCGCCGCGATAGAGGTTGACCAGACAGGCGTCGGGCGGCGCGGGCCAGCCGGTCAGGGCGTCCCATAGATCGAGCAGCGTCTGCGGCATCGGCGGCCAGGGTTGCTCGGTGACTGGATGGGTCGGCTGATAGCGATAGCCCGCCCGGTCCGAGACCCAGGCTAGAGGCCCCAGGCCGGTCATCTCGACCGAAAAGGGCCGCCCGCCCGGCGTGACCGGGCGATAGAAGGGCGCGGCTTCGGCCGCCGCCAGCACCTCGGCCAGCAGGGCGGCTTGCGCCTCGGCATCGAGCGCGCCGGGCCACAGGCGAAAGCCGGGCAGGCCGGTCGGGGTTTCGCGGGGCGGAGACATGCTCACCATCTAAGACCCTTCTCCCGATGGGAGAAGGTGGCCCGAAGGGCCGGATGAGGGGTGTCGGCGTCCGTCGGCGTAAGCCGTCGCAGTCCCCTTGCCTCGGCTTACGCCGACAGAACGCGTAACCCCTCACCCTTTCGCCTGGCGGATCGCCTTCGGCTCTCCGAGGCTCAAGCCCTCTCCCCTCGGGAGAGGGTCTAAGGCGGGAAACTCCACCGAATCCGTCCCGAACCGAACGAAACCCTTGCAGGCCCTGCGGTCTTTCCCATATCCGGGCCAGTCTGGAAGAAACCCCGCAGTTCCTGGGGCTTTCGACCGAAACCATTCAACCCGCCCGACCGGACGTCCGGAACGGCTTTCAGCCCAACAGGGGGCGGTCACGCGCGGCGCTTTTCGAAGGCCGCCGCATCGCCCGCCGCAAGGAGTGAAAAGACAAGCTCATGGCCAAGATCATCGGCATCGACCTCGGCACGACCAACTCGTGCGTCGCCGTCATGGACGGCAAGAACCCCAAGGTCATCGAGAACGCCGAAGGCAACCGCACGACCCCGTCGGTCGTGGCGATCCAGGACAGCGGCGAAGTGCTCGTCGGCCAGCCTGCGCGTCGCCAGGCGGTCACCAACCCGACCAACACCTTCTTCGCCATCAAGCGCCTGATCGGCCGCAATTTCGATGACCCGGTGGTGGCCAAGGACAAGGGCATGGTGCCCTACGAGATCGTCAAGGGCCCGACGGGCGACGCCTGGGTGCGCGCCCACGGCAAGGACTATTCGCCCCAGCAGGTCTCGGCCTTCACCCTCGGCAAGATGAAGGAGGCCGCAGAGGCCTACCTCGGCGAGACCGTGACCCAGGCCGTCATCACCGTTCCGGCCTACTTCAACGACGCCCAGCGTCAGGCGACCAAGGACGCCGGCAAGATCGCCGGCCTGGAAGTCCTGCGCATCATCAACGAGCCGACCGCAGCCGCCCTGGCCTATGGCCTGGAGAAGCACGAAGGCCAGAAGATCGCCGTCTATGACCTGGGCGGCGGCACCTTCGACGTCTCGATCCTGGAGATCGGCGACGGCGTCTTCGAGGTGAAGTCGACCAACGGCGACACCTTCCTGGGCGGCGAGGACTTCGACCTGCGTCTGGTCGACTACCTGGCCGACGAGTTCAAGAAGGAGCAGGGCGTCGATCTGCGGACCGACAAGCTGGCCCTGCAGCGCCTGAAGGAAGAAGCCGAGAAGGCCAAGAAGGAGCTGTCCTCGACGGCTCAGTACGAGGTCAACCTGCCGTTCATCACCATGAACGCCTCAGGCCCGCTGCACCTGAACATCAAGCTGTCGCGCGCCAAGCTGGAAGCCCTGGTCGACGACCTGATCCAGCGTACGATCGAACCCTGCGCCAAGGCGCTGAAGGACGCGGGCCTCAAGGCCTCGGACATCGACGAAGTCGTCCTGGTCGGCGGCATGACGCGCATGCCCAAGGTCGTGGAAGCCGTGAAGGCCTTCTTCGGCAAGGAACCGCACAAGGGCGTGAACCCTGACGAAGTCGTGGCCCTGGGCGCCGCCGTTCAGGCCGGCGTTCTGCAAGGCGACGTCAAGGACGTGCTGCTGCTGGACGTGACCCCGCTGACCCTGGGCATCGAAACCTTGGGCGGCGTCTTCACTCCGCTGATCGAACGCAACACGACGATCCCGACCAAGAAGAGCCAGGTCTTCTCGACCGCCGACGACAACCAGTCGGCCGTGACGATCCGGGTCTTCCAGGGCGAACGTCCGATGGCCGCCGACAACAAGGTCCTGGGTCAGTTCGACCTGATGGGCATTCCGCCGGCGCCGCGCGGCATGCCGCAGATCGAGGTCGCCTTCGACATTGACGCCAACGGCATCGTCCACGTCACCGCCAAGGACAAGGCGACCAGCAAGGAACAGTCGATCCGCATCCAGGCCAACGGCGGCCTGTCGGACGCCGACATCGACAAGATGGTCAAGGAAGCCGAGGCCAACGCCGCGGCCGACAAGGTCCGCAAGGAACTGGTCGAGGCCGTCAACGGCGCCGACAGCCTGATCCACTCGACCGAGAAAGCCTTGGCCGAACACGGCGACAAGGTCGACGACGCGACCAAGGCGACCATCCAGTCGGCCCTGGACGACCTGAAGACGGCCAAGGAAGGCTCGGACCCCGAAGTCATCCGCGAGAAGACCAACACCCTGGCCCAGGCTTCGATGAAGCTGGGCGAGGCCATGTACGCCTCCCAGCAGGGCGCGGGTGAAGGCGGCGCTTCGGACGAAGCCCCCGCCGACGACGGCGTGGTCGACGCCGAGTTCGAGGAAGTCTCGCCAAATGGCGACGCGGGCGACGACGACAAGAAGAACGCGTAACGAAACGCGGCTCATGACGACCGGCCCCGCTTGCCAGACGGCAGGCGGGGCCGTTTCATAAAACTTGCATCATTCGACCGGGCGCCCATGTCAGCAGGCATGGTCAACGGGTCATCCGCGAACGCACGATCCTCGGCTTAACAGGGACGGCGGACGCAACGGGAAAGTAAGAGGACGAACGCCTGATGGCGCAGCGTGACTATTACGAAATTCTGGAGGTCGAGCGGACCATCGACGCTGCGGGCCTGAAGTCGGCCTATCGCAAGCTGGCCATGGTTCACCACCCCGACCGCAACGGCGGCTCGGAAGAATCCCTCGCCAAGTTCAAGGAGATCTCCGAGGCCTATACGGTGCTGTCGGACGATCAGAAGCGCGCGGCCTATGACCGGTTCGGTCATGCGGGCGTGAACGGCGGCGCCGGCGGCGGCGACCCGTTCGGACGCGGCGGCGGCGGCCAGGGCTTCCACGACATCAACGACATCTTCTCCCAGGTCTTCGGCGACGCATTCGGCGACGCCTTCGGCGGCCGGGGCGGCGGGCGCCAGCAGCAGGGCGGACCGCGTCGCGGCTCCGACCTGCGCTACGACCTCGAGATCACCCTGGAGCAGGCCTACAAGGGCGCCGAGGTCGAGATCGCGGTGCCCACCACCATGACCTGCGAGGTCTGCGACGGCTCGGGCGCCAAGGCCGGGACCAAGCCGACCATCTGCTCCACCTGCGGCGGCGCTGGACGCGTGCGCCAGGCCAACGGCTTCTTCCAGGTCGAACGCACCTGCCCGCGATGCGGCGGCTCGGGCGAGATGATCGCCGACCCCTGCGGCGCCTGTCACGGTCACGGCCAGGTCCGCAAGAACCGCCAGCTCAGCCTCAAGATCCCCGCCGGCGTCGACGACGGCTCGCGCATCCGCCTGTCGGGCGAGGGCGAGGCCGGCCAGCGCGGCGGCCCGCGCGGCGACCTCTATGTCTTCCTGTCGGTGCACGACCACGAACTGTTCGAGCGCGACAACCTGGACCTTCTGGTCACGGTCCCCGTGCCGATGACGGTCGCGGCCCTGGGCGGCGAGATCGACGCGCCCTGCCTGGTGTCCGAGGCCTGCGACGGCCGCTGCAAGGCTGCGGTGCAGGTGCCCGCGGGCGCCCAGACCGGCAAGACCGTCCGCATCAAGGGCAAGGGCATGCCCCACCTGAACGGCCGCCAGCGCGGCGATCTGGTGGTCGAGCTGTTCGTCGAGACGCCCGCCGACCTGACCCCGCGTCAGAAGGAACTGATGCAGGAACTGGCCGCCTCGTTCGGCGAGAGCCAGAACCCGCGCAACACCACCTTCGCCGGCAAGGCCAAGCGCTTCTGGGCCGACATCCTGGGCGGCGACGCCGATACTCCGAAAGAGACGGCGTGAGCGACATCTTCCACGCCGGCATTTCCGGCGCCCGGGGCCGCATGGGCCGCGCCGTTTCGCAAGTCCTGGACGCCCGCGAGGACGTGGTGGTCGCCACTCGCTTTGATCGCGGCGAGACGCCCGATCTGAACCTGTGCGACGTCATCATCGACTTTTCGACGCCGGAAGCCTCGGTCGATCTGGCCCGCGCCTGCGCTGAGCGCGGCGGCCCGGCCCTGGTCATCGGCTCCACCGGCCTGTCGCCCGAACAGGACGCCCTGATCGAGGCGGCGGCCGAAAAGATCGCCATCGTCCGCAGCGGCAATTTCTCGCTGGGCCTCAACATCCTGATCGGTCTGGTCGAGCACGCGGCCCAGCGTCTGGACGGCCGCGACTGGGACATCGAGGTGCTGGAGACCCATCACCGGCGCAAGGTGGACGCCCCCTCGGGCACCGCCCTGATGCTGGGTGAGGCCGCCGCCAACGGCCGGGGCCGCGATCTGGAAGAGCTCAAGACCGCTCCCTATGACGGCATCACTGGCCCGCGCGAACCGGGCAAGATCGGCTTCGCCTCCCTGCGCGCCGGCGGCGTCATCGGCGAGCATACGGTGCTGTTCGGGTCGGAAGACGAACTGCTGACCCTGTCGCACTCGGCCATCGACCGGTCACTGTTCGCCAAGGGCGCCGTCGCCGCCGCCGCCTGGGTCCGCAACCGCCGCCCCGGCCTCTACGACATGCAGGATGTTTTGGGTTTCAGGCAGGCATAAGTCTGAAGGGCGCTAAGGCTCGCGACGCGGGTCGCGCGCTGCTTGAGCGCCAATCGCCCTTCTCCCTTGCGGGAGAAGGTGGCCCGTCAGGGCCGGATGAGGGGTCTCGCCAGGGCGGATGAAGGCGGCGAGTTGAATGTCCCGCAACCCCTCATCCGTCCGGCTTCGCCGTCCACCTTCTCCTGCAAGGGGAGAAGGATTTTCAGCCTATTTGCCCGTCGAGCCGAAGCCGCCGGCGCCGCGCGCGGTTTCGTCGAGGGCTTCGACTGCGGTCATGATCGCCTGGGCGTACGGAGCGATCACAAGCTGGGCGATGCGTTCGCCGCGCTGGATCTCGAACGCCGTCTGGCCGTGGTTGATCAGGATGACGCCGACCTCGCCGCGATAGTCGCTGTCGATCGTGCCGGGGGAGTTCAGGCAGGTGACGCCGTGCTTCAGCGCCAGACCCGAGCGGGGCCGCACCTGGGCCTCATAGCCGGGCTCCAGCGCGATCTTCAGGCCGGTGGGAATCAACGCCCGCTGGCCGGGCTCCAACGTCACGGGCGCCAGGTCGGGCAGGGCCGCGCGCAGGTCCATCCCCGCCGATCCCGTTGTCTCATAGGCGGGCAGGGCCAGGCCCTGGGCGTGGGGCAGGCGTTCGACGCGGACAGTGGTCATGGAAGTCTCTCAGGCCTTGAAATGATCGGCGATGCGCTGGGCGAGCTTTCTCGCCACCTCGGTCTTGGACTGACGCGGCCAGGGTTCGGCGCCGTCGCGGGTGAACAGGGTCACGGCGTTGCCGTCCGAGCCGAAGACGTCGTCGGACACGTCGTTGCCGACGATCCAGTCGCAGCCCTTCCTCGACAGCTTGGCGCGGGCGTTGGCTTCCAGGTCGCTGGTCTCGGCGGCGAAGCCGACCACCAGTTTCGGCCGCCTGGGGCCGGGAGCGGAGACGCCGGCCAGAATGTCGGGGTTCTCGATCAGGGCCAGCGACGGCGGGCCGCCCGGCTTCTTCTTGATCTTGCCCGAGGCGATGCCGTCCACGCGCCAGTCGGCGACGGCGGCGCTCATCACGGCGATGTCGGCGGGGAGCGCCTGTTCGACGGCGGCCTTCATCTCGGTCGCGGCCTCGACCCAGACGCGCGCGACACCGACGGGGGCGTCCAGCGCCACGGGGCCGGAAATCAGGGTCACCTCGGCGCCCAGTTCGGCCAGGGCGGCGGCCACGGCGTAGCCCTGCTTGCCGCTGGAGCGGTTGGTCAGGCCGCGCACCGGGTCGATGGGTTCGAACGTCGGACCGGCGGTGACCACGGCGGTCCTGCCGGTCAGGGGGCGACCATCAGGGCCGGCCAGCAGGCGGACGATCTCGTTCAGTATGACGGGCGGCTCGGCCATCCGGCCGGGGCCGAATTCGCCGCAGGCCATTTCGCCGTCGTCGGGACCGACCACGGCCACGCCGTGGAAGCCGTCAAAGCTCTTCAGCCGCGCGACATTGGCCTGAACCGCCGGGTGCAGCCACATGCGCACGTTCATCGCCGGGGCCAGCAGCACCTTCTTGTCGGTGGCCAGCAGCGTGGTCGAGGCCAGGTCGTCGGCCATCCCGTTGGCGGCCTTGGCGATCAGGCCCGCCGTCGCCGGCGCCACCACCACCAGATCGGCCCAGCGCGACAGCTCGATATGGCCCATGGCCGTCTCGTCCTCGGGCATGAACAGGTCCTGGCGCACCGGATGGCCGGTCAGGGCCGCCAGCGACATGGGGGTGACGAACTCGGCCCCGGCCTTGGTCAGCAGGCTCATCACCTCGGCCCCGGCCTTCTTGAGCAGGCGCGTCAGCTCCAGCGCCTTGTAGGCGGCGATGCCGCCGCCGACGATCAGCAGAACCTTGCGGCCGGAAAGCGAGGATGCGGTCATGGGGGAATCTCTAGCGGGGCCGCATGACGGCGTCGAGACAAAGCCCGAGTCCGGGCGATCAAGCGTCTCCGGAACATTGCCAGAACAAGCCTTCTATGCCTAACTGTGTTCGGCGGGTTTTTCAGGGAGGGTGACCCATGCGAGTTCAAATGATTGCGGCCGCTTTGACGGCTCTGGTTGTGGCGGGATGCGACAGCGGCGGCTCGGCGGTCGAGACGCGTGAACGGGCGGCGGCCGAACCCGTCGCCCTGATCTCGGCGTCGGCGCCGGAAGGGGAGGCGGTCGAGGTCGCGGCCAAAGCCAAGCCGCCGGTCACCGCCAATCGGCGCGAAACCGCCGACGCCAAGGTTCAGCGCCTGTATGAGCGCAACGGGGCGGCCTTCGGGGCCAAGTCGGCGGACGACTATCTGACCAAGGTGCGCGCCTTCACCGACAAGGCGCCGCGCGGGACCGAGACGGTCAAGCGCCCGAACGGCGACACCCTCTACTACCAGGCCTCGACCAACACCTTCGCGGTGGTGGACCGCAACGGCGTGCCGCGCACCATGTTCAAGCCCGACGACGGCCCGACCTACTGGGCGCAGCAGAAGGAGCGGGCCCCGACCTTCGGCCAACGCCGCTCTGGGGCGCGGTCGTCGGAATAGACCGCCCTGCCCCTAATGCCGTCATCCTCGGGCTTGACCCGAGGATCTAGCCGGCGCTCCGGCGCTTGCGCAGGATGACCCATGACCCATGACCCATGACCCACGACCGGCGGCCCGCCTTCCGTCGAGGCGCGCGCTGAACGCCCGATCCTCGGGTCAAGCCCGAGGATGACGGCGGTGGGGCCGGCGCTTCGCTTTTGCGGCGCTTCGCCGTGTGAGAGCCTCGTCCAGACGCGAGCCATATTCTTTTCACCGACGCCCCGAACCTAGCCGCGACGGCCATTGCGCGGCGAAATCCGTCTTGAACGCGCCGAGGTTCAGCGCGCCCCTATGATGCGCCCTGGTCTTTGACAAAGTTTGGCGTTCGCAAGGAGGCTTCGGCCGGTTCGGCGCAGGATGCGGGCGAAACCCACCCCGTTCCCATTGCACTAATTGCACTGTTTTTTTCGGCGCACGGTGCAATCGGCCAGGCCTTCGGGGCCTGCCGTCACCCTCCCCCACTGGCCGTCATCCTCGGAGCTTGACCCGAGGATCGAGCCGTCGGCTCCGCCTCGGCGCAGGATGACCCGCGACCGGCGCGCAGACTTCAGTCGTCGCGCTCGCAGTCACGCCCGATCTTCGGGTCAAGCCCGTGGATGACGGCGGGGTATGGGGGGCGCGCCCCCGCCTCAGGCGGCGGTGAAGGTCAGGGGCGCGCCCCAGAACTGGGCGATCAGGTCCGACTGCGGGCCGGGCGCGCCGGTGGTCAGGAAGTCGCGGCGACCCGAGGCTCCCAGATCGTATTCGGGGTGGCGCTCGAAATAGCGTTCCAGCGAGTCGGCCACGGCGGTCGGCTGGCTGATGACCTGGACCCCCGCGGGCAGGGCGGCGGCGAACATGTCGGCGACGATCTCATAGTGGGTGCAGCCCAGAATGGCCTTGTCCGGGTGACGGCCGATGCGGCGACGCAGGGCGTCGACGTGGTCGTCGACCACCACCTTCAGCTCCTCGGCCGGAGCGCCCAGTTCGATCAGGCCGGCCAGGCCGGGGCAGGGTTCGGTGAAGACGGCCAGGTCTTCGCGCCGCTTGTCGATCTCGATCTCATAGACGCGGCTCATGGCTGTGGCGGCGGTGCAGAAGACGCCGGTGACGTCGATCGCCTGCTTCTTCTGGCCTTCCTGCCGGCCGTTGCGCTCGGCCTCATAGGACCAGGGCAGGCCGGTGGCCGCCTCGATGGTCGGGACGATGATGCCCAGGACATTGACCGGACGGCCCAGCGTTTCGCGCATCCCCGGGATCCAGGTCTGCTGCAGGCGACGCAGGGCGATGGCCGAGGCGGTGTTGCAGGCCAGGACGACGACCGAGGCCCCCGCCTCGAACAGCCGTTCGCAGCCCGCGCGCGTCAGGTCGACGATGTCCTCGCCGCCGCGCCCGCCATAGGGGGCGTGGGCCTGGTCGCCCAGATAGATGAAGTCCCGCGTCGGAAAGCGGGTCGTGAGTTCGCGGTGGACCGTAAGGCCCCCCACGCCGGAGTCGAAAACGCCTATCGCCATGATGCGGCCTTTAGACCTGCGGGGTTCCGTCGTCCAATAGTTAGGGCTACATCGACGCCATGTGACGGCCCGACCACGTCCGCCTTAGGGCCGCGCGACACTGCTCAATGGTTGGGAGAACCGGATGCACAGACGCCATCTTCTCGTCGGGGGCGCGAGCCTCTTCGCCCTCACGGGCTGCGCCTCCGCCGGCGCCAAGGAGACCGCAATGACCCCGTCGGCCGCCGCCCTCTCGACCGCCGACGAAGCGCGCATCGCCCGCGCCGTCCTGCCGGCGACCGCGCCGCGCGCCGAACTGCTGCAGCCCTGGACCGGCCCCTATGAGGGCGTGCCGCCCTGGGACAAGGTGACCGTGGCCAAGATGCGCGAAGCCATCCTGGAAGGCATCGACCTGCGGCGCGCCGACGTGGCCGCGATCGCGAACAACCCCGACGCGCCGACCTTCGCCAACACCCTGGTCGCGAGGGAACTGGCTGGCGAACCGCTGGATCGCGCCATGAGCGTGTTCAGCGTCATGACGTCCAACGTCGGCGGCCCGCAATGGCAGGCGCTGCAAACGGAACTGTCGCCGATCCTGTCGGCGGCCAGCGACGAGATCACCTTCAACGAGAAGCTGTTCGCCCGCATCAAGGCCGTGGCCGACGGCGCGGACACCAACGGCCTGAACGCCCAGCAGACGCGTCTGGCCGAGCGCAGCCGCGACGCCTTCATCCGCAACGGCGCCGCCCTGGACGCCGCCGGCAAGGCCGAACTGGGCCGCATCAACACCGCCCTGTCGAACGCCTTCACCGGCTTCGGTCAGAAGGTGGTGGCTGACGAGAACACCTGGACCGTCATCACCAACGAAGCCGGCCTGAAGGGCCTGCCCGCCTCGAACAAGGCCGCCGCCGCCTCCGCCGCTCGCACCCGCAACGTCCAGGGCTGGGCCATCGTCAACACCCGCTCCAGCGTCGATCCCTTCCTGACCTTCGCCGACGACCGCGCCCTGCGCGAGCAGGTGTGGAAGAAGTTCGTCAAGCGCGGCGACAACGGCGACGCCAACGACACCAAGGCTACGATCGCCCAGATCGTCGCCCTGCGTCAGCAGCGCGCCAAGCTGCTGGGCTTCGCCAACCACGCCCAATGGCGGATGCAGGACACCATGGCCAAGACCCCGGCCGCCGCATCCGAGCTGATGATGCGCGTCTGGGCCCCGGCCAAGGCCCGCGTGGCCGAAGAGGTCGCCGACATGAAGGCGATCGCTGGTTTCGACATCGAGCCCTGGGACTACCTCTACTTCGCCGAGAAGGTCCGCAAGGCCAAGTACGACCTCGACCAGAACGAGCTGAAGCCCTACTTCGAACTGCACGCGGTGCGCGCGGCCTCCTTCTACATGGCCGAGCGCCTGTACGGCTTCGTCTTCAAGCAACTGCCCAAGGGCACGGTCTCGACCTTCGAGCCCGACGTGACCACCTATGAGGTCACCGACAAGGCCACCGGCAAGCTGATCGGCCTCTATTACGCCGACGACTTCGCCCGTCCGGGCAAGCGTTCGGGCGCCTGGATGACCACCTATCGGTCCTTCTCGACCCTGACCGGCGCCAAGCCGATCCTGGCCTCGAACAACAACAACTTCGTCAAGGCCGAGGACGGTCAGCCCCTGCTGATCTCGCTGGACGACGCCGAGACCCTGTTCCACGAGTTCGGCCACGCCCTGCACTACTTCAGCTCGAACGTGACCTATCCGTCGTTCGGCAACACGCCGCGCGACTTCGTGGAATATCCGTCGCAGGTGCACGAGCACTGGGTGCTGAGCCGCCCGATCCTCGATGGCTACATGAAGCACGTCGAGACCGGTCAGCCGATGCCGCAGGCGCTGGTGGACAAGATCGAGGCCTCCTCGACCTTCAACCAGGGCTACGCCACGGTCAGCTACCTGTCCTCGGCCATCGTCGACATGGACCTGCACACCCAGGCCACGCCGCCGACCGACATCGACGCCTTCGAGAAGGCTTCGCTGGCCCGCATCGGCATGCCCAAGGAGATGGTGATGCGGCACCGCCTGCCGCAGTTCAACCACCTGTTCACCTCGGACGCCTACTCGGCCGGCTACTACTCCTACCTGTGGTCCGAGACGATGGACGCCGACACCTGGGCCTACTTCGAGGAGTCGGGCGACGTCTTCAATCCGGACATCGCCGGCCGCTTCAAGTCGATCATGCTGGCCCCGGGCAACACGACGGATCGCGGCGACGCCTATCGCCAGTTCCGCGGCCGCAACCCGAACGTGGCGGCCCTGCTGAAGGTGCGGGGGTTCCCTGTTTCCTAAGGGGGCCTATCGGCCTTCGGCCTACTTGAGGCCCGTTAGGTGATAATGTTGGAGAGGGCCCGGTGGAGCGATCCGTCCGGGCCCTTTTCTATTCGGGCCGAGGTGGCGTAGCCTTGGCTGTGTCGCGGGCCGCGTCGGGTCGTGAAGGCGGAGCCTTCTGACCGCGGTCCAGCAAGAATGAGGTTCCCCGCATGAGCGTCGTCGCCTCCTATGTCTACAAGGACGGCAAGCGCGTTCGCGAGGCGCCGCTGACCGATGCGGGTCTGCGGCTCAAGGCCGGCGAGTACCTGTGGATCGGCCTCTACGAACCGACGGACGAGGAGTTCGAGGGGCTGGTGCGGCGCTTTCATCTGCATCCGCTGGCGGTCGAAGACGCGCTGACGGCGCACCAGATGCCCAAGATCGAGGTCTATGGCGACGAGCTCTTCGTCGTCGCCCGTACGGCCCAGGCGGCGGACGACGCCATCCTGTACGGCGAGACGCACGTCTTCGTCGGGCCGCGCTACGTCATCACCATCCGCCACGGTTCGGCCCGCGCCCATACCCAGCTGCGCACCCAGCTGGAGGCCTCGCCGCTTCAGTTGAAGCACGGCGCCGACTTCATCCTGCACGGGGTGTTGGACTTCATCGTCGACGGCTATGTGCCTATCGTCGACGACATCGAGGACAGCGTCCTGGAGATGGAGCAGCAGGCGCTGGACAGCTTCCTGTCGCGCGCCGACATCAAGCGCCTGTTCCAGCTGCGCCGCGAACTGCTGAAATTCAGCCGCGTCCTCGGTCCCATGGAAGAGGTGGCGAACAAGCTGCAGTCGCTGGACCTGCCCTGCATCGACCGCGAGGTCCGCCCCTATTTCCGCGACGTGGCCGACCATGTGCGGCGGGTCTCCAGTCGGGCGGCGTCGCTGCGCGACATCCTGTCGTCGGTGTTCGAGGTGTCCAACCTGCTGGAGCAGCAGCGCCAGGGGGTGATCACCCGCAAGCTAGCCGCCTGGGCCGCCATCCTGGCCACGCCCACGGCGGTGGCGGGCATCTACGGCATGAACTTCGAGCACATGCCGGAGTTGCGCTGGGTCTATGGCTATCCGGCGACGATGGCCTTCATCGCCGCCGTATGCGTCGGCCTCTACATCACCTTCAAGCGGACCAGGTGGCTGTGATCAGCCGCTGTTCCTGAGGCCCGCCGCCACGCCGTTGATGGCCAGCAGGATGCCGTTCCTCACGCGGGGGTCGTCGTCGCCGGCCCGTCTCCGGCGGATCAGCTCGATCTGCACGTGGTTCAGCGGCTCGACATAGGGCATGCGCTGGCGGATCAACCGGTCCAGTTCGGGCTGGCCGCCCAAGAGATCGTTATGGCCGGTGATCGCCAGGACAGCGTCGCGGGTGCGGTCCCACTCCGCGCGAATGGCGCCGTAGATGCGCTCGGCCAGCGCCGCGTCGGGCATCAGCCGGGCGTAGCGGCGGGCGATGGCCATGTCGGCCTTGGCCATCACCATCTCCATGTTCTGGACCACGGTGCGGAAGAAGGGCCAGGCGGCGGCCATGTCGCGCAGTTCGGCCATGTCCTCGCCCTGAACCGCCGAGCCAAAACCGTACCAGCCGGGCAGCATGACCCGCGACTGCGACCAACTGAACACCCAGGGAATGGCGCGCAGGTCCTCGATGGCGGGGGAGGCGGTGCGGCTGGCCGGGCGCGAGCCGATCTTCAGGTCGGCGATCTCGGCGATGGGAGTGGCGGCGCGGAAATAGTCGACAAAGCCCGGCGTCTCATAGACCAGGGCGCGATAGGCCTTCATCGAGGCCGCCGACAGACGCGCCGCCGTGGCGCCGTGCTCGGCGCTGTAGCCGCCGTCGGTCTGCGGCCCCAGCGAAGCCAGCAGGGTGCCGCAGGTCAGGGCGTCCAGGTTCCTCTGCGCCACCTCCGGCTCGCCGTACTTGTTGGCGATGACCTCGCCCTGTTCGGTGACGCGGATGCGGCCCGCCACCGTCCCCGCCGGTTGGCCCAGAACTGCCGAGAAGGATGAGCCGCCGCCGCGCCCGACCGCGCCGCCGCGACCGTGAAACAGTTGCAGCCGCATCCCCGCCGCGCGGGTGACCTCCAGCAGGGCGCGCGAGGCCTCGTGCAGTTCCCAGCCCGAGGTCAGGTAGGAGCCGTCCTTGTTGCTGTCGGAGTAGCCGATCATGACCTCCTGCACCCCGCGCGCGGTCGCTACGGCGCGGGCCGAGGGCTCGGCCAGCACCCGCTCCAGCGTCGGCTGCGAGGCGCGCAGGTCGTCGATGGTCTCGAACAGGGGGGCGGCCTGGATGGGGCAGGCGGCGGGATCGGCGGGGTCGTAGAGGCCGACCTCTTTCAGCAGCAGATAGACCTCCAGCATGTCGGACGCCGCGTCGGTCTTGGAGACGATGTGGGTGCGGATCGCCTGCGGGCCGAAGGCGGCCAGAGCTTGCGCCGCCGCCTGCAGGATGGCGCGTTCTTTCAGCGTCTCGGGCGCGTAGTCGGCATAGGGCGAGAACAGCGGGCGCGGCCCGGCCAGTTCGCGCGCCAGCAGGGCCAAGCGGCCCTCCTCGTCCAGGGCGGCGTAGTCATCACAGGCGCCCGCGACCTTCATCAGGTCGGCGACGACGCGCTCGTGCACGTCCGAGTTCTGGCGCAGGTCCAGGGTCGCCATGTGGAAGCCGAAGACGTCGGCGGCCGTGATCAGACGCGCCAGCCGGTCGTCGGCGAAGACGGCGCCGTGGGTGCGCACCAGGCTGTCGTGCAGCACGGTCAGGTCGGCGCGGAAGGCGTCGGGGCCGTCGTCATAGGGGGCGGCGTCGAACTGGGCGGGCAGGGGGGCGGGGCCGCCGGTCAGGGCCAGATGGGTCGCCGACAGTCGGGCGTAAATCTGGCTGAGCGCCCGGCGATAGGGCTCGTCCGCCCGCTGGATCGAGGCGTCGCCGGAGGTGCCGACCAGAGCCGCCAGTTCGGGGGTGACGGTGGTCAGGTCGGCCGACAGGCTCAGCTCCTCGCCGAGCGCGTTCACCTCGTCCAGATAGAAACGCAGGACGGCGCGTGACTGGGTGCGGAAGGCGGCGCTCATCACGGCGGCGTCGACATTGGGGTTGCCGTCTCGGTCGCCGCCGACCCAGGTGCCGATGCGCAGGAAGGGCGGCAGGTCGGGCGCGTCCAGCAGCTTGCGCCACTCGGCCAGGTGCGCCGGGGCGACGTGCAGGAAGATGCGCTGCAGCCAGTCCGTCACGGTGTTGATCTCGTCCTGCACCACCAGGCCGGAGGCGCGGGTCAGCCGCGTGGCCCACAGGATGACGATCTGGCGGCGCAGAGCCGCCTTCAGCGCCGTGGGCGAACAGGCGATCCCGTCGCGGTCGCAGCCGTCCAGCAGGGCGCCGACGGCGGTGATGCGGTCGATCACGCTCTTGCGCCGGACCTCCGACGGGTGGGCGGTCAGGACCGGCGAGATCAGCGCGTCCGACAACAGGCCGCGCACCGCCGCCCGATCCACCCCCGCCGCCTCCAACCGCTTCAGTGCGCCCTCGGGCGTGTCGGCCCGCTCGCCGGCCTCGGCCTGTTCCCGGGCGCGGCGTTTGCCTGCCCGGTCCTCGGCGACATTGGCCAGAAGAGAGAAGGCGGCGAAGCCGTGGACCAGGCCGACGGCCTGATCCAGCGACAGGTCCTTCAGCAGGGCTTCCAGCTTGGACGCGTCGTGCGAGGCGGAGTCGCGGTGATAGGCCACCGAGGCCTGACGCACCGCCTCGATCCGATCGTAGAGCGCCTGGCCCCCCTCGTCGCGGATCACCTCGCCGAGCAGGGCGCCCAGCAGGCGGACCTCTTCGCGCGGGGCATCGTCGGCGGCCTGGATCATCGCATTGTCCTTCAGCGGGGAGGCTGGAAGCAGAACCGTATCAGCGGAATGCGAACGAGCCAGTCCCATGCCCAACGCTGAAACCCTTTGTGTGGTTGTCGGACGAAGTTGGGAGCGCCCCCAACAAAATGTCGACTCTGGCTTGTTGATGAGGCATAAGCCGCCACTTCCGGCGCAATTGAACCTGCGCCTCCTCCATCACGACAGCTTTCTTGGTCGTGCTACCGCGCTGAGCGCTACTTGAGCACAGCCCATTCGGGCTCAAGTAGGCCGACCGGCCGATAGCCCAAAAAGAAAGAACGAGGATGGCGAGGACCCTCTGCCGACGTGATCGTCGCCAGAGGTCGTTTCTCTATGGAGGTCAGGGTTCGCGCATGAAAGGTTTTGAATGTTCGAGGCTCTGAACGAGCGACTGACAGGCGTCTTCGACCGGATCACCGGCCGCGGCGCCCTGTCCGAAAAGGATGTCGAGGAAGCGCTGCGCGAAGTCCGCGTCGCCCTGCTCGAGGCCGACGTCGCCCTGCCGGTGGTCAAGGACTTCATCAGCCGCGCCAAGGTGCAGGCGACGGGCGAAGACGTCATCCGTTCGGTCAAGCCGGCCGATCAGGTGGTCAAGATCGTTTATGACGGTCTGGTCGAGATGCTGGGCGGCGAAGAGCCGACCCCGATCAACATCAACGCCACGCCGCCGGCCGTGATCCTGATGGCCGGCCTGCAGGGCTCGGGCAAGACCACGACCTCGGCCAAGCTGGCGCTGCGGCTGACCAAGTTCGACAAAAAGAAGGTCATGATGGCCTCGCTGGACACGCGTCGTCCGGCGGCCATGGAGCAACTGGCGACCCTGGGTCAGCAGATCGAGGTCGCGACCCTGCCCATCGTGGCGGGCCAGTCGGCGGTCGAGATCGCCAAGCGCGCGTTGCAATCCGCAAAACTTCAGGGCTTCGATGTCCTGATCCTCGACACCGCCGGCCGCATCACGCTGGACGAGGCCCTGATGGCCGAGGTGGCCGAGGTCGCCCGCGTCGCCAATCCGGTCGAGACCCTGCTGGTCGCCGACAGCCTGACGGGTCAAGACGCGGTCCGCACCGCGGCCGCCTTCCACGAGCGCCTGCCGCTGACGGGCCTGGTGCTGACCCGCGCCGACGGCGACGGCCGCGGCGGCGCCATGCTGTCGATGCGCGCCGTCACCGGCCTGCCGATCAAGTATCTGGGCGCCGGCGAAAAGGTCGACGCCCTGGACGTCTTCGACGCTCGCCGCGTCGCCGGCCGCATCCTGGGTCAGGGCGATATTGTCGCCCTGGTCGAAAAGGCTGCGGGCGAGCTGGACCAGGCCAAGGCCGAGAAGATGGCCCGCAAGCTGGCCAAGGGTCAGTTCGATCTGGACGATCTGGCCGCCCAGTTGCAGCAGATGAAGAAGATGGGCGGGCTTCAGGGCATCATGGGCATGCTGCCCGGCGTGTCCAAGCTGAAGGCCCAGATGGCCGAGAGCAACGTCAACGACAAGATGATCGCCCGTCAGGAAGCCATCATCAGCTCCATGACCAAGGCCGAGCGCAAGAAGCCCGACCTGCTCAACGCCAGCCGCAAGAAGCGCGTCGCCGCCGGCGCCGGCGTCGAGGTCCAGGACATCAACCGCCTGCTGAAACAGCACCGGCAGATGGCCGACATGGTCAAGTCGCTGTCCAAGGGCGGCGGCAAGAACCTGCAGAAGATGGCCTCCATGATGGGCGGAATGCCCGGCATGTCAGGCATGGGCGGGGGCGGCGCCGACATGGCCCGGCTCAAAGCTCTGGGCGGCGGCAAGATGCCGGAAGCCAGCGCCGACGAAATGAAAGCCATTCAGGACCGCCTTGCGGGTCTGGGCGGCGGACAACTTCCGGGAGGCCTTCCGGGTCTGCCGGGCTTCCCGAAAAAGAACTGATTTCGACTTTCTAGAAAGAGACTGAAAATGCTGAAAATTCGTCTGGCCCGCGGCGGCGCCAAGAAGCGCCCCTACTACTACATCGTCGTTGCTGACTCGCACGCTCCCCGCGACGGCAAGTTCATCGAGCGCGTCGGCAGCTACAACCCGATGCTGCCCAAGGACAGCGCCACCCCGCGCATCGTCCTGAAGGCCGACCGCATCTCGGAATGGCTCGCCAAGGGCGCCCAGCCGACCGACCGCGTCGCGCGCTTCATCAGCCAATCGCAAGACGAAGCCCTGGTCGGCAAGGTCGCCTGGACCCAGTCGAACAACCCGAACAAGGGCGCTCCGGGCAAGAAGGCCCAGGAACGCGCCGCCGAGCGCGCCCAGCGCGAAGCCGACCGTCTGGAAGCTGAAGCCGCCGCCAAGGTCGAGGCTGCCGAAGCCGCCGCCCGCGCCAAGGAAGAAGCCGCCGCCGCCGCCGAAGCCGCCAAGAACGCTCCGGCTGTCGAAGAAGCTCCGGTTGAAGCTGCTGCCGAAGAAGTCGCCGCTGAAGTCGTTGCTGAAGAAGCTCCGGCCGCTGAAGCGACCGAAGAACAGGCCTAAGCCTTTCGAGCGTCATCCCGGAACCGCCGCACGGCGGTATCCGGGACCGCCGGATGCGCTGCAGGTCAATATTGTCGAGCCTACCGCGGCCCCGGATATCGCTTTGCGATTCCGGGGTGACGTTTATGAGGAGTGCTCATGTCTGATCCGAAACTGATCCTCGTCGGCCAGGTCGGCGGCGCCTTCGGCGTGAAGGGCGAGGTGCGCATCACCGCCTTCACCGCCGAGCCCATGACCCTGATGGACTATCAGCCTCTGCTGAAGGCCGACGGCACGCCAGCCCTGACCCTGCTTTCGGCGCGACCGGACAGGGCGGGCGTGGTGGCCAAGGTCAAGGAGATCGCCACCAAGGAGCAGGCCGACGCCGCGCGCGGCCAGAAGCTGTTCGTGCCGCGCGACCGCCTGCCGGAGCCCGAGGAAGACGAGTTCTACCTGACCGATCTGGTCGGGCTGGAAGCCCGCGACCTCGACGACGCGGCGGTCGGCACGGTCAAGTCGGTGCAGAATTTCGGCGCCTCGGACATGCTGGAGATCGCCCCGAAGGAAGGCGGACCGACGTGGTATCTGCCCTTCACGCGCGAGGCGGCGCCGGACCTGCACGTCGCTGACGGCTGGCTGCGCATCGTGCGCCCGACCGAGGTGGACGAGCGCGACGAGGCCTGATCGACCGCCACCGTTACGGTGGCTATTGCGGCGGGCGGGGTGGCTTCCAACATGGGAGGTTCAACCCGCCCGGAGCGCCCCATGGCCGACCTGTCCGCCTTTCCGATCACCCGCCAGTATCCGCCGGCCCATCCCGACCGGCTGCAGCTCTATTCCCTGCCGACGCCGAACGGGGTCAAGGTCTCCATCCTGCTGGAGGAGCTGGGTCTGGTCTATGAGCCGCATCTGGTCGACATCGGCCAGAATGAGACCTGGACGCCTGACTATCTGTCGCTGAACCCCAACGGCAAGATCCCCGCCATCCTCGACCCCGACGGCCCAGGCGGAAAGCCGCTGGCCCTGTTCGAATCCGGCGCCATCCTGGTCTATCTGGCCGAGAAGACGGGACGCTTCCTGCCCGCCGATCCGGCCGCGCGCTACGAGACCCTGCAGTGGGTCTTCTTCCAGATGGCCTCGATCGGGCCGATGTTCGGCCAGCTCGGCTTCTTCCACAAATTCGCCGGGCGCGCGTTCGAGGACAAGCGCCCGCGCGACCGTTACGTCGCGGAGTCGAGGCGTCTGCTGGGGGTGTTGGAAGGCCGGCTCGCCAATGAGGGGGCAGAGCCCCGCGACTGGATCATGGGCGAGGACTACACCATCGCCGACATCGCCAGCCTGGGTTGGGTGCGCAACCTGATCGGCTTCTACGAGGCGGGCGATCTGGTCGGCTTCAACGACTTCCCGCACGTCGCCGCCTGGCTGAAGCGCGGCCTGACGCGACCCGCAGTGCAGCGGGGTCTGAACATCCCGGCGCGGCCATAAGACAGATGGCGGGGACGCGGCGTCCGCGCCCCCGTGAAGCTTAGGTGTACTCAGACTTCTTCGGTGGGGGCGTCGCCGACGTGCTTCTTGATGGAGTCGATCGCACGCTTGGCGCCCGACTTGTCGGAATAGCCCTCGGTCGAGAAGATGATCTCGGCATTGTACTTGAACCGGACTCGGAACTCGCCGGCCTTGTCCTGATAGATTTCGAACTTGTGGGACATCGTCGTCTCTCTATCTGGCCGTCCATCGGCCGGGGGGACGCTCTCACAATCGGCTGTGGCGTGGGAAGCCGCTGTTCTCTCACAGTGACGTGATGCTCAGGCGCGGCGGGGATGGATCCAGCGGCGCGCGGCCAGGGCGATGAAGCCGACCGCCAGCCCCCAGAAGGCTGATCCGACCCCGAACAGGGCCACGCCCGAGGCCGTGGCGGCGAAGGTCAGCACCGCCGCTTCGCGGTCCTCCGCCACATTCATCATGCCGGTCAGGGACCCGGTCAGGGGCGCGATCAGGGCCAGGCCGGTGATGACCGCCAGCGCCCCGGTCGGCATGGCGATGAACAGGCCCGCCAGCGGTGCGGCGAACAGGGCCACGACCAGATAGATCAGGCCGTAAATGACGCCGACGGTCCAGCGCCGGTTCGGATCCGGATGGGCTTCCGGTCCGGTGCAGATGGCGGCGACGATGGCCGCCAGATTGACGCCGTGCGCGCCGAAGGGGGCCAGGATGGTGCTGGTCAGCCCGCCCCAGAAGATCAGCTTTCCGGCGGGCGGGGCGTATCCGGCGGCCCGCAGCACCACCAGACCGGGCAGGTTCTGCGACGCCAGCGTCACCAGATAGAGCGGCAGGGCCAGGCTGACGGCCGCCTTCCAGTCGAAGGCGGGCGTGACCGGCGACAGCGCGCCGAACAGGCCGGTCCCGGCGGGCAGGCCGACCTGACCGCGCAGGGTCAGAACCGCAAAGGCCGCGACCAGAACCGCAGGCAGGGCCCAGGCGGCGGCGACGCGGCGCAGGATCATGAAGACCGCCAGCAGCCCTCCCGCCAGGGCCATGTCGGTCGGAAAGACGAGGAACAGCTTCAGACAGAAGGGCAGCAGCACCCCGGCCAGCATGGCCGAGGCGATCGCTGCGGGAATCCGCTCGGCCAGCCGTCCCAGGGCCGGGATCAACCCCGTCAGCACCATCAGCAGCCCGGCGAGAACGAAGGCGCCGACGGCGGTGTTCCAGCCCAGTCCGAGCGTGGAGGCGGCCAGCAAAGCCGCGCCCGGCGTCGACCAGGCCAGGACCACCGGCATCTTCAGCCGCCAACTGAGCGCCGCGCCCGGCAGGCCGATGCCGAGGCAGAGCGCCGTGACCATGGAGATGATCTGCGGCGGCGAGGCGCCCAGCGTCTGCCCCGCCTGCACCACCAGGGCCACGGTGCCGCCGAAACCGATGACGGTCGCCACGGCGGCGGCGGAGAAGCTGGCGGGCGGGGGGAGGCGCGACGAACTCATGCGGCGAAGCTAGGCCGGGCGACGGCGCCCTGAAAGCAAAAAGGGCCGCCGGTTTCCCGGCGGCCCTGATCTCGTTCCGAACCCTGAGGGGTTCAGCCTTCCATGTCGTCCGGCAGGCCGACGGCGTGGAAGCCGGCGTCGACGTGGACGACTTCGCCCGTGGTCGAGCGGCCCAGGTCCGAGCACAGCCACAGGGCGGCGCCGGCGACGCCTTCCATCGAGGTCTCTTCCTTGATCAGCGAGAACTGGGCGCTCTTGGAGTGCAGGCCACGCCCGCCCGAGATGCCGGCCAGCGACAGGGTGCGCATGGCGCCCGCCGAGATGGCGTTGACGCGGATGCCCTTGGGACCCAGATCGCGCGCGATGTAACGGGTCGCGGCTTCGAGCGCGGCCTTGGCCACGCCCATGGTGTTGTAGTTGGGGATGACTCGCTCCGACCCCAGATAGGTCAGGGTGATCATCGAACCGCCGTTGGGCATCAGCCTAGCCGAGCGCTTGGCCACGTCGACGAAGCTGAAGGCCGAGATGTTCATGGCCAGCAGGAAGCTGTCGCGCGTGGTGTTGTCGACGAAGGAGCCTTTCAGCTCGTCCTTGTTGGCGAAGGCGATGGCGTGGACGACGAAGTCGATCGTGCCGAACTCTTTTTCCAGCTCCTCGAACGCCTTGTCCATCGAGGCGTCGTCGGTGACGTCGGCCTGGATCAGCAGCTTGGCGCCGACGCTTTCGGCCAGCGGGCGCACGCGACGCTCCAGGCTTTCGCCGAGGTAGGTGAAGGCCAACTCGGCGCCCTGGGCGGCCAGCTGCGAGGCGATGCCCCAGGCGATGGAACTGGAGTTCGCGACCCCCATGATCAGGCCCTTCTTGCCCTTCATGAGTTCGCCGGTCGGCATATCCCAGCCTTCGTTCGTCGCCATGGGTCGTCTCCGTATCTAGAACTTGATCCGTCTTTTGGACGCGTGGGGAGCGGGTGACAAGTCGCGGTCCCGCTGGCGTTCGGCGCGCAGCCGCCTAAGTTGAGAGGCGATGAGCCTTGATCCGCACAGTTCAGACGCGTCGCAGCCGGGCCCGGTCTTCTTCGACCGGCAGGAGCTGGGGCTGGTGCTGCGGGTCTATGGCCGGATGGTCGCCGCGGGGGAATGGCGCGACTACGCCATGATCGGCCACAAGGAAGTAGCCGAATTCGCCGTCTTCCGCCGCTCGGGCGACGCGCCGCTTTACCGCATCGAGAAACGCCCGGCCTTGCGCCTGAAACAGGGACAGTGGGCCGTGATCGGCGAAGGCGGCCATGTGCTGAAACGCGGCCGCGACCTGGCCCAGGTGCTGCGGGTCTTCGACAGCCGCAAGTTCACGGTGGTGGAATAGGCATCTCTCATCGTCATCCCGGAAGCGGCGTCGCCGCTATCCGGGACCGCTACACACGCAGAGGTCGGCGCCTTGGGCGGTCCCGGCTCTTCGCCTGCGGCTCGGCCGGGATGACGACAAAAGAAAAGGCCCCGACATCGCTGCCGGGGCCTTCATTTTTAGTGGCCTATCGCCCTTCGGGCTACTTGAGGCCTAGTTCCGGTTGCCCATGAAGGCCAGCAGGAATTGGAACAGGTTCACGAAGTTGATGAACAGGCTCAGGGCGCCGAAGCCGGTGGCTACGCCCATCGCGTTCTTGTCGCCGCCGAGGGCGTAGTAGGTCATTTTCAGGCGCTGGGTGTCATAGGCGATCAGACCCGAGAAGATCAGCACGCCCATACCCGAGATGATCAAATACATCACGCCCGACTGCATGAAGATGTTGACGACCGAGGCGATGACCAGGCCGATCACGCCCATGATCAGGAAGCTGCCCATGCCGGTCAGGTTCTTCTTGGTGGTGTAGCCGACCAGGCTGAGACCAGCGAAGGCCGCCGCGGTGACGAAGAAGGTCGAGGCCAGCGAACCGTGGGTATAGCGCAGGAACAGCACGCCCAGACCGGCGCCGATGGTGGCGACCACGGCCCAGTAGAGCATGTTCACGCCCTTGGCCGTCGGGTTCTTCATGAAGAACATGGAGCCGAACAGCATGACCAGGGGCGAGAACTGGACGATCATGCCCAGCATCGTCAGGCCGATGCGGCCGTCAGCGGCCTGGGTGTAGAGAAGTTGCTGCACCGGGGCGTAGTTGCCGGTGAGATAGGCCAGCGCGCCGGCGACCACGAGGCCGAGGGCGAGCTTGTTGTAAACGCCCAGCATGAAGGCGCGCAGACCGGCGTCCACGGACATGTCCGCCGACTGCGGAAGCGGGCGCGCATAACCGTTGTTGAAGTCGCTCATCGCGAAGATTTTCTCCCGTTTGGACGGCAAGCGCCGACCTTGACTGGAAATATCGGGACGGATGGGCCGCCATGCAAGGAAAACCCGTCTTCCGAAGGGGCGTTCCGCCCGCTACCAAGGGTCGCATGCCCCGCCTGTTCACCGCCATCTCCATTCCCGAGGACGTCGCCGAGGCGCTTCAGCGCCGGCAATCCGGCCTGCCGGGCGCCCGCTGGCGGCCGCTGGACGCTCTGCATGTGACGCTGGCCTTCTATGGCGACGCGGACGAGCGGAAGGCCGACGATCTGGCCTCCGAACTGAGCCGGGCCGAGGGTGGCGGGGCGTTCGAGATCACGCTGAAGGGCGTCGGGGCCTTTGGCGACGCCCACCGCACCCATACGCTGTGGGCGGGGTTGGAGCCCAGCGAGCCGCTGAATGTGCTGGCGGGGCGCTGTCGGTCGGCGGGCGAGCGCGCGGGCGTGCCGCCCGAACGGCGCGAATACCGGCCGCATGTGACCCTGGCCTATCTGAAGCCGCAGGCCAATCCGGACCGGATCGGGGCCTGGATCGCCGGGCACAACCTGTTGAACTCACCGCCGATCCGCATCGACCGTTTCGGCCTCTATTCCAGCGTCCTGACCGGCGATGGCAGCGTCTACAGCCTTGAGCGGGAGTATCTGCTGTGACCGACTTTTCCTCTCCGCTGGGTCCGACGCTGGAGACCGAACGGCTTTACCTGCGCCCGCCGACGCTGGAGGATTTCCCGCGCTGGGCCGAGTTCCAGAGCGATCCGGACACGACCCGCTTCATCGGCGGGGTGAAGTCGAAGCACGAGGTCTGGCGGACCATGGCCTCGGTCGCGGGCATGTGGGCCCTGCAGGGCGAAGGCATGTTCTCGGTGATCGAAAAGGCCACGGGAAAATGGATGGGCCGCATCGGTCCGTTGCATCCCTATGACTGGCCGGGCCGGGAGGTGGGCTGGAGCCTGCATCGCGACGCGACCGGCAAGGGCTATGCGGTCGAGGCCGCCGCCGCGACTATGGACTACGCCTTCGAGGTGCTGGACTGGGCCGACGTGATCCACTGCATCGACCCGGCCAACCGGGCGTCGGAAAAGGTGGCTGAGCGCCTGGGCTCGACGAACCGGGGGCCGGGGCGGGCGCCGCCACCGTTCCACGAGACGCCGCTCAACCTGTGGGGCCAGACGCGCGACCAGTGGCGCACCAACCGGCAGCGCTTGCGATAGGAACATAGGCGGAACATAAAGGGCGACATGGCCGCCTCCGCCCTTCATCTCGAACTGGTCTTCAGCCGTCCCGACACCACCCTGTCGGTCACGCGCGGGGCGGCGCGGCTGATGTTGGACCTGGGCTATGCGCCGTTGCTGGAAGTCGGCCTGCCCAATGGCCGCCGCGCCGACGTCATGGCCCTGGGACCCAAGGGCGACATCGTCATCTGCGAGGTGAAGTCGGGCGTCGACGATTATCGCGTCGACCGCAAATGGCATGAATACGGGCCCTTCTGCGACGCCTTCTACTTCGCCGTCGCGCCGGAGTTTCCGCAAGCTGTCCTGCCCGACGCGCCGGGGCTGATCGTCGCCGACGGCTTCGGCGGAGCCGTCGTCCGCGACGCGCCCGCCACGCCGCTGGCGCCGGCGCGGAGAAAGGCGCTAACGCTGGCGTTTGCGCGGTTGGGGGCGCTGAGGATGATGCGGGACTAGTTTCCTTCTCCCCTTGAGGGAGAAGGTGGCCCGTCAGGGCCGAATGAGGGGTGTCGGCGCGACATCAAGAATCGATCCGCCGACGTCTCAACATTCAGATCGAGGCGCTCACACCCCTCATCCGTCAGGCTTCGCCTGCCACCTTCTCCCTCAAGGGGAGAAGGGAACTAGCGCGGCGCGCGCTTGGCCAGGATGCGCTGCAGCGTGCGGCGGTGCATGCCGAGGCGGCGCGCCGTTTCCGAGACATTGTGGTCGCACAGCTCATAGACGCGCTGGATGTGCTCCCAGCGCACCCGGTCGGCGCTCATGGGGTTTTCCGGGGGCTCGGGGGCTTCGCCGCTGGAGAGCAGGGCCTTGACCACGTCGTCGGCGTCGGCGGGCTTCTGCAGATAGTCGACAGCGCCGGCCTTGACCGCCGCGACGGCGGTGGCGATGGCGCCGTAGCCGGTCAGCATGACGATGCGGGCGTCCTCGCGCCGTTCGCGGATGGCTTCGACCACCTTCAGGCCGTTGCCGTCCTCCAGCCGCATGTCCAGCACGGCGAAGGCGGGGGCGGAAACGCGCAGGGCGTCGCCGGCCTCGGCCACCGAACCGGCCAGGGTCACCTCGAAGCCGCGCGCCTCCAGCGCCCGGCCCAGGCGGGTGCGCAGCGCCTGGTCGTCGTCCAGCAGCAGCAGGGTCTTGTCGGCCAGGGTGGCGATACGGGCTTCGAGTTCGGACATGGGATTCTCCTGACGCTCAGGTCGGGCGTCTGCGAGGCATGGTCAAGGTTCTAGCTCCCGACTGCGACATCAGGTTCCACGCGCCGAGCGCGGCGTCAGGGCCGGATCGGCCGCCTCCAGCGCCTGTCGCGGCCAGCGGACGGTGACGCGTGCGCCCTTGGGCTGGCCCCTCTCGCCGTCGCCGGCGCCGACCGAAACCTTGCCGCCGCTGCGCTCCAGCAGGGTGCGGGCGATGAAGAAGCCCAGGCCCATGCCGCCCTGGCTGGGGGCGATGGGGGCGGTGATCGGGGGCGGGGGCGCGACCCTGCGGCCGTGCCGGCGCGGGGCGGTCGGGGTCGAAGCGGCGGCGATCTGGGCCGCCAGGGCGCGGCGGGCCTTGGCCTGGGGGCGGCTGGTCACATAGGGCTCGCCGAGGCGGGGCAGGATTTCGGACGAGAAGCCGGGACCGTCGTCGACGATGTCGATCTCGATCCAGCCCGCATCGACGATGGCGGTCACCCGCACCCGGCTGTTGGCGAAGTCGGCGGCGTTCTCGATCAGGGTGGACAGGCCGTGGATGACTTCGGGCAGGCGATGCACGCGTGGGACCGGCTGTCCGGGCGGGGCCTTGATCGCGGTCTGGAAGTCCAGATCAAAGCCCCGGTGCGGCTCGACCACCTCTTCCAGCAGGGCCTTCAGATCGACGTCTGCGTAGAGGGCGTCGCCTTCTTCCGGCTGGGCCGACAGCTGTTTCAGGATGTCGCGGCAGCGCTCGGCCTGTTGCAGCATCAGGGCGGCGTCCTCGGCCACGGGGCTGTCGGGCGGCGAGGCGCGCAGCAGTTCCTTGGCCACCACCTGAATGGTCGCCAGGGGCGTGCCGAGTTCGTGGGCGGCGGCGGCGGCCAGACCGCCCAGGGCCGCCAGTCTCTGTTCGCGTTGCAGCACGTCCTGGGTGGTGGCCAGGGCCAGCTCCAGCTTTTCGGCGTCGGCGGCGACCTTCCAGGCGTAGCCCGAGGTGAACAGGACCCCGGTGACCAGGGCTAGTCCCATGCCGAAGCGATAGAGGCCCGGCAGCTCCAGATGTTCGTGCATCCGCCACGGCAGGGGCAGGGACCAGGAGAAGAGGACGCCGACCGCCAGCAGAGCCATCAACCCCAGAGCCAGGGCCTGACGCGAGGGCAGGGCGGCGGCGGCGATGGTCACCGGCGCCACCAGCAACAGGCAGAACGGGTTGTCGAGGCCGCCGGTCAGGGCCAGCAGGGTCGCCAGCTGCAGGATGTCGAAGCCCAACTGCGCGGCCGTCTGACGCCCGTTCGGCAGACTGCCGTCGATACGCCGGGCCCGCGCCATGGTGGCCAGGTTCATGACGGCGCTGGCCCCGATGGCGGTCAGGCATTGCCACAGGGGCAAGGGGAAGTGCAGCGCGAAATAGGCGGTCAGGATGGCCGAGCTCTGCCCCACGATGGCCAGCCAGCGCAGCACGATCAGGGTGCGCAGCGACAGGCCGCGCCCACGCCGGGGCCGCTCGCGCAGGGCCTCCATGGCGCCCGGCGGGGAGGCGGCGGCCCCGCTGCGATGGGGGGGCTGCGACAGGGAGGGGGCTTCTGTGCTGCTCACGCCTCTTCTATAGACCGCGACGCTGGCAGCTGCACACCCGTCGCCAGATCCCGAGGAGAAGTCGATGCCGCGTCGTCCCGTCATTCTGTTCGCCGCCGCCTGCGCGGTCATCGCCCTGGCCCTGGGCCTGATCACCATGGTGGTCGTCAATGGACGCCAGCAGGCGACTCAGACTGCCGAGACCGGCACGGGCCAGCCGACCGTCGGCGGTCCGTTCACCCTGACCAATCAGGACGGACAGGTGGTCGATCAGTCGATCCTGAACGGCAAGTGGACCCTGGTCTTCTTCGGCTTCACCTACTGCCCCGACTACTGCCCGACCACGCTCGGCGTGCTGAACGCGGTGCAGGAACGGATGGGCGACAAGGCCAAGGATCTGCAGATCGTCTTCGTCAGCATCGATCCCGAGCGCGACACGCCCAAGCTGCTGAAGGACTATCTGTCGTCGGACGGCTTCCCCAAGGGCGTCATCGGCCTGACCGGCACGCCCGAGCAGACGGCCCAGGTCGCCAAGGCATATCGCGCCTTCTATCAGAAGGTCGGCGAGGGCGAGGGCTATACGATGAACCACTCCCTGACCGTCTATCTGATGGGGCCGGACGGTCAGTTCCGCAGCGCCGTGGCCCACGACCTGGGGCCGGACAAGACCGCCAAGCTGATTGAACGGAAGATGGAGCAGGGCTGATCACCTTTCGCTGATCGCGCCCAACTCCTTTTGCAGTGCGAAACGTTCTATGCTGCCCTGCCGCATCGGCGGGGGCCGCAGTCGGGGTTTCATGCTCTACGCATTTCACGAGCTCGCCTATCATTCGGCGACGCCGTTCCGGATCGGGGCCCAGATGGCGCGGTCGTTCTGGACGTCGCCCTTCAATCCGGCCTCTGACACGGCCATCGGCCGCACGGCCTACGCCTCGGCCGAGGTGTTCGAGAGCCTGACGCGCCGCTACGGCAAGCCGGCCTGGGGGCTGGAAACCATCGACATCGACGGCCATGCCGTGCGCACGACCGAACAGGTCGTCTGGTCCTCGCCCTGGTGCCGACTGGTCCGGTTTGCGCGCCACGCGGGCGACCTGAAGCGGGCGGGCAAGCCGGGCGTTTCGCCTGCCGTCCTGATCGTCGCCCCCCTGTCGGGTCACTACGCCACCCTGTTGCGCGGCACGGTCGAAGGCTTCCTGCAGGACCATGACGTCTATGTCGCCGACTGGGAGAACGCCCGTCAGGTGCCGGTGCTGGAGGGCCGGTTCGACTTTCACGACTACATCGACCACGTCCGGGCCATGCTGACGGCCATCGGCCCGCGCGCCCATGTCGTCGGCGTCTGCCAGCCGGGCCCGCCGGTGCTGGCGGCCTGCGCCGTCATGGCGGCCGAGAACGACCCCAACCGGCCCGCCTCCATGACCTTCATGGGCTCGCCCATCGACGCCCGCCTGTCGCCGACGGTGACGAACCAACTGGCCGAGGCCAAGCCCTTCGCCTGGTTCAAGTCGAACATGATCCACACCGTGCCCTGGCCCTATCCGGGCTTTGGGCGCCGCGTCTATCCGGGCTTCGTCCAGCTCTACAGCTTCATGTCGATGAACGAGGAAAAGCACGTCGACGCCCATCGCCGCTATTTCGAGGATCTGGTGGCCGGGGACGGCGACGGGGTCGAAAAGCACGAGCAGTTCTACGACGAGTATCTGTCGGTGCTGGACCTGACCGAGGAATTCTATCTCCAGACCATTGACATCGTCTTCCAGCAGCATCTGCTGGCACGCGGCCTGCTGGAACATGACGGCAAGCTTGTCGCCCTGTCGGCTGTCACCGACATCGGTCTGGCCACGGTCGAGGGCGAGAAGGACGACATTTCCGGCGTTGGCCAGACCCAGGCCGCGCACGGCCTGACGCCCAACATCCCCGACGGCCGCCGTCTCCTCTACGTCCAGCCGGGCGTGGGCCATTACGGCGTCTTCAACGGTCGTCGTTTCCGTGACGAGATCTATCCGCGCGTGCGCGACTTCATCGCCCAGAACGAGAGCCTGAGTGCAGTACCGGAACGGCCAGCGGCTGCCGCTTGAGGGCGGGGGCGCCCTTCGCCTGTCGGTGAATCCCCGCGCGCGACGGCTGTCGATCCGTATCGACGCCCGCGCCGGCGAAGCCGTGGCCGTGGCCCCGTCCGAGCGGCGGCTGGGCGAGGCGGTGGCCTTTGCGCGCAGCAAATCGGAGTGGATCGCCGACCGTCTGGCCGCGCGGATCGCGGGCACGCCGCTGGAGCCGGGTGCAACCGTGTCTTGGCTGGGCCGGAGCGTGCGGCTGGAGGCCGTCGGCGGGGCGGGCGCGGCGCGTCTGGTCGAGACCCCGGAGGGGCCGGTGATCCGCTCGGGCGGCGAGGGCGAGGCCTTTTCCCGCCGGATCGAGAACTGGTTCAAGCGCGCGGCGCGTGACTTTCTGACCACGCGGACCGAGGCGCATCTGACGGCGCTGGGGCAGGATGGGGGCCGCAAGCCGGTCAAGGTGTCGATCGTCGACACCCGCTCGCGCTGGGGCTCGTGCAGTCCGCACAACCGCTCGATCCGCTATTCCTGGCGGGTGATCATGGCCCCGCCCGCCGTGGCGGACTATCTGGCCGCGCACGAGGTGGCCCATCTGGTCCACGCCGACCACAGTCCGGCCTATTGGGCGGTGGTGCACCGGCTGGTAGGCGACCACCGGCCCTATCGCCGATGGCTGCGCGATTACGGCGCGGCGCTGCACGCCGTGGGGCGCTGAGGCGCTTCTCGCTCAGAATTTCACCCGTCATCCTCGGCCTGGCGCCAAGGATCCATAAACGCGACGCCGGCGATCCGAGCATCGCCGCGCGAACGGCCGACCTTGAGTCTCTGGATCCCCAGCACAAGGCCGGGGATGACGGCAAGGAAGGTGGTTTTTCTCTTAGAAGAACAGGGTCTCGGGCTTCTTGTCGGTGCGCGGCGCGGAGCTCGCATCCTTGGCCCGGTCAGGCTGCGGCGAGGTGGACCGCACGAGGGGCTGGTCGTTGGGCAGGGGCCTGGGCGCTGGGACAGGCTGGCCGTCGACGATGGCCGGGCCGTTCGCATCGCCGTCCAGCGGCGGGGCGTAGGGGTCCTGAACCTGACCCATCATGTCGCCGACCGGATCGGGCGCGGCCCAGCCTTCGGGCAGGGGCGGGCCGTTGGGGATGGGTTGGACCGCCAGTTTCGGCAGGGCCGCCTCCATGAAGCCGCGCCAGATGGCGGCGGGCGAGGCGCCGCCGGTCACGCCGCGCATGGGCTTGTTGTCGTCCTTGCCGACCCAGACGGCGGCGACGAAGCCGCCGGTGTAGCCGACGAACCAGGCGTCCTTGTAGTCCGAGGTCGTGCCGGTCTTGCCGGCGATGTCGCGCCCGCCGATGGCGGCCGAACGGCCGCTGCCCGAGGTGATCACGCCCCGCAGCATCTGGTTCATGTAGTAGAGCGGCGGATTGTTGATCGCCTGGCCGTTCTCGCCCGTGCCATGCTGATAGATGACGCGGCCCGAGGGGGTGCGGATGCGGCTGATGCCATAGGCCTCGACCCGTTTGCCGCCGTTGGCGAAGGCGTCATAGGCCTGGGCCATCTCCAGCGGGCTGACCTCGACGGCGCCCAGGGCCATGGACGGCTGCAGACCGATGGGGCTGGTGATGCCCAGACGGCGCGCGGCGCGGGCCACGCTGTCGCGGCCGACCTGATCGGCGACAGAGGCGGCGATGGTATTGGTCGACTGGGCCACGGCCTGGGCCAGGGACATCGGGCCGGCGAAGGTTCCGGAATAGTTGCGCGGCGACCAGCCGCCGATGGTCACGGGCTGATCGACCACGGGCGTCGACGGGGTGAAACCGGCCTCGACCGCCGCCAGATAGACGAAGGGCTTCCACGCCGAGCCGGCCTGACGGCGGGCGTCGACGGCGCGGTTGAACTGACTGTCGGCGTAGGAGCCGCCGCCGATCATGGCGCGCACCCGGCCTTCGCCGTCCAGCGCCACCAGGGCGGCCTGTTCCACGCCCCGCCCCTTGTCGCGGTCCAGGATGCGGCGCACGGCGCGCTCGGCGTCGGTCTGGAGGTTCAGGTCGAGCGTGGTTTCGACCACCATGTCCTCGGTCGGTTCGCCGACCAGGCTGCGGATTTGCTTGTCCAGCCAGTCGATGAAGTATTGAGCGTGCTGACTGGCCAGGGTCTTGGACACCCGCACGGGCTCGGCCACGGCGGCTTCGCGCTGGGCCGGGGTGATGGCGCCGGTGTCGACCATTTCGTTCAGCACGACGTTGGCCCGGGTGGCGGCGCGCTTGCTTTCCGATACGGGGGAATAGCGCGACGGCGCCTTCAGCAGACCGGCGAGCAGGGCGGTCTCGCCGACCGTCAGCTTGTCCGCGCTCTTGTCGAAATAGCGTTGCGAGGCGGCCTCGATGCCATAGGCGCCGGCGCCGAAATAGACCCGGTTCAGATAGAGGGCGAGGATCTCTTTCTTGGTGAATTTCATCTCCAGCCAGACGGCCAGCATCAGCTCCTGAACCTTGCGCTTCAGGTTCTGGTCCGGCGTCAGGAACAGGTTCTTGGCCAACTGCTGGGTGATGGTCGAACCGCCCTGGACCACGTGTCCGGCTTTGAGGTTCAGGGCCATGGCGCGGGTCATGCCGATGGGGTCGAAGCCCGGGTGATGATAGAAGCGCCGGTCCTCGATGGCGACGAAGGCGGCGGGCACATAGTCGGGCAGGGCGTCCAGATCGACCGGCGGGGCCATCTGGGTGCCGCGCACCGCGATCAGGGCGCCCGAGCGGTCGAGGTAGGTGATCGAGGGCTGGCGCTCGACCTTATACAGGCTGGAGGTGTCGGGCAGGTCGCGCGCGAACACCGCGAAGAAGACCACGGCGAAGATCAGGCCCCAGACGCCGAGCACGGCCCCCCAGTAGAACAGCCGGCCCATGAAGGATCGGCGCGGCTTGCCGCCGCCCTGGCCCGCGTCATGGCCGCCGCCTTGCTCGTTGCGGTCCGGTCCGCCGTCTCTACGCGCCATGAATATCCCTCTTGCCAGCGGCGTGAACCCTAGCCGGTCACGCCGCCGACGAAAACGCCCCCATCCTTAATCACGGGAGCGTGAGGGCCTATTTCGCCGAAAGAAAGGCGTCGAGCTGGCCATAGAAGGCCTGAGGCTGGTCCAGCATGACGAAATGGGCGCTGTCGTCGATGCGCTTCAGCTTCGCTCCCGGCAGGCTCGAAAACGACATCCGGTAGATGGTGTCCGTCAGGGCGTCGGTCATGCGGGCGTCGTTGAACTTTACATAAAGAACCTCGACCGGGGCGGTGATCCGGCCCAGTTCGGGGCGCAGGTCGGTAGCGATCAGTTCACGGAACGACGCGGCGGCGACCTGCTGGTCGGTGGTCTCGACATCATGCAGGGGGCCGGCGCGCGCCGCCTCGGTATTGATCATGCCGGTGACCGAGGCCTTGGCCTGGGTCAGATACTGGTCGCGCGGGCTGGCCGACTGGGCGGCGAAGACCTGATCGGCGATCGGCTTGACGCTCTCGGCGGTGGTTCCGGGCGGGCCGAACATGGCGCCCATGAAGGGGATCATGTCCACGACCATCAGCTTGCCGACCGCCTCGGGATGGCGGGCGGCCAGCATCATGCCGATGGTGCCGCCCATCGAATGGCCGACGACGGCGGGCTTCTGCAGGCCCTGCTCGCGGATGTAGCGGGCGATCTCTTCGGCCACGGGGGCGGCCACGGGGCCGGCGGCGTTGCCCTCGGCGGGGGCTCCGGCGAAGCCCTGCACGTGAATGCGGTGGACGCGGTAGGCGCCGTTCAGATGGTCGACCGTGCCCTGCCAGACGGCGGGCGAGGAACTGAGGCCGGGGATCAGGATGACGTCCGGTCCCTGGCCCTCGACGGCGACATGAATGCGGTCGGAGGCGAAGGCGGCGTGCTGATGACCATGGGCGGCGTGGCCGTCTTGAGCCTGGACGGCGGCGGGCGAGGCCAGGATCAGCAGGGCGGCGGCGAGGGCGGTGCGGCGGTTCATATCGTTACTCCCCGAGTGATGATCGCTGACTACGTCATAGACTTTATGTTGTAAAGTTCTTTTTCAACATAAGCGCCGACCCCGACGACACGGAAGGCGTCTCTTGATAGAGAAGCGGGATGAAGCCAGCCGCCGCCGATCCCGTCCAGTCCCCCGTTTCCGCCGCTCCCGAGGCCAAGGGTCCGCCCGCCGCTTTCGGCAAGGGCTTCGTGCGCGACGCCTGGTATTTCGTCGCCCTGTCGCGCGACGTGCCGGTCGCCAGTCTGAAGCGCTATGAGTTGATGGACGAGCCGCTCTTGGTCGGCCGGACCCGCGCGGGCGAGGTCTACGCCATGCGGGACATCTGTCCGCACCGCGCGGCGCCGCTGTCGGCCGGGCGTCTGGTGGACAAGCCGGGCGAGGGCGAAACGATCGAATGTCCCTATCACGGCTGGCGCTTCCGGCCCGACGGGGTCTGCGCCGCCATTCCGTCCCTGGTCGAGGATCAGGCCTTCGAGGCTGAGCGCATCCGCGTGCGGTCCTATCCGGTGCGTGAGAGCCAGGGGATGGTCTTCGTCTGGATGGCGGCGGACGCCCGCCATCCGTCCGAGCCCGACCACGAGCCGCCGCTTTTCCCTGGCGCCGAGGGCGACGTGAAGCTGGTCGAGGCGATGGATTTCGACAGCCATATCGATCATGCCGTCATCGGCCTGATGGACCCGGCGCATGGACCGTTCGTGCACCAGCAGTGGTGGTGGCGGTCCGAGCACTCGATGCACGAGAAGGCCAAGACCTTTGCGCCTAGGGACTTCGGCTGGGCCATGGTGCGCCACGCCCCGTCGTCGAACAGCCGCCTCTACAAGATCCTGGGCGGCGCGCCGGCGACCGAGATCACCTTCCGCCTGCCCGGCTATCGCTGGGAGCATATCCAGGTAGGGACGAAACAGGTGCTGGCCCTGACCTGTCTGACGCCGGTGACCGAGACGAAGACCCGCATCACCCAGATCTTCTGGTCCGACCACTGGGTGTTCAACATCGCCAAACCCTTCCTGCGGATGGGGGTGGTGGCCTTCCTGAAGCAGGACGGCGGCATGGTGAACCTGCAGAACGAGGGGCTGAAGTACGATCCCGCCCTGATCTGGATCGACGACGCCGACAAGCAGGCGAAGTGGTATCAGCAGCTGAAGCGCGAATGGACGAAAAGCCGCGCTGAGGGGCGCGGCTTCATCAATCCGATCAAGGAAGTCGTTCTGAGGTGGAAGAGCTGACCAGATATCTGGCGACGGTCAGTCGAATCCAAGTCTGAAACCAAGAAAAAAGGCCTCTCCCCGCGATGGAGGAGAGACCTTTTTTGTTTCGCGGTCAGGGGGCGTCGGCCCCCGCCGACTACTGGCGAGCGAGTTGGCTGGACAGGATCAGGTCCAGCTGCTTGCGGATCTGCGGCGTCAGTTCTTCGATGCCCCAGTTGTCGTAGGCGGCGTAGCGGAAGTTGGAGATGAAGACGTCCCAGATCATCCGGCCCAGCAGCACCAGATCCAGGTCCTGGCGCAGCTCGCCTTCGCGGATGCCGGCCTGCAGCACTTCGATGAGGGCGACAATGATCGGCTGGACGAAGGCGCGTGAACGCTGGTCCGCGGCTTCGGGCTGGAACCACGAGCGGGCGATCATGGCCTGCATCAACGGCAGGTGCTCCAGCGAGCGGTGGTAACCAGCGGTCAGCCCCTCGCCCAGGCGGTCGGCGACGCGGCCTTCGTGGCCGGCGGCGGTCTGGATGTCCTGCAGCAGGCCCGCCATCTCCTCGGCGAAGACGCACTCGAACAGTTCCGCCTTGTCCTGGAAGTTGGCGAAGACGGCGCCGGTGGACATGCCCGCGCCCTTGGCGATGTCGCGAATGGTGGCGGCGTCGTAGCCGCGCTCGGCGAACAGGGCACGCGCGGCGTCGAGCACCTTCTGACGGGTGCGGACCTTGGCCGCCTGGCGGCGGTTCAGGCGGGGCTGGCCTTCGGCCTCAACGGCTTCTGGGGCGGACAGGGTGGTCTCACGCATCAGGAAAAATACTCTGGCTCGGAGGGGCGAAACGCCGCCGATCGTTAAGGGGCGAAGGGCCGCCAGGCGAAGTTCACAGCCGCCTCGGCGTGAACTCCAAACACGACGACACCCACGTCCCGGAGGAGGGGGGAACTTTCATCACCGAACATTGACCAAAATGGGTCGCGATCCGCAGTAAGACCTAGCCCAAGCTTGGCCTTGAGATCAACGGGAGTAAGGAATTCTACTTGGTTTGAGGCGGAGCGGCGGCGGAGCGGGGCGAGCGGAAGGCGCGCGAAGGACGGGTCCCCCGGTTGTCGGGCGCAGCCGCCTGGAAGGTCCGGCGGAAGCCGTCGCGGCGTTCGTGGATCGAGGCCAGGACCAGTCCCATCGGCACGCCCAGGTCGACCAGGGTGTTCTCGGCCAGTTGCAGGCTGGCTTCGGTGGTTTCAGGCACCGCATCGGTGACGCCCAGGGCGTAGAGGCGCGCCGCGTGCCGATCGTCGCGCGCCCGTGCGATCAGGATCAGGTCGGGCCGCAGGGCGCGCGCCGTGCGGACGACCTCGTCGACCTTGGACGGCGCGTCCATGGTGACGATCAGGGCGCGGGCCGTGGCCAGGCCGCAGGCGTTCAGCATCTCGGGCCGGGCCGCGTCGCCGTAATAGACCTCGCGCCCCTCCGCGCGGCCGGCGCGGACCGAGGCCGGATCGGCGTCCAGGGCGACGAACTTCTGGTCGTGCTCGGCCAGAAGGTCGCCGACCAGACGGCCGACGCGGCCGAAGCCGACGATCAGCACGGCGCCGTCCGGCGCGAGCACGGGCGAAGACGCGGGCGACAGGGCCTGCGTCTCTAGGTCGCGGGGCGGGGCGATCCGCCGGGTCAGCGTGCGCGCCAGGACCGCCAGGATCGGCACCGCGAACATGCTGATCGTCGCCGCCAGCATGGCCTTGCGGGTCAGGCCGGGGTCCGCCAGGCCCTCGACCATTCCGGTGGTCAGGATGACGAAGGCGAACTCGCCCGCCGGGCCCAGCACCAGAGCGGTCTCGAGAGCCGAGCGCCCCGTCAGTCCCCATGCCCGGGCCAGGACGAAGATGACCAGGGCCTTGAGCAGGATCAGACCGCCGGCCATCCCCATCACTGTCGCGGGATCGGCGGCGACCGCATCCAGATCCAGGCTGATGCCGACGCCGATGAAGAACACGCCGAGCAACAGGCCCTTGAAGGGATCGATGGCCACCTCCACCTCGCGCCGGAACTCGGTCTCGGCCAGAAGCACGCCGGCGACGAGGGCCCCCAGACTCATGGATAGGCCCACAGCCTGGGCCGTCAGGCCGGCGACGACGACGACCAGAAGGCAGGCGGCGACGAACAGTTCGCGGCCTTCGCCCCGGTGCTGGGCGCGGGCCACCGAACGGAACATCGGCCGCAGCACCAGCCGCCCCAGCAGGACCATCAGGAACAGGCCGCCCGCCGCCGGCGCCAGGGTGAACAGGGCGCGCCCCAGTTCGGCGGGTTCGATCGCAGCGCCGCCCCTTCCGTTTCCCTGGGCCAGGGTCGCCAGGACGGTGACGGTGATCAGGATCGGCGCCACGGCCACGTCCTGCGCCAGCAGGACGGCGAAGGTCGCCCGCCCGGTTTCGCCCTTGAGCCGGCCCTGGGCGGCCAGGACCGGCATGACCACGGCGGTCGACGACAGCGCCAGGCCCATGCCCAGGACCGCCGCGCCGGCCAGCGGCTGGCCCAGGATCATGAAGACGACGGCGATGGCCCCGGCGCAGATGGCGATCTGCAGCATGCCCAGGCCGAACACGAGCCGCCGCATGGCCTTCAGCCGCTCCCACGACAGCTCCAGCCCGATCATGAACAGCAGGAAGGCGACGCCGAGTTCAGATAGCTGACGAATCTGGGCCTGATCGCCGATGGTCAGCCAACTGAGCCAGCCGCCCTGCTGGGCGAACCGCCCGAGACCGTCGGGCCCCAGCAGCACCCCGGCCGCGAGAAAGCCCAGAACCGGGCTGATCTTCAGCCGGTTGAACAGGGGCACGACCACCCCGGCCGCGGCGAGGAAGACTACCAGATCCCTGTATTCGCCGCCGTGCGCCTGGGTCATTCGTCCTCCTGACCGGGCAGTGTGACGCACTCGATCACAGTCTGGCGAGCGGGGCTCGCATGTTTCATGAACTTTTTTTAAGACGCGCGTATGCTCAAGGCGGGATTAGGGTCCGGCCACCTGAGCTTCGGGGCTGCTTTTAGGATTGTCACTGATGAAGAAACTGCTTGTCGGAGCCGCTGTCGGCGCCTTGTTGATGCCTGCCGCGGCCTTCGCCGATGACGGCCACGGCCACGCCTGTGTGGACGAATCCTGCACCGTCGTGGAGCTGTTCCACGGCGTCTCGGCGCCCGAAGGCGGCGCGGCGACGGCGGGCTGGACGGGGACGGATGCGCCCAAGTACGGCGACTGGGGTTTCGACCTGTCGGGTCGCGACCCTTCGGTGGCGCCGGGCGACAGCTTCTTCCGCTACGCCAACGGCACGGCTTTCGACAAGCTGGAGATCCCGTCGGACCGCACCTCCTACGGCTCCTTCCCGCTGCTGCGCGAACTGTCGGACAATCGCATGAAGGCCCTGATCCAGGGTCTGGTCGCGCGCACCGACCTGAAGCCGGGCTCGGACGAGGCCAAGATCGCCGACGCCTACCGCAGCTACAGTAATGAGGCGCGCATCGAGCAGTTGGACGCCCAGCCGCTGCAACCCTTCCTGGCCGCGATCCGCGCCGCGAACACGCACGCCAAGATCGCCGCCTACATGGGTCAGACCCAGGGCCGCGTCGGGTCGTCCTTCTTCGGCACCGGCATCACCATCGACCAGAAGAACCCCACCCGTTACGCCGTGACGGCCGGCCAGTCGGGCATCGGTCTGCCGAACCGCGACTACTATCTGGACGCCCGCTTCGCGGACAAGAAGGACAAGTATCAGGCCTATGTCGCGCGGATGCTGACCAATATCGGTTGGGCCGATCCGGCCGGTCACGCCGCCGCCATCGTCGCGCTGGAAACCAAGATCGCCGAGGCCCACTGGACCCCGATCGAGAACCGCAACCGCGACAAGACCTACAACGAATACACCATTCAGACCCTGGCCGCCGAGGCCCCGGGCTTTGACTGGACCGGCTACTTCAACGCCGCCGGCCTGGGTACGGTCGATCGTGTGATCGTGCGCCAGAACACGGCCATGCCCAAGATCGCCGCCATTTTCGCCGCGACGCCGGTCGACACCCTGCAGGCCTGGCAGGCCTTCCACACCACCGACGACGCCGCCGGCAGCCTGTCCAAGCGCTTCTCGGACGCTCAGTGGGAGTTCCGTTCGCGCGATCTGTCGGGTCAGCCCGAGCAGCGCAGCCGCGAGAAGCGCGCCATCAGCTTTGCCGAAGGCGCGCTGGGCGAGGCGGCGGGTCGTCTCTATGTCGCCGAATACTTCCCGGCCGAATCCAAGGCCAAGATGGAAGAGTTGGTCGCCAACCTGCGCACCGCCCTGTCGCACCGCATCGACAACCTGACCTGGATGGGGACGGAGACGAAGGCGGCGGCTCAGGAGAAGCTGCGCAAATTCACCGTCAAGATCGGCTATCCGGACAAGTGGCGCGACTACTCCGCGCTGGAAATCCGCGCCGACGACCTGTTCGGCAACGGCCAGCGTCTGGGCCAGTTCCAGTGGAACTATCAGCTGAACCGCCTGAATAAGCCGGTCGACAAGGCTGAGTGGGGCATGACGCCCCAGACCGTGAACGCCTACTACAACTCGGCCAATAACGAGATCGTCTTCCCGGCGGCCATCCTGCAGCCGCCCTTCTTCGATCCGAACGCGGACCCGGCCGTCAACTACGGCGGCATCGGCGGCGTGATCGGCCACGAAATCGGTCACGGCTTCGACGACCAGGGCTCCAAGTCCGACGGCGACGGCGTGCTGCGCAACTGGTGGACCGATCAGGACAAGGCCAATTTCGAAGGCCTGACCAAGCGTCTGGGCGCCCAGTACGACTCCTATGAGCCGCTGCCGGGCTTCCACGTCCAGGGCGGTCTGACCATGGGCGAGAACATCGGCGACGCCGCCGGCACGGCGGTGGGCCTGGAGGCCTACCACCTGTCGCTGAACGGCAAGCCGGCCCCGGTGATCGACGGCACGACCGGCGATCAGCGCTTCTTCTACGGCTGGGCCCAGGTCTGGCAGTCGAAGTACCGCGAGGACGCGCTGAAGAACCAGATCGCCACCGACCCGCACAGCCCGGCCGAGTTCCGCGTGATCGGCCCGGTGCGCAACGTCGACGCCTGGTACGAAGCCTTCGGCGTCAAGCCGGGGTCGAAATACTACCTCGCGCCGGAAGACCGCGTTCGCATCTGGTAAGGCGCGGCGCCTGACGAATGAAGAGGGCCGGAGCGGCGACGCTCCGGCCCTTTTTCATGGGTGGAAAATAATCGAATAGTTTTCGATAAAGACGCTCGGGCGCTGGCCGCGCGGCCCCTGCTTTCAGGATGTCAGGCATGAAAAAGCCCGCTGCGGGGGATACATCGCAGCGGGCCTTCTCGCTCTCTAAGGAGCGGACGTTTCCTCCCCGAAACGCCTTCAAGATGTCGCTGCGTTTGACCGCTGCGCCTCTCGAGTGAGACCAAATGACGCGAACGCCGGGTTCAAGTCAATCAAGAGGACGCCCGAAGACGCATTTTTTGCGACTGAACGTCGATAATACACGTCGCGGCGTAAAGATTAATCGAAGCCTATTCGATAATGCCGCGAACCGTGGCGACCAGGTCCCCGCGCGCCACCTTCTGTTGTCCAGGACGCTCGGCCTTCCAGGCCTCGTTGTCGGCGATGGCGGCGGCGCGGGCGCGTCCGGCGTCCAGATCCTTGATCGTCACTTCGCCGGCGGCCAGTTCGTCGCCGCCCAGGATGACCACGGCGGGCGAGCGGCGCCGGTCGGCGTATTTCATCTGCGCCTTCATCCCAGCGCGACCCAGATAAAGCTCGGCGGCAATGCCGGCGGCCCGCAGTTCCGACACGGCGTCGAGATAGTGCTGCATGTCGTCCTCGGAGAAGACGATGACCACGACCGGGCCGCGCACTGCGTCGTCGGCGCCGCGTCCCGCCGCGCGCAGGGCCGAGGCCAGACGCGACACGCCGAACGAGAAGCCGGTGGCCGGCACCGACTGGCCGGTGAAGCGCGCCACCAGATCGTCATAGCGACCGCCGCCGCCGATGGAGCCGAAGCGCACGGCCCGGCCCTTGTCGTCCTTGGTGTCCAGCAGCAGCTCCGCCTCGAACACGGCGCCGGTGTAATATTCCAGGCCGCGCACGATGGTCGGGTCGAACTTCACCTCGGCCTCGCCGACGCGCATGGCGGTCAGGGCGCGATCGATGGCGGACAGTTCGGCTAGGGCGGCCTCGCCTGCGGCGCCCAGCGAAGCACCGGCCTTGGCCACGGCGTCCAGCACGCCTGCGCGGCTGAGGCCCGGGGTCTCGGCGGAGACGAGGAAGGCCTCGACCGCGCCGATCACGGCGGCGGGCAGGCGGGCGCCCTTGGTGTAGTCGCCCGACTCGTCCAGTCGGCCCTCGCCCAGCAGGGCGCGCACGCCCTCCAGACCCAGGCGGTCGTATTTGTCGACGGCGCGCAGGGCGGTCAGGCGCTGGACCGCGTCGGTCACGCCGCCGGCGTCGAACAGGCCGTCGAACAGCTTGCGGTTGGAGACGCGGATCACCGACTGGCCGTCGCCCAGGCCGGCGGCGCGCAGGCCTTCGCAGCCCATGGCGATGATCTCGGCGTCGGCCTCGGGCCGATCCGAGCCGACGGTGTCGGCATCGCACTGCCAGAACTCGCGGAAGCGGCCGGGACCGGGCTTCTCATTGCGCCAGACGGGACCGTAGGCGTAGCGGCGGAACGGCTTGGGCAGGGTCTCCCAGTTCTGGGCCGCGAAGCGGGCCAGGGGCGCCGTGTGGTCGTAGCGCAGGGCCATCCACTCGCCCGGCTCGTCCGACCCGGCATCGTCCTGCATCGCGAAGACGCCCTCGTTGGGGCGGTCGGCGTCGGGCAGGAACTTGCCCAGGGCGTCGGCGTACTCAAACGCCGGAGTCTCCAGCGGCTCGAAGCCCCAGCGCTCATAGACCTCGGACACGCGCGCGACGATGCGGCGCTCGGCGGTCAGGTCGCGGCCGCGACGGTCGGCGAAGCCCCGGGGGGCGCGAGCTTCGGGGCGGAGGGGGGCTTCGTCGGTCATGCCGCGCGATTAAGCCATCGGCGAACCCGCTGCAACTTGGGCGACGGTTCTGGGCGTACGGCGAAGCGGCAAACGACGCCCGTAAGTGAGGCAGCGCCACAGCCATTCCAGCGGGCCCATGCGGAATCTGGACAGCCACAACGGGGACCAGATCAGTTGCACGGTCCAGACGGCGATGACGATGGCCCATTGCTCGGGGTAATCGACCCGTCCCATCAGGCGCGGCCCCCAGGGCATGTAGAACAAGGTCGATATGATCAGGGTCTGGGTCAGATAGTTGGTGAAGGCCATCTGGCCCACCGGCGCGAAGAGCCGCCGCACCAGGCCGAGGCTGCGGGTGGTCAGCAGGATCAGCCCGCTGGCGTAGGCCAGGGTGACGAGCAGGGGATAGGAGGCGACGACGGCCGCCCAGCCGTCCGTGGCGGCCTTGATGCTCGGCCCGGCCATGGCCTCGCGCCATTCCAGCGCGCCCAGCAGGGCCAGGACGGCGCCGCCGACAGCGATCAGCGCAACATAGACGCGGGTCGGCAGGCGACCATGGAAGAAGCCGGCCTTGAACAGCCCCATGCCCAGCATCATCAGCGGCACGGTGGCGAAGACGTAGCCGAGCAGACTGGCGCCTTGCAGGATGCCCCAGGCCTTGAGATTCTCGATCAGGCCGCCCGGCCAGCCGCTGCGATAGGCGGCGATGCTGGCGGCGACCGCGTCGTCGGCCAGCGCCATGGCGTCGTTGTTCATGGCATCGACGAGCCCGCTGGGGCCGTTGACCGTCAGCCACATCGTCGCCGCCTGCATTGTCGCCAGCGCGAGGGTCGCGCCCGCGCCGATCAGGATCAGGGGGCGGGCCTGCATGGAGCGCATCAGCATCACGAACAGGCCGGACCAGGCGTAGAGCAGCAGGATGTCGCCGTACCACAAGGCCGCGCCGTGGATCAGGCCGAACAGCCCCAGCCACAGCAGCCGCCGACGCAGCACCCGACCGCGCGCCGGATCCCGCCGTTCGCCGCCGACCAGCCAGATCGACACCCCGAACAGCATGGAGAACAGGGTGACGAACTTCTGATGGAAGAAGACCTCGACCGTCCAAAGGGCGACGGCTGACGACCCGGTCAGGGGAAAGGGCGACTGCTCCGGCGACATCGCGACCGCCATGGGCAGGGCGAAGGCGGCGGCGTTGACGGCCAGGATGCCCAGCACCGCCACGCCGCGCAGGACGTCCAGAGTGGCGATCCGATCGCGCGCCGCGACCGGCTGAAGCGTCGTCGCGCCTGTCGTCTGATCGGTCATGGCCGCGTTCCCCTTGAGCGGGAGGCTAGGCGGTCTGGCCGAGACGGAACAGTCTCAAATCGCTGAGATCAGCGCAGGCCGTTCTGCATCAGGCCCATGCGGTCCTTGACCGCGGGCGCGGGCACGAAGGCGATGAAGGCTGCGCACAGACCGGCCCACAGGGCGTAGCTGACGCCGACCAGCACCGCGAGCGGCAGACCTGCGACGCCGAAGATCAGCAGGGTGGTCTCCAGCGCGCCCAGGCCCTGGATCAGGCTTTGCGAGGCGATCACCGACAGCAGCGACATGACCAGGGCGATCAGCGTCTGCACGGCGGCGGCCAACAGTCCGCCGAACACCATGAAGCGGCAGATTACGCCCAGGCGGGTCGAGGGTCGGCCAGTGGCGGCGTGGCTGCGCCGCATCAGCCACAGGCCGATCGGCGCGGCGATCAGGCCGATCACCACCAGCACCAGCCGCCAGTCGGTGTCGACGCCCGAGGCCCAGTTCTCGGGCGGCCAGACGGCCAGGGTGACGAGAAGGGGCGGCCAGGCCGCGGCGGCCAGCGCGGCCAGCACAAAGGCCTGCGTGGTGCGGCGCGGCGCGACGCGCTTCAGCCCTGGCAGGTCCTCGATCCGGTCGAGACGCGACATCAGCGGGTCGGCACCGGGGTGACGCCGGAATAGTCGTAGAAGCCGCGGCCGCTCTTCTTGCCCAGCCAGCCGGCCTCGACATACTTCACCAGCAGCGGGCAGGGGCGGTACTTGCTGTCGGCCAGACCGTCGTACAGCACGTTCATGATGGCCAGGACCACGTCCAGGCCCATGAAGTCGGCCAGCTCGAGCGGCCCCATCGGGTGGTTGGCGCCCAGTTTCAGCGCCTTGTCGATCGAGGTGACGTTGCCGACGCCTTCGTACAGGACATAGATGGCTTCGTTCATCATCGGCACCAGGATGCGGTTGACGATGAAGGCGGGGAAGTCCTCGGACTCGGTGGTGGTCTTGCCCAGGCTCTCGGCGAAGGCGACCGCGGTCTCATAGGTGGTGGCCGAGGTGGCGATGCCGCGCACGATCTCGACCAGCTTCATCGTCGGCGCCGGCTTCATGAAGTGCAGGCCGATGAAGCGGTCGGGCCGATCCGTCACCGAGGCCAGGCGGGTGATCGAAATCGACGAGGTGTTGGACGCCAGCAGGGTGTCCGGGCCGAGGTGGGGCAGCAGATCGACGAAGACCGACTTCTTGACCGCTTCGTCCTCGGACGCCGCCTCGATGATCAGGTCGGCCTGGGCCGCCTCCGCCAGGGTGGCGACGGGCTGAATCCGGGCCAGGGCGGCGTCGGCGATAGCCTGGGTCGTCAGGCCGCGCCCGGCGCGGCGCGCAAGGCTGGCCGCGATCTCGCCCTGGGCCAGCGGCACGCGCTCGGCCGACAGGTCGTAGAGCCGCACCTCGTAGCCGCCGATGGCCACCGCCTGGGCGATGCCCGAACCCATTTGTCCGGCGCCGATGACGGCGACTGTCCTGATCGTGGTCATGAATACGCGCAATCTGCGGCCCCGTCGGGACCAATCGCGGGCACCTTAGGAGCCCGCCCGCCGCGCGCAAGGGGCGGAATCGGGCGGGGTCGAGATTCCTCGCCGCCCGTGTCCGCGCCTCAACGCCGCCTCAGTAGGCGCCGACCAGGTTCAGCGCCGCCAGATGCAGCGGCGGCAGCAGATAGCCCTGCACGCCCTGGATGATCAGCAGGGCCACGATCGGCGTCAGGTCGATGCCGCCGAGCGGCGGGATCACCCGGCGCAGCGGCGCCAGCACCGGGCTGGTGAACCGGTCCAGGAACTCGGCCACCTGGGCCACGAACCGGTTGCGGTAGTTGATGACGTCGAAGGCGAACAGCCAGCTCAGGATCGCATTGGCGATGATGGCGAACAGCAGCAACTGTAGCAGCGCGCCCAGCACGAAGAAGATGAAGCCGATGACGCCGGCGCCGATGCCCATTGCGGAAATTCCCTTGAAACCCGTTCGCTTCTAGCGGCGCCACGGCCGAACGCCAAGGATTCCTCCGCGACCCGTTGACACTCCCCCGACGCCCCGCTTATCTCCGCCCCTGCCTGTCGGTCGGGGCCGTAGCTCAGTTGGTAGAGCGCGTCGTTCGCAATGACGAGGTCAGGGGTTCGACTCCCCTCGGCTCCACCAGGCGGCACATAAGTGGTTGATCCGCTTATGTTTGTAGCGAAATCAGCCACTTAGATATGCCGAAGCGCCCTGTGTCTGCTACACACGGAGCAATGAACGACATGCCTACAGGACTGATCCGACGAGGTGCTGCATACAGCCTCCGACGCCGCATTCCGAAAGACCTTCTGCCCGCGTATCCAGGCAGGAAAGAGATCGTAAAGGCCCTCGGTACGAATGACCGTAACGAGGCCAAGCGACTACATGCGTTGGCTTGGGTCGAGCTTGATCAAGAGTTCGCTGCGGCAAGGCAGCGCCAGCCAGACGATGAAGCGTCGCGGATACGAAGAAAGCTAAGACAGATTGCGGAGGCGCGCGCCGCTGCCGCCACCCCAGCGCAGGCACCTACTCAAGAGGAAATTGATGCCATCCTTGCGAAGATGGCCGTGGATAGCGCCGAGGAACTGCGAGATGAGGTGTTGTATGAGCGGCGGGAACTGTCGCGTCAGAAGCTCCTCGCGGTGCTGAACGTTGAGAATACCGACCTACTTGGCGATGATGACCTAGCCATCCGCGACCTTCTGATTGAACGCAATTTCGCGGTGCAAAAGGCAGAGTGGGCGGCGCAGGCAGCTCAACGGACTGCGGCTACCGTCATTCCCGCACCTATTGCGCGCGCTACACCGCCTCTGGTGGCTTTGCAGTCGTCGGACGCCGACTTCGCCGCCGTGATAGATCGATGGAAGCTTGAGCGAATGCCAACTTCCAAAACCGCTGCGGCTCACGCTGCGGCGGTCCGTTGGTTCACAGAGGCCACCGGCATCCAATCCGCCTCGGCGGTAGAGCGGCAGCACGTTCAGGCGTTCAAGGTGGCGCTGCTCAGCAACGGCACTTCAGCCGCTAACATCAAGACCAAGCTCTCACGCCTGCGAACGATCCTAGGCTTTGCTGTGGCGGAGGGATTGTTGCCATCGAACCCGGCGATTGGAGTGACTGCTCCCGCGATCAAAGGGCCAAAGCCGGTTGCTCCGTGGGGAGTGGCTGAGTTGAACCAGTTGCTCGCGGGGCCTGTGCACCAACGGGGAGAGCGTCCCGTACGTGGACGAGGCGAGGCGGCGTATTGGTTGCCGCTCCTGGCCCTCTTCACGGGAGCGAGGAGAGAGGAACTGGGCCAACTGAGGGGGAGAGACATTGCTCTTCACACCTATACCGGCCCAGACGGGAGCGATGCGGCCGCGTGGATTATGCGGATCGACTACGGCGAGGATGGCGCGAACCAACTTAAGACAGCATCCAGCCAACGGAACGTGCCGATACATCCTAGCCTTGTGGACCTAGGCTTTGTCCGACTTGCTAAGGGTACTGCGGCGGGCGATCTGCTCTTTCCGCAGCTACGCCCTAGCGGCGATGGCAAGCTGACAGAGAAATGGGGCGACTGGTTCCGTGAGTACCGTCGGCAGCTTGGGATTACCGACCCGCGCCTAAAGTTTCACTCGTTCCGCCACTCGTTCAAGGATTTCTGCCGTGAAGCGAGGATTGCCGAAGGCATTCAGCGACAACTTATGGGTCATGCCGCTTCCGATGTTGCGGACCAGTATGGCTCGGGGTTCAGCACTCATCAGTTGGTAGCTGCCATACGCACCTACCGCATACCTGGCTTAGCTCTGCCGCCACCGCCAGCTTAGCCCTTAGTTATCCAATCTCAGGGGGCATTCGGGTTACCTCACGCCTCTTCAGCCTTGGTTCCTCTAACCCCATTCTGACCATGGTATGTATGTGTTGCGCGTAGGCTGCTCGCCTCTCCCCAATTGTAATCCCGGGAAATAGATACGCGAAATGGCGCATCTATCTCTTCGGAGGCATTGAGGGTCTAGCGAGGCGTAATCCTGACCATTGGCTGCATTGTGAGCTGCGTAAGGATACCCGCCGGTCACGGTCTGCTTTCGCTGACCTCTCCCGTGTGACCATGCCTGTTACGTAAGGCCCCCGATAAAGTGTCGGACGGAGCAGAAGGTTTGTTCTGTTCGCAAGGGTATCGAAATAGCGGCCTCGTAAAATCGTCGCTAGCGCTACCGTCAAAAATCTCACTGTTTCGTACAGTCCCGGCGACACACCGGGGCGAGGCTAAAGCGACCCTGCGATCAGAATGTCTGACGGTTTGCAGTCCAGAGCGGCAGCTATGCGGCAGATGTTCAGAAAACTGACATTGCGCTTGCCGCGCTCGATCCGGCTCATGTGTGATCTATCGACCCCGGCGGCGTCAGCCAGGGCTTCCTGAGACAGACCGGCCTTCTCGCGGACAGCACGTATGCCAGCGCCGAGGCGTTCCAGCCTCCCGTCCACGTCTTGCTTTACCGATATGCGGCCCACGCCGGGACCGTGCTCGCTTCAAGGCAGATACGGCCACGGCATTTACGGCAAGTTGCGGCTCAGCTATTTCGGATTATCGCTTTGTGAGGGTAGGTTATGTGGACGTTTGTTGCTGTCGCGGTGGTTGGTCTGGCGGTCTGGTTCGGCGGCGGGCAACGCGCTTGGCGCAACATACGGATGGGTGCGCAACTGACCCGAATGGCCAACGTGTTCGAGGCTATCGAGCAGACCCGCTATACACACCCCGTCGGTGCTGGCGGTGGGATCGACAGCCTACCGCCCCGCGATCAGATGACGTCGGTGATCACCCTCAAGCAGGGGCTTGAGCACCTCCGCCAGTTTCCCCGTCATGTGGTAACGCGGGAGGCTGTGAAGAATATGAAGGTTGCGGAGAGCTTCGGAAGAACGATGCGGGTCCGAGGCATGATGCGGCTGTTGGATTTCTTGGTCGAGAATGATGTCGCCTTGGGGCGGGATGAGTTTCTGGCCTCTTACGCCTAGCCTGTGCCGGGCGACGCCGCGCAGTACCGTTTGACGGTGGCCGCAGACAATCCGAAATGCCGGGCTGTGGTCGCGATACTGGCCTCGTTTTTCTGCCGCCATAAGGCCACTTGGGCGGCGTCCTGGGCTACGGGTCTGCCGAGGCTCGACTTGCCCCTGTGCGTGCGCCCAGTGGCCGCCAGCGAGGCCTTGGCGACCTCGCGTCCTGCCCGTGTCCGCTCAGCGATCCGCTGCCTTTCCATGTCCGCGATCTGCGCGAGTACGGCCAGGATCAATTCGCCGACGCCGCGACCTATCGCGCCGAGGCCATGAACGTGGACGGTGATCCCTCGCTCAAGCAGGAGGCGAACCGTCGCCTGAACATCAAGGGCGTCTCTGCCTAGGCGATCCACAGCATACACATACAGCGTGTCGCCAGACCTAACCTTGGCTAGCAGGTCGCCAAACCCCTTACGCTGTGCGGCGGGAACAGACCCGCTCACGCCCTCGTCTGCGAACTCCTGATCGAACGGTCCGCCTAATGCGCTGCGCTGCGCTTCAATGCTCTGGTCGCCAGTGCTGACCCGGTAGTACGCGATGCAGTGCATGGTGGCTCATAAGTTAGGTAGAATGATTGCCTAGCTCATAAAGCTGGATCAAAACCCCTGTCAACATATCTTATGAGCTATGGCGCATAACTTACAACTTTCGCGCCAACCAACAGGAGCGTCCACCCCGGGGCTACCATCGCGCCGGAAGGTAGCGCCTACATTCAAAGGCTTGCTTGGGCTTTGAGGAACTCCGCGATCTCCAGCTCTTTAGCCTTCGGGAAAATCCAACCCTCTAATGTTCCATTCCACCGACCGCCCAACTGCTTCAGCCCTTCTTTGATCGGCTTCGTGTCGCCCTTCACGACAAATGATTTTACGACGCCATCTTTCTCGTAATCTTCCATGTACACCTTACCGGCCTTGGCAATTTTTACGATTGAGTTGACTTTCGCCTTCGCCTCTTTTGGGGTTGGAATAGATGTGGGCTTTCCGTCGATAAGCTTCCGCACATTGATGGATAGCTGATTGAATAATTGCTCACGGAAATCGGTGAGGTTATTGTACGCTCCCGTTAGACCGATCTTCTGCATTCGCTTTTCGAAGTCCTTTAGGGACTTGTACTGATCCAAATCGAGTTTGGTGGGATCAATGCTTCTCGAGGAGAAGTACACCATTACGGGCTTCTGGTTCTTGATGAACCACTCGATCTCTTCTGCGGTACCGCTTTCACTGACGCCCGTCGGGGAGCCAAGTCGTGTCCAGAAAACCCCGATTGCCATGTCGCAACTATTAACCACCTGATCGTTGATAACGCCCTGGGCCCTATCTCCCATCAACGGAGCAGAATGAGTTTCCCATTTAACAGGAAGTAGAACAACGCCATTAGCTTCAGCATTTGCATTGTTCCATCGAGCAATAACCTCCGGTATTGCTTGGCGCTCTTCATCGACGTCGCCTGGGCTGGCAATCAGAATTTTAAAAACCTTGGCCTCGAACGACATAAATTCCCCTTCCTCAAGGCACGGAGGCTAAGCTCGGCCGTAGGGTTGCACTTAAGGGTTGAACGCGACACTTCAAGTAGGTCCGCCCAAGTTCGACAGTCTGGGGGGAAAGTTCTAGCGGCGGTTTACCCGGCCATATCAAGCTATCGGGCGGGGCGCGTCCTAGAGTAGGTCAAGACCATGCGATTGGGAGGGGGAGCGGGGGCCTAGAGGCATACCGTTTCAACGGGGTGCCCCCTCGCAAAAATATAGCGTTTTGTAGTCAGGGCGGGGGCCACGCTTTCGGGGGTGCCCCGCCTTGAGGATGTAAGCCCAGTTAACTCGACGGCCATCGGCTGACCGCCCAGGCCGCGATGTCATCTGCGCGTTTTTGAACGTCGGCTGCCGACCAAGTCGAGAACTCGTCCGCCACCTTCCGCGTGCTTGTGAACATGGACCCAGAAAATTCTGCGCGTTTAGCCTCAAAACCCAGCTGTCCTACAGTTGGGTTCATGGATCGGGTGATCGGCACTAAGTTCGCCCAGGTATGAAGGAGGCGGGCGTAGTCATCGCCGAACAACTCAGCCCATTCTGGCTTGGGCGTGCGCGGCAGTATGTGTTCGATTTCGAAATCGTCAGTTGGCGTTTCACCAATCGACGCTTCTTCATACTGACGGAGCGCGTATTTTGCGACCTTCCGACTATAGAGGTCAGACTTTCTCACGGCCTCTGAAAATTCATGATCGTTTGGCCAAGGCACCGTGGCTCTCGATCTGATCCGAGCGGCGACAACAGAAGCAGTCATACCTTCGCCCGTGTCCGCGACTTCTTTCCACATGCCTTTAAAGACGGCGTGTAGGCCTGTTGGCTCGTAACCCGAGATTGCGCGGCGGAACAAGAAGGCCTCTAGTAGGGCGAGAATTTCAATCGCGTTGGCTTCGGCAACATTCCCAAGCTCGGTCTCACGGACCAAGCGTAGCACGTACGCATAGATGGACGATGGCGCACCTATCTCGTGCAAGCGCGCTATCGAGCGCCGCAGAGCCTTGGACCATCGAGCGGGTAATGCGCCACGTTCCAGGGCGATGAGCGTGTCGGCGAACTGCTCCATATCCGCAATGATAGACTTCGGCGTCGTCAGCGCTGACCAGTGCTTTCTGAGGACTTGGAACAGGTCGGCCTTCGTGACGTTGGGGTTTAAATTCAGGCCGTACGGGAACAGGAGCTTCTCCAAATCGACATCCGATTGAGAGAATTTGCTGATAAACGGTTCCCAGTCATGAATGAAAACGACGTTAGCCATGCTTGGGTCTTGTGCAACTCGAGCGAACACTTCATTTCTGACTAGATCGCCAGTGGTAATTCTCTCACCGCGAGCGTTAAGACGCTCGAATATCTTGGGGGCGGCTGTGGGGTCTCTGAGCGAAATTTGCACGAAGCTTAGGCTCGACACGAGAACTTCGAGAACTTGACTGAAGGTGTCGATCCCGCCTTGATCGAAGGTCGTCCGCATGCGTTTCAGAATGCGGTCGAACTGCGCTGTCATGCGCCCAGTATCCTTGCCAGACGGTGCGGGCGGCGAGGGAGTGTACTGGGCTCCCCAAACATTATCTTCTGCTAAGGCGGGCAGTGTTCGAAACCTATTCCACAACGTGGCGAACTGCTGCCTATCTGCAAAGGCAGGCACCAACTTGGTGTTGTAGGGGTTCTCGCTGAAAGGTCGGAGTAGGAGGTAAGTGCGGGCAACCTCGACGGCCCATGGTCCGTGCCCATTTTCCGCTGCGACATGCGCCATCGCAAGAACTGCCAAATAGCACGTAGTAAGGCGCTGTTGACCGTCAACGACATCATACACGGCGGGGCGGCCGATCTGACGAATTTGTGAAACTAAAACCAGAACACCAAGAAACTGCGACTTAGTTTTCTCGTCAATTATCTCTTGAAGATCTTCCCAAAACTCGTCGAAGTTCTTTCCGGTCCAACGATAGGATCGTTGGAAAAGCGGGATGTTAAGGACGTTATCGCCTGAAACGACGTCAGAAAACGATGCCTCTTGGGGCTGGTCAGTTACCTTGAGCGAGCTATCCATCGTCCCCACCTTCGTGCCGCTAGCGCTTGATCGCCGCTGTTATGGCCAAACTTGAAGTGTGACCCTAGCTGATAAATATGTGACCTGTGATGTTCGGTCGTAGATAGATGTCAGTGCGTACGAAAATCGGCAGAGATTTTCGCGCTATGAGCCCAGCCTGAGCCTCGAATGTTCGACCTCAACGAAGACGCATACCCAAAATGGCCGGAGTATCTCAGGCCGAGAGGACACGAAGACCAATTCAACGTGGAGCCGTTCGATGAATGGTGGGCGCGTCATTCCTGGCGGTTTCCGAACTTATCGCCTTCTGTGCTTGAGCAATGGGTTCACCGTCATTTCTGGCACACACCATATCGGTTGCCGCTGGCAGGTTTGAAAAGTTGGTCTCAGCGTTGGCCAACCGAGCGAATTCTCGCAGATGTCCATTATGGGGATTTGCTAGACGCGGCTCATGATCTTCGCCAGCTAGGTGCACACTGGGGTCAGGAGATGGCGCTGAGCGGAACTTGGCATTGCCCCCTTTTGGTCCTCCACACTCCGCTCGGACTTCTTCAGAGGGGCGAATGGCCCGAAAGGCGATTTGGCCTGATAGAGGGCCATCGGAGGTTCAGGATGCTCAATGCCTTAAAATCGGTAGATCGGGCTCAACCAGACCATGACGTGTTGGTCCTTGGGTACGAGTAGGTCAAATTTCCGCTCCGGTGGTCACTGGATGATGGATCGGGCTGCTCCGACCTGCTACACATGCGCATCACACAAGACGCACTGAAGCGCACCTAAAGTGTTGATTTTAAACAGATAGCCGAGCCTCCCCTCGGCTCCACCAAGGCATTCCATAGCAGGCAGTGATCTCAGGCCAGTTTCGCAGCCTTTCCTACGACTCGCGCGATGACGTGTTCGCAAGGTCGTGAACCGGGCGCCAGGTCGGACAGAGCGACGCTCGCCGGGCGATCTGATATTGGTGCGGTCCCGATTTGATCGAGGGCGGCCGTGCTGAAGCGCTTGAAATCGGTTCCTCGCGGGGTATGGGCGCTCGGGTTCGTCTCGATGTTCATGGATATCTCCTCGGAGATGATCCATGCCCTTCTGCCGGTGTTTCTTGTCGGCGCCCTCGGGGCCAGCGCGATGCTGGTCGGGGTGATCGAGGGGGTCGCTGAAGCGACGACGTCGATCGCCAAGCTCTTCTCTGGCTGGCTGAGCGACAGGCTGGGGCGCCGCAAGATGCTTGTGGTCATCGGCTATGGCCTCGCTGCCCTGTCAAAACCCGTGTTCCCGCTCGCCGTCACGCCCTTCGAAGTGCTCGGCGCGAGGTTCGTGGATCGCGTCGGCAAGGGCGTTCGCGACGCACCTAGAGACGCGCTGATCGCTGACCTCGCAGATCCAGAGGCGCGGGGGGCGGCTTACGGGCTGCGGCAATCTCTGGATACCGTCGGCGCCTTCCTTGGCCCCATGACCGCAATCGGCCTGATGGTGATGTTTGCAAACGACATTCGGGCGGTGTTCGCATGGGCGGTCGTTCCGGCGGTGATCGCGGTGATGTTGCTGGTCTTCACGGTGAAGGAGCCGCGAAGCGCGCCGGAATCGGAGCGCGCGCAGACGCCGATCCGCTGGCGTGAGGTGCGCGGGATGGGCGCCGCTTATTGGACGGTCGTCGGCATCGGAAGCGTGTTCACCCTGGCGCGCTTCAGCGAGGCCTTCCTGATCCTGCGCGCTCGGGATGCCGGGCTGGCGGTCGCGCTGGTCCCTCTCGTGCTGGTGATCATGAACATCGTCTACGCTGCTGCGGCCGCGCCGGCGGGAGGGCTGTCCGACCGCATAGGCAGGAAGCGGCTGCTGATCGTGGGCCTGGTCGTGCTGGTCGTCGCCGACGCGGTGTTGGCCATGAACGCCGAGGTTCCCGGCGTGTTCGCGGGCGTGGCGCTCTGGGGGCTTCACATGGGCCTGACGCAAGGGGTGCTGGCGGCGCTCGTCGCCGATGCGGCGCCGATCCGTATGCGGGGCACCGCCTTTGGCGTTTTCAATCTTACGAGCGGCGTCGCTCTGCTGGCGGCCAGCGTGCTCGCCGGCGCCCTGTGGTCCCGCATCGGGGCGCCGGCGACCTTCGCCGCGGGCGGCCTCCTTGCGTTCATCGCCCTGTTCGCGACGCTGGCGTTCCTCCAGCCCGCGCGGGCTCAGTTCTCGCGGTAGAAGTTGCAGTACCAGTCGACGAAATGGCCGACGCCGTCTTCCACGGGGGTGGAGGGGGCGTAGTCGAGGGCGGCCAGGGTGTCGGTGACGTCGGCCTCGGTATTGGCGACGTCGCCGTCCTGCATGGGCATGAGGTTCAGCTTGGCCTTGCGGCCCAGTTTCTGCTCCAGCACCTCGATGTAGCGCATCAGGGCGACGGGGCGGCCCGCGCCCAGGTTGAGGATGCGCCAGGGGGCGACGCCGCTGGTGGCCGGGTTGGGGGCCTTGGCGTCCCAGGTCGGGTCGATGGCGGCGGGGCGATCCAGGGCCGCGACCACGCCGGTGACGATGTCGTCGACGTAGGTGAAGTCGCGCGACATCTTGCCTTCGCCATACACGTCGATCGGCTCGTCCTTGAGGATGGCGCGGGTGAATTTGAACAGGGCCATGTCCGGGCGGCCCCACGGTCCATAGACGGTGAAGAAGCGCAGGCCCGTGGCCGGGAAGCCGAACAGGTGGGCGTAGGAATGGGCCATGGCCTCATTGGCCAGCTTGGTCGCCGCATAGACGGTCAGCGGATGGTCGGCCGGGTCGCGCACCGAAAAGGGCAGGGCGGCGTTGGCGCCGAACACCGAGCTGGTCGAGGCGAAGACGAGGTTGGCAGCCTTCACCGCGCGGCAGCCCTCGAGGATGCTGAGGAAGCCGACGACGTTGGAATCCACATAGGTCTCGGGCGCTTCGAGGCTGTAGCGGACCCCGGCCTGGGCGGCGAGGTGGACGACGCGGCGCGGTTTGTGCTCGGCGAAGAGGGCGGCGACGCCGGCGCGGTCGGCCAGATCCAGCGTGTGGTGGCGGTAGGCGGGCCAGGCCTGAAGCTGAGCCAGACGGGCCTGCTTCAGCGCCGGGTCGTAGTAGGCGTTGAGGTTGTCGAGGCCGATGACCGTCTCGCCGCGCTCCAGCAGCCGCCGGGCGGTGTGGAAGCCGATGAAGCCGGCGGAGCCGGTGACGAGGACGGGATCGTTGGACATGAGGGTGCGATAGACGTTCGGACGAGGTTTCGCCAGCGGTGGGCGATCAGGGCAGGGCCTCGGCCACGGCGGGCGTCGGCTCGGCGAAGCGGGCGGCGAGGCTGAGGCCGCAGGCGAGGATCAGGCAGGCGGCCGCCCCGATCAACACCGGACGGGTCGCGCCGACGGGCGGGTCGAGCGGGCGCAGGAACAGCAGGACCAGCAGGCCGATCAGGGCCAGGGCGCCGGGCAGGTCCATGCCGATGCCGAGGAAGACGAAATGGCCCAGTCCCATCAGCCAGGCGCCGCCCACGACGCCGGCTACGGCGGGCGGGGTCAGGCTGGCGGGCCGGGTCAGGTCAGGGCAGATCAGGGCGGACAGGGCCGCCGCTGTCGCCGCCAGCAAGGCGGGCCAGACGAACAGGAGGGCGGCCTCGGGCGCTGCGCTCTGGACGATGCAGCCGAGCAGGAAGGCGAGGGCGATCAGGCCGAGCCAGCCGCCCCAGGTCGAGGTCGGCGCCTTGAGCGGCCACAGCGACAGGGCGGCGGCGACCAGGCCTGCGCCGAGCATGACCGGGCTGAAGCCGCCGATCAGCAGGACCAGAAGGGTCAGGACGGCGACGACCCCGGCGACCGTTCGTGGACGCGGACGGCGTGCGCCGGTGAGGAACAGCAAGACCAGGGCGAGGATGGCCAGAACCGCGCCCGCCTCCATCCACGGCAGGCGGCGCAGCAGGACGTAATAGGTTTCGGACGAGATGTGGCGGGTGACGACGGGCCCGGCCAGCAGGCGCACAGCCTGGGCCAGCACCAGTCCGGCGGACAGGAACCATAACCCGTCCAGCAGGCCGCGAGCGACCTGTCCGGCGGTCAGGCCGACAGCGCGGCGGGCGCGCCAGGCGGCGAAACCGCCGAACAGGGCGGTCAGCCCCAGCAGGGCCCAGCCGGTCGCCGCCGAATGGCTGAGCATCAGGCGGCCGAAGACGTCGGCATAGACTTTGTTGGGTCCCTTGGCGGGCAGGGCCGGCGCGCGCAGCAGGGCGTCGGCGGCTTCCAGGGCTTGCGATCCGATGTGCTGCAGTCCGCCCCGGTCGAGGTTGGCGGGGACAGCGTCGGCCGAATGGTACTGGGCCGGGCGGCCGATGAAGGCGAAGTTCAGCCCGCCGATTCCGCGATCCTTGGGGATGGTGAAATCGGTGCCGTTGGGCATCCGCTCGTACATGAAGACGGCCAGGGAGGTGGCGGTGGTCCCGCCGTCGGCACGGTCGGCGGCGCGGCGGAACAGATCTATGGTCGGGCCGGCCTCGCGCCCGGTCTCGAACATGGCGGCGCGACCGCCGCCGCCGCGAGCCTCCAGATTGACTACGGCGCCGATGTGGTCGCGCAGCGGATGGCCGCCGAAGAAGATGCGCGCGCCGTCGAGATTCAGCTCCTCGGCGTCGGTCAGCAGGACGATCAGGTCGCGCTCGGCCGGACCGCGCGCCTCGATGGCGCGGACAGCCTCCAGCACGGCGCCGACGCCGGTGGAATCGTCGGCCGCGCCGGGCGAGCCGACCACGGTGTCATAGTGGGCCATCAGCATGACGGCGGGTTGGCTGCGATCCTTGCCGGGCAGGACGCCGATCAGGTTGATCGCCTGATTGTTCGCCGCGTCGGGATCGCCGCCCGCCTTCTTCAGGCGCTGGATCGAACCCGGCGACAGCGGCCCGGACTGTTCCTGCGGCGACAGGCCCAGCTGGGTCATGCGCGCGGTCAGATAGGCGCGGACGCGGTCGTGTTCGGGCGACCCGACCGGATGCGGGGCGCGGGCGATCTGTTCGACGTCGGTCATGGCCCGCGCGGCCGAGAAGGCGGCGGCGGGCGCGTCTATCGCCGCGGGCTTGGGGACCTGAGTGGTCAGGACGGCGAGGCCCAGCGCCAGCGCCAGCGATCCGAACAGCAGAGCCAGCCGCATAGGTGTGATCCTCCCCGATCCCAGGGGGCAGTAGGGCCGAGCCGCGGCCGGATGGCAAGCGGGCGACGACGGGTCTCTTCACGCCGCCTTTGTATTCAGCCTGAACGCCTAGGCCGCGCGGCGCAGGGCGGCGGGCGCCTTGACATAGAGGCCGGGGCGTCCGGCCACGGGACGGAAGGCGATGCTGTCGCCTTCAGGGCGTTCGTCCACGCCGAGGAAGAGGCAGCCGTCGTCGACCAACCGCCGCTCCAGCCCGTCCAGCACGCGCGCGCGCCGCGCGGGCTCCAGATCGCCGAGCACATGGCGGCAGAAGATGACGTCGAAGCGGCCGTCGTCGGCGGGCTCGTCCAGCAGATTGGCGCGTTCGAACCTCACGGCGGCGCGCAGTTCGGGGCGGGCGCGCCATTGATCGTCGGCCTGTTCGAACCAGCGCAGCATGGTCCGGGCCGACAGGCCGCGCTGAATCTCGAACGAGGTGTAGAGGCCCGAGGCCGCCTTTTCGACGGACAGGCGCGACAGGTCGGTGGCGAGGATCTCGACGTCGGCGCTGTTTTCAAGCGCAGCGATGGCCAGCGAATAGGCTTCCTGGCCGGTCGAGGCCCCGGCGGACCACAGCCGCACCTTGCTGCCGGGACGGGCGGCCGTCAGGGCGGGCATCAGTTCGCGGGCGAAGATGTCGAAGACGGCGCGGTCGCGGCGGAACCAGGTCTCGCCGTTCAGCAGGACCTCGATCACCGCCCAGCCGAGCGAGGCGACAGGCTTGCTCCACAGCGACGACAGCATGGCCTCCACGTTGTGATAGCCCTCGCGCCGGGCGACCGGACCCAGCCGGTGTTCGGCCAGATGCATCCGGTCACGCGTCAGCCGGAAGCCGGCGCGTGTCGCCAGCAAGGTCTGAAGGCGATCAAAATCTTCCGGCGTCATGACGGCGACTGCACAGCTCCCACTTCGGCGAGTTTGGATTGCAGGATCTCGCCGTCGAAAGGCTTCATAACATAATCGTCGGCCCCCGCGGACAGGGCTTCGGCGATCCGGTCGGCGCGGGTCTCGATGGTGCAGAACAGCACCTTGGGCGCGCGGCCGCCGGGCAGGTCGCGCAGGCGACGCAGGAAGGTCAGGCCGTCCATCACCGGCATCTGCCAGTCCAGCAGCACCACATGGGGCAGGGCGCTCATGCAGTAGGTCAGGGCCTCGGAGCCGTCGGCGGCTTCGTCCACCTCGAAGCCCAGGCTCTCGAGGATGCGGCGCGCGACCTTGCGGATGATCCGGCTGTCATCGACGACCAGGCAGGTTCTGGGGTCCAAGGGCATCGTCCCGTTAGGCGTGAACGGCGAACCTTGTTCGCGTCATGATGGCTGGCGGTAACGCACGGTTGGAGCCGTGTAAACTCAAGCCGGCGCGTGGGCCGGCATGCGGGCGACCAGGCTGACGCGACCGTCTTCGCTCGCTAGGTCCAGCCTCCCGCCTGCCTCGCGCACCGTCAGCCAGAGCCAGTAGGGCTGGATCCATTGCCCCGCCAGGCCCTCGGTCAGCCGCTCGCCCTTCAGGCCGACCACGGCCTCGGCCTTGAGCCGGGCACGCGCGCCCTCGGCCGAGCCGATCAGCAGGACAGCGCCGTCTTCGCGCCGCGCGGTGATGGTCGCGGTTCCGCCTGTCGGCAGGGCCGCCAGGGTCATCCAGGCCAGATTGATCAGGGCGCGGGCCTCGGGCTTGGAAAAGACCTCGCCGTTCATGCGCCAGTCCAGGGTCGCGCGCCCACCCTCGGTCAGGCTGGCGACCAGACCATGCAGTTCGGCGGCGGTGAATTGTTCGCTGGTCGTGGCGGCGCCGAAGGCCACGCGGGCGAAGTGGACCAGGGCCACCATCTTCCCGGCGCTCTGGCGGATCAGGCCCATGGCGTCGTCGCGCATGTCTTGGGCGGTCGGGTCCTCCAGCAGGTCGAGACCCGACATGATGGCGCCCGCCGGACTGATGAAGTCATGGCACAGCTTGCCCGCGATAAAGGCGGCCAGGTCGGCGCCGTCGACTGGCAGGTCGGTGACGGAGAGGTCGGCGGAGAGGTCGGTAAAGGTCATCGCTCGGACGGTCTGCAATCGGGAATGGTTAAGGCTGACCTGATTTGCCGGTTCGTGAAACCGGGCGCATGGGCTATCGGGGACGGAACATGACGCACTCCATCGAGACCGACCTCGCTTCCGGCACCCTCGCCGAGATCATCGCCGACATCGCCGAGGAGGCCGCGCGCGTCATCCTGCCCTTCTGGCGTGTCGGCACGGCGGTCGAGACCAAGTCCGACGCCAGCCCGGTGACCGAGGCCGACCGCGCCGCCGAGGTTCTGATTCTGAAGCGTCTGGCCGAACATTGGCCCGAGGTGCAGGCCGTGGCCGAGGAGGCGGTGGCCGCCGACGGCGCCCCGGCTTCGGTCGGCGACTGGTTCTGGCTGATCGATCCGCTGGACGGCACCAAGGGCTTTATCCAGGGCCGCGAGAGCTTCACCGTCAACATCGCCCTGATCCATGGCGACGCTCCGGTCGCGGGCGTGGTGACGGCTCCGGCGTCGAGCGTCACCTGGGCCTCGACGGCTCCCGGCAAGGGGGCCGTGCGGCGCGCTTTCGGCGAGGCCTGGCGGCCGATCAAGGTGCGCGATCGCCCGGCCGAGGGCATCGCCCTGCTGAGCCACAGCGTGACCGACGAGGAGGCCGCGCGTTTGGCGGCCCGCCACGGCTGCAGCCAGTGGCAGGGGACGGATTCCTCGCTGAAATTCTGCCTCATTGCCGAGGGGCGTTTCGACGCCTATCCGCGCACCGGACCGACGTCCGAATGGGACACGGCGGCGGGACAGGCGGTGCTGGAGGCCGCAGGCGGCCGGGTGCTGGGGTCGGACGGGGCGCGGCTGGCCTACGGCAAGCCGGGCTTCCTCAACGGCCCGTTCGTGGCGATGGGCGGCTAGAAGACGGGGCGTTAGGCTGCCGCCGACGCCGACCCCACGCGCGCCATTTCGATCTGGGCCGACAGGCCGGGCGGCAGGTCGCGCTCGGGCACGGCGGCCAGGGCCTCCATCCGCTCGGGATTGATGGCGCGGACCAGCACGCTGGCGATGGCCGGATCGGTCAGGGTGAAGGCCAGGCAGATGTCTTCGGCGTTCCAGTTCGGCGTCTGGTGCAGGAAGGCGAAGGAGCCGGCGTTGGCCAGGCCTGTCTCCGCCGCCTTGCCGCCGAAGCCGAACAGCCCCTTCTTCTTGGGGGCCGCGCCCGCGCCGGCGGCCTTGCGCTCTGTCGACAGGCTTTCGGGGAAGTAGTCGTAGGTGAAGATGGCCATGTCGCGTTCGCGCGCGGCCCGCATCCGCGAGCGGATGCGCCATTCGACATTGGCGTGGAACGGCGTGAACAGGACGTCGAACGCCCCGGTCGAGACATAGATGTCCATCACCGGGTCGTCGCCCGACACCCCCAGCAGCCGCACCTGACCCGCCTTGCGCAGGGCCTTGAGGGCGATCAGCGAGGCCTGGGGCAGTTCGTCGTCGGCGGGTTGGTCCAGCACGGCCAGATCGAACCAGTCCAGGCCCGAGGCGTGCAGCGCCTGGTCGAAGGAACGGCTCAGCGCCTCGGCGGAGAAGTCGCGGAAGCCCTGCCGGCGGCCGTCGCCGACGCCCAGGGTCATGCTCACGCAGACCAGCCGCCGCTCGACATGGCCCAGGGCCTCGCCGACGATCTCGGCCAGCGCCGGGTCGGCGTTCTCGAGGTGGTAGCTGTTCACTCCGGCTTCCAGCGCGGTGAAGATCAGTTCCTTGAGGGCGGCCGGACCACGCGCGAGCGCGTCCACGCCTAAGCTTAGGGTCAGGCCTGAGACCGCTGCGCCGGAGGAGCCGAACGGGCGATAGCGCATCGGTCAGTCCACCTCGGCCGGGGCCGAGGTCTCCAGGGCCAGGGCGTGCAGTTCACCGCCCATCTGCCCTTTCAGGGCGCCGTAGACCAACTGGTGCTGGCGCACGCGCGGCAGGCCCTTGAAGGCTGTCGAGACGATCCGGGCGCGATAGTGATCGCCGTCGCCGGCCAGATCCTCGATGGCGATGTCCGCATCGGGAAAGGCCTCGACCAGATGGGCGCGCAGGACGTCGGCGGACATGGGCATGGGGGGCTACTCTCGAAACACGCGGGACAAGTCTGAACGGTAAACCTTAATGAGGGGCGCCGGGTCTGTCAGCCCGCGACCGTGCGCGGGCGTTCGAACAGGGTGACGGTCGAGCCCTTGTAGTCGGCCTCGGCGTAGGGGCGATAGCCGGCCCGCTGGGCCAGCTTCACCGACGGCGTATTGTCGGGCGAAATCATGCAGACGGTGCGCGGCTCCAGCCGATAGGCGTCGGTCCAGACCAGGGCGGCCTGCAAGGCTTCCTGCGCCAGGCCCTGGCCCTGGAAGGCAGGGGCGACGCCCCAGCCCAGTTCCGGCGCGTCGAACGGCGGATCCATCTCGCGGCGGTAGTCCAGAACGCCGACGCTGCCGACATAGGCCTGCGTCGCCGTCTCGCGGATCGACCAGTTGCCGTAACCCTTGGCCTGCCAGTGGCCGAGGTCCCGCAGGCAGCGGAACCAGACCTCTTCCTCGGACAGGCCGCGCCCCATGATGTGGCGGGTGAAGGCCTCGTCGGCCCACAGGGCGACCAGGTCGTCCATGTCGCTGGCGGCGACGGGGCTCAGGGTCAGGCGGTCGGTGGTCAGGATGGTCACATCAAACCCAATTGCTTGAAACTGGCCACGCCTTCGCGGCCGACGATGAGGTGGTCGTGCACCTGGACGGACAGGGAGCGGGCGGCCTCGACCACCTGTTGGGTCATGTCGATGTCGGCGCGGCTGGGGGTCGGGTCGCCCGAGGGGTGGTTGTGGACGATGATCATGGCGCTGGCCGACAACTCCAGCGCCCGGCGGACCACTTCGCGTGGATAGACGGGGGCGTGGTCCACCGTGCCCCGGTTCTGGATCTCGTCGAGGATCAACTGGTTCTTCTTGTCGAGGTAGAGGACGCGGAACTGTTCGCGCGGTTCGTGCTGCAGCGACAGCCGGACATAGGCCAGCAGCGCCGTCCACGACGAGATGACGGTGCGCTTGTTGGCCTCTTCCTTGGTCACGCGGCGCGAGACCTCGTGCAGGGCAGCCAGGTCCAGGGCGGTCTCGGCGCCGACCCCCTTGGAACGACCGCGCGTGTCCTCGGTGCGGACGGTCATCAGGTCCTCGACCGAGGCGGCCAGGACGGCGGCCAACGATCCGAAGCGGGTCAGCAGGGCCTTGGCGATCGGTTTGACGTCGCCCTGCGGCTGGCTGCGGAACAGGAAGAGCTCCAGCAGTTCATAGTCGGGCAGGTGGTGGAGGCCCGCGCCGCGCGCGCGTTCGCGCAGCCGTTCGCGATGACCGGCGTGGTGCGGTTTCGACTTTGGTTCTTCCGGCGGTTGATCGAGCATCAGCCTCCCCCGAAGGGGAGACTAACTCAGAATTTCGGGCGGAACAGGCCCTTCGGCGAGGCGGAGAAGATTTCCAGTCCGTCTTCCGTCACCCCGATGGTGTGTTCGCACTGGGCCGATAGCGACTTGTCGCGGGTCACGGCGGTCCAGCCGTCGGACAGGACCTTCACCGCCGGCTTGCCCAGGTTCACCATCGGCTCGACGGTGAAGAACATGCCCGGCTTGAGCACGGCCCCCTCGCCGCGACGGCCGTAGTGCAGGACATTGGGGCTGTCGTGGAAGATGCGGCCGATGCCGTGGCCGCAGAAGTCGCGGACCACGCTCATGCGCTGGGCCTCGACGAATTTCTGGATGGCGTAGCCGATATCGCCGAAGGTGGCGCCCGGCTTGACCTGGGCCAGGCCCAGTTCCAGGGCGTCATAGGTGACGTCGATCAGCTTCTTGGAGCGGGCGTTGATCTCGCCCACCGGATACATGCGGCTGCTGTCGCCGTGCCAGCCGTCGACGATGACGGTGTGGTCGATGTTGACGATGTCGCCGTCCTTCAGAACCTTGTCGCCGGGAATGCCGTGGCAGACGACGTGGTTGATCGAGGTGCAGACCGTCCGGGTGTAGCCCTTGTAGCCGAGGCAGGCGGGCACGCCGCCGCGTTCCAGCGTGAACTCGCGCACCAGATCGTCCAGTTCGCCGGTGGTGACGCCCGGCTTCACGTGCTCGCCGATCATGTCCAGCGCCTCGGCCACCAGGCGGCCGGCCTTGCGCATGCCCTCGAAGGCCTCCGCGTCGTGGATGCGAATCTCGTGGCTGCGGACGAAGGCGTCGTTATCCAGGTCGGGAGTCTCGTACATGATCTACTTTCGGGCGCGCCGACGCTGGGGGAGTGGCGCTGTGGCTTTGAGAGTCAGATGGCGAGCCTAGCACAAAAGCTCAACCCCGTCAGGCGGCGGCGATGACGCGGGGGCAGGCGGCGCCTATCTGAAGCCGATGACCGCTCAATCCGCCCCCACCGCTGCGGTCCTGATCATCGGCGACGAAATCCTGTCCGGCCGGACCCAGGACGTGAACCTCAACACCCTCGCCCGCTTCCTGGCGGCGCTGGGGATCGACCTGGAGGAGGCGCGTACGGTTGGCGACCGGCAGGACCGGATCGTCGGGGCGCTGAACGCCCTGCGCGCGACCCATGACTATGTCTTCACCACGGGCGGCATCGGGCCGACGCACGACGACATCACGGCGGACGCCGTGGGGGCGGCCTTCGGCGTGGCGGTGCGGGAGCATCCCGAGGCGCTGGCGATCCTGGAACGGCGCTACGGCCCGGGCGAGTTTAACGCCGCGCGGCGGCGCATGGCCCGCATTCCCGAAGGCGGGACGCTGATCGCCAATCCGGTCACCGACGCGCCGGGCTTCCAGATCGGCAACGTCTTCGTCATGGCCGGCGTGCCCAAGATCATGACGGCCATGCTGCAGGACGTGGCGCCCCGCCTGCGCACCGGGGCGGTGGTTCACGCCCGCACGATCCGCGTCGTCGGCGTGGGCGAAGGCGCGATCGCCGATGTTCTGAGGGCCGCCGCCGACGCCCGGCCGGACCTCTCGTTCGGCAGCTATCCGTTCGGCCTCGGGACCGACGGGGAGGTCGGGACCCAACTGGTGATCCGTGGTCGCGATGTGGCGGAAGTTGACGCTGCGGCACACGATTTTTCTCAAGAACTTCGTTCTTTAGGTATTGAAATTGCCGTAGCCTAATCTCTCAAAGGTTTGAAGTTGTGCGATTTCGCCGCCACGCTTTTGCCGATTTGCGGTCCGACAGGGGCCACGCATGCAACGCTTTCTCGACGTGAACGCTAAGCTTGCGTCCCTCCCCGACAACGGCTCGCCGCATGGACGACGGGCTGGCGCAATAGGTGAACAGAAATGACTCCCAGGACGATCGGCCGCCTTGGCGGCCTGACCCTGACCTCGGTCCTGATGGCCGGCGTCGCCGCCCCGGCCTTGGCCGGCTCCTTCTATCTGCAGGAACAGTCGGTGCGGGGCGCCGGTCGGGCCTATTCCGGCGAAGCCGCTGATCGCGGCGTCGCCTCCCTGTGGTGGAACCCCGCCGCCATCGCCCGCAGCGGCCGAGAACTCTATGTCGGCGCCCATGGGCTCAAGATCGACTCGACCGTCGACAACGCCGGTTCGACCATCACCTATCCGGGCGGAACCACCTTGCCGGTGCAGGGGCTGGGCCACAACATCGACCCGATCGAGAGCGGCCTGGCGCCGAATTTCGCCATCGCGACCCCGATCGGCGACCGGTTCGCCGTCGCCTTCGCCCTGGCCGCGCCCTACAATTTCACCACCAAGTACAATGCCGCCTCCTTCGCTCGCTACGACGCCCTGACGTCGAAGTTGCGCACGGTGGACGCGGGGCTGACGGCGGCGATGCAGGTCACGGACTGGCTGGACGTCGGCGCCGGTTTCAACGCCCAGCACGTCAAGGCCAAGCTGACCTCGGCCCTGCCCAACCTGTCGCCCCTGCTGCCGGACGGCGCCAATTCTCTGGAAGGCGACGGCTGGGACTATGGCTGGAACGTCGGCGCCCAAGCCCACAAGGGGCCGTGGGATTTCGGTCTGAGCTATCGGTCGAAGATCAAGCACGAACTGGACGGCGACGTCGTCATTTCGGGCCTGCTGGGTCCGCTGGCGGGCGCCAACGTCGCCACCCGGGGGACGGCCAGCTTCACCACGCCGTGGTTCGCCTCGGCCTCGGTGCGCTATGCCGTCAGCGACAAGTTGACCCTGAACGCCCAGGTCAACCGCATCGGCTGGAGCGAGTTCCAGTCCATCGACGTCGCCTTTCCGGGCGGCGGCGACTCGATCCCGCAGAACTACAAGGATGTGACCACGGGCGCGATCGGGGCCGACTACGCCCTGAACGACAAGGTCACCCTGCGCGCGGGCGTCGGCTATGATCCGACCCCGACCCGCGACAGTCTGCGCACGGCCCGTATCCCGGACGCCAACCGTTGGCTGTTCTCGGCGGGCGGCACCGCCGAGGTGCGTGACGGCCTGAAAGTCGACGCCGGCCTGACCTATATCGCCTTCAGCGACAGCCAGATCTTCGACGACCGCACCTTCTATGCAGGCACGCCGGCGGCGACGACCTCGCACCTGCGCGGCGGCGCCAAGGGTTCGGCCGTGGTCGCCTCGGTGGGCGCGCGCTGGGCCTTCTGATCCCGCGACGCGGCTGACATGGAAACGGCGGCTTCCTCGCGGGAGCCGCCGTTTTTCGTGGGCGGGATTGCACGGCGCCGCAAAAAAAACAGTGCAATTGGTGCAATCCGGGGCGGCGGGAGGGCCGGCCTGGGCGGAGAAGTCTCTGGGGCGGGAGGTCTGGGCGGTCATGCGCGAAGTCTAGGCGCGAGATGGACCTCGGCGAGCAAAGCGGTCTGAACGAGCCTAGGGCGTTGTTTTTGTGGAAGGGGCGATGCGAGGTTCGCAGGGGATGGCGGGGCTTTCGTCCGATTCCGTGGAGAGGTGGCGCGATAGCGCCGTGGCGGAGGGGCGTCTCGTCGGTTGAGGGCGGCCCCTCCACCGCTACGCGGTCCCCCTTCCCACAGAGTGGGGAGGAAAGAGAGCGAAGGCGGCCGAAATGAAAAACGCCGGGCTCTCGAGGAGAGCCCGGCGCTTCAGTCTTGTCGCTGATCCGCGGGATCAGCTTTGTGAGTAGCCCTTGCCGCCGTTCGACGGGCGGCGGCTGCGCGGACGACGCGGCATTTCACCGACGGGCTTGGGCTCGGCCGAAGGCGCCGCGCGGGGCGACGATTTCGGACGTTCGCCGGCCATCGGATCATAGGTCGCGGCCGGACGCTCGGCGTGGTGGGTGCGGTCGCGGCCCGGTCCCGGCTTGCGCTGACGATGCGGCTGACCGCCGCCCTCCGGCTTGACGCCGTCGCGACGCGGGTTGCGGCTGCGGTTCTGGCCACGGCCTTCGCCGCCGCCACGTCCGCCGCGCTCTTCACGGTCGGGCAGGGTGGCCTTCTGCTTGACGCCGGCGGCCATGATCGAGGCGTCGAGCATGCCCAGGGCCTTGTCGTTGCGGCGGTCGATGGCCGGGATCTTCTGACGCGTGACCTTTTCGATGTCCTTGAGCAGCTTCATCTCGTCGCCGGCGACGAAGCTGATGGCCGTGCCGTCGGCGCCCGCGCGGGCCGTACGGCCGATGCGGTGGACGTAGGCTTCCGGCACGAAGGGCAGCTCGAAGTTCACCACGTGGGTGACCTTGTCCACGTCGATGCCGCGGGCGGCGATGTCGGTGGCGACCAGGACGCGCAGCTTGCCCTGTTTGAAGGCTTCCAGAGCGCGTTCGCGTTGCGACTGGCTCTTGTTGCCGTGGATGGCGCCGGCTTCGACGCCGCCGGCTTCCAGATAGGCCGCGACCTTGTCGGCGCCGTGCTTGGTCTTGGTGAAGACCAGGCAGCGCGTATAGGCGGGGTCAGAGAAGAGTTCGGTCAGCAGGGCGCGCTTGCGGCCTTGCTCGATGTGGACGACCGACTGCTTGATGCGCTCGACCGTGGTGGCCTGAGGCGTGACCTGGACCTTGACCGGATCCTTCAGCAGCTCGCCGGCCAGCTTGCCGATCTCCGACGGCATGGTGGCCGAGAAGAACAGGTTCTGGCGCTTGGCCGGGATGCGGCTGACGATCTGACGGATGGGCTTGATGAAGCCGAGGTCCAGCATCTGGTCGGCTTCGTCGAGGACGAAGATTTCCGTCGACGACAGGTCCAGCGTCTTCTGCTGCAGGTGGTCCAGCAGGCGGCCGGGGGCGGCGACCAGGATGTCGAGGCCCTGTTGCAGCGCGCGTTCCTGCGGGCCGTACTTCACGCCGCCGAAGATGACGGCGACGCGGAAGCCCAGGTGGGCGCCGTACTGCTTGAAGCTGTCGGCGATCTGGCTGGCCAGTTCACGGGTGGGCGACAGGATCAGGCAGCGCGTGGTGCGCGGCTTGGGCGCGATGCGGTTCTCGGCCAGGCGATGCAGGATCGGCAGGGCGAAGGCCGCGGTCTTGCCGGTGCCGGTCTGGGCGATGCCCAGCAGGTCCTTGCCCAGCATGACGTCAGGGATGGCCTTGGCCTGGATCGGCGTCGGCTTTTCATAGCCGGTCGAAGCCAGCGCCTGGAGGAGGGCCTTGTTCAGGCCCATGGATTCAAAAGTGATATTGCTCACGGAGCGTCTTTCGCTTGCGGCGAAGCGCATTCCTGATGCGTGCGGTCGGAAGGCTCCGCCTTCTCGACTCGACGCACGCTAGGAGAGACGCCTCGCCAATCCCGATAGAGCTTCGGAATGAAGCCGTCGGGGTGGATCGGGGCGCCGCCCCGCGTGTCCGGACGACGTAATGACTCTGAGGTCTTGCCAGCTGCGTCTGCAATCAGGTCTTCGCAGAGGAAGACCCACACGCGTTGCAGGAAGCCGGCCATCGCATGGTGCGATGCAGCGCAGATGGGCCTCAATAACGGCCAAGTCAAGGCGATGAGCCGGAAACCCTAGAGCCGGGTCGGGTGAATCAAGCTCCAGGCATGATGCTGGAGCAAATATCTGAGTTTGGACGCGATCGCGTCCAAACCGATTTCGCTCTAGAGCAGGTTGACCGCCAGATTGACCGCCAGGGCCACGATCACCGTGTTGAACAGGAAGGCCATCAGGCTGTGCAGGGTGGCGATCCGACGCTGGCGCTTGCCGGAGATTTGGATGTCGGCGGTCTGGGCGGCGACGCCGATGACGAGGGCGAAATGCAGGAAGTCCCAGTAGTCGGGCAGTTCGTCGCCAGGGAACATCAACCCGCCCCGGTCGCTGCGGTCGGCCTCGGCCGGACCGTAGAATTCGTGGGCGTAATGCAGGGCGAAGATGACCTGAACGAACAGCCAGGACACGACGATGGTCGACATCGAGAAGAGGGCGGCGCTGAGCGACGGATGCGTCGAGCGGCCCGTCGCCTCGACCACCACCACGGCCACGCTGGCGGCGGCGGCCAGCAGGCTGAGCGGCAGGACGGCGGCGCCCGCCTGATCCATCCGCGCGGCGCGGGCGCGGATGGCCTCGATCGAACGAGTGCGTCTGATGCGGAGCAGGGTCAGGCTCAGAAAGGCCAGAGCCCCGGCGTCCCAGCCGGCGGCGACCTGCAACGGCCAGTCCCAGCGCGCGGGCGACAGCAGCACGCCCGCCACGACCACGATCAACGCCAGCATGAGGGCGGAGTGCAGGCGGAACAGGCGGCGCAGGAAGCTCATGCGATGATGATTACGCGGTTCCTTGGCGAGCGATAGAGGCTGAACGAAGCCGCGGGGCGGACGTTCTGCAGGCTGGAGGACGAAGTCATGGCCGCGCGACCGACCTGGCAGGGACATCTGAAACTGTCTTTGGTGACCTGTCCGGTCGCCCTCTACACCGCCACGACCAGCGCCAGCGACGTGCGCTTTCACCTGATCAATCCGGCCACCAACAACCGCATCCGCATGGTGACGACGGACCCGGACACGGGGCCGGTCGAGCGGTCCGATCTGGTCAAGGGTTATGAGGTGTCGAAGGACGAATACGTCCTGTTCGACGAGGCCGACTTCGACAAGGTGAGGCTGGAAAGCACGCGCACCATCGCCATCGACCAGTTCGTCGACGAGGCGGATATCGACCGTCTGTACTGGGACGATCCCTTCTATGTCGTGCCGGAAAAAGGCGTCGGGGTCGAAGCCTTCGCCGTGATCCGCGAGGCGATGAAGGCGGCGGGCAAGGTCGCCCTGGGCCAGTTGGTCCTGCGCGGCAAGGAGCGGCAACTGGCGCTGGAGGTCCACGGCAGGGGGCTGGTCGCCTACACCCTTCGCGCCCACGACGAGGTGCGCGCCGCCGACGACTTCTTCGACGACATCCCTGAGGTGAAGGCCGATCCCGACATGGTCGAGATCGCCGCCCGCATCATCGGCCAGAAGGAGGCGGGCTTCGATCCGACCCGCTTCCACGACCGCTACGACGAGGCCCTGCGCGAGATGATCGCCGCCAAGGCCAAGGGCGGCAAGGGCGTGGTCGCCGCGCCCGAGCCGGACGACACCAACGTCATCGACCTGATGGCGGCGCTGAAGGCCAGTCTGAAGGGGACGCCCTCGAACTCGACCTCGGCCAAGCCGGCCGCGAAGAAGGCGCCGCCGAAGAAGAAGGCGGGCTAGAGATCCTGGCTGCTGACCACATGCCTGAAGTGGTGGCGCCACAGCCGGGCGCCCAGTTCGCCCGACCGGTCCAGCGACGAGCCGACGGTCAGGTCGCTGATCAGGGTGGGGGTCAGCCCCGCGTCGAACAGGGCGAAACCGGCGGCCAGGACGCAGGTGTCGGTCTGGATGCCGCAGACCAGCACCCGCTCCGGGTTCAGCGCCTTCAGATGCGCCACCGTCTCGGGCGTCGGCGCATAGCCGTGCTTCACATGGATCACGTCGGCGTTGATGAGGCTGTCGTCGTCGGGGCCGGGGGCCCAGCCGAGCTGGCGCTGGAAGGGGGTGACAGCCTCGTCGTGGCGCTCGACCGTGGCGACCGAGGGCATGGTCCCGATCAGCCGGTTGATCCCCTCGATCAGCCATTTCGGCGGGCTGAAGCTGGGCTGGACGTCGATGATCAGAAGGGCCTGGCGCATTGATGAGATCAGCGCTTCTTGCCCAGTTCGGCGGCGATATCCTTGGTCATGCGGCCGACCTTGCGGTGGGCGGCCGTGATCTGGTCGCGGGTCACGCCCCAGCGCTTCATCCAGTATTCGACGGCCTGACGCTCGGACAGGTCGATCCGATCCTTGTCGATGAAGCCGCGCTTGTCCTTGAGGCCCGCCATGATCTTTGTCTCCGTTTCCAGCCAGCCATAGGCCGATCCGCCGTTCGACGTTAGAGGCCCAGTTGCTTCATGGCCGGCTTCAGCGCCGCGGCGGCCTTGTGGAAATCCGCCCACGGGTCGGGCTGTTTCAACAGGTCCGCGGCGGTCGCCAGGGTGAAGGCCCTAGGGTCGAGCCCCGGCTCCACCTGATCCCACGACAGGGGGAAGGCGATCCCCGCCCCCGGTCGCGCTCGGGGCGACCAGGGCGCGACGGCGGTGGCCATGCGATCGTTGCGCAGATAGTCGAGGAAGATCTTTCCGCCGCGCGCCTTCTTGGCCAGGGTGGTGGTGAAGCGGTCGGGATGGTCGGCCTTCATCGCTTCGGACACGCCCTTGGCGAAGGCCTTGGCCTGACCCCAGTCGACCCGGCTGCGGGCGTCGGCCTTGATCGGGACGACGACGTGCAGGCCCTTGCCGCCGGTGGTCTTGACGAAGGGCGTCAGGCCCAGGGCCTCCAGCCGGGGCTTCAGCAGGGTGGCGGCGGCGACCACGTCGTCGAAGTCGAGCCCCTCGTCCGGATCGAGGTCGAAGGTGATCTGGTCGGGCGTCTCCGGATCGCCCGGCTTGCAGCCCCAGGGGTGCAGCTCCAGTCCGCCGGACTGGCCGATGGCCACCAGGCCGCCGACGTCGGTCACGCCGACGTAGGGCTGGCGCTCCTTCACGTCGATCAGCTTCAGGCGCGGATTGTGGCCCGGCATGGCGTGACGCTGGAAGAAGCGCTCGCCTTCGATCCCGTTCGGCGCGCGGATGATCGACACCGGCCGGTCCGCGACGTGGGGCAGGATGCGGTCGGCGGCCATCTCATAGTAGTGCGCCAGTTCGCTCTTGGTGATCGGCGGCGCGCCGTCATGGGCGGGCCACAGCACCTTGTCGGGGTTCGAAATGGTCACCCCCGCCACGATCAGCCTGGCCTTGGCGCCCGGCGCCACGGGCGCGCCCCGGGCCGCCGGCGCCGAGGCGGGCGGCTGGGGCTCGGCCGTGACCTCGTCGGCCGGCTTGTCCTCGCGCAGGCCCTTGTAGGCCGCCTGCCGCACCGAGCCGCTTTCGGTCATCCCGGCGTGTTCGATCTCGGCCACCAGGGTCGGGGTCAGCCAGTGGATGTCCTTGCCGCCCGCGGGCGCGTCCTTGCCCGCGAAGGGGCTCGTGGTCGCCGCCGCCGCCTTCAGCGCCGGCAGCAGGGTCTTGGTCAGCACGGCGGAGAAGCCCGTGCCGACCCGGCCCATGTAGCGCAGCCCGCCCTCGGCCTGAACCCCGACCAGCAGAGAGCGCAGCCGGGCGCCGCCTTCGGACGACCAGCCGCCGATCACCACCTCGTCCCGACCCCGGCATTTCGACTTCAGCCAGGTCGCGCTGCGGCCCGCGCGGTAGGGCGCGTCGAGCTTCTTGGAGATGACCCCTTCCAGATCCATCTTGCAGGCGCTCAGCAGCACCGCCTCGCCGGACGAGGCGAAATGCTCGACGTATCTCAGGCTCGGCCCGGCCTTGCCGACCCGGTCGACATAGGCCTGCAGCCGCGCCTTGCGGTGCGACAGGGCCTTGCCCCTCAAGTCCTCGTCGCCCTCGAACAGAAGATCGAAGGCGAAATAGACCAGGTCGTCGGTCTTTCCCTCCGAGATCGCGGCCTGCAGCGCCGAGAAATGGGGCATGTGGTCGGCGTCCAGCGCGCACAGCTCTCCGTCGAGGACGCCGTCTGGCCAGGTCGCCGCCTGTTTCGCCAGCACGGGAAAGCGGTCGGTCCAGTCCAGGCCGTTGCGGGTGCGCAGCACCGCCTGACCGCCGCCGACCGAGATCTGGATGCGATAGCCGTCGAACTTGATCTCATGCACCCAGCCCGGACCCGGCGGCGGGTGATCGACCACCTTGGCGAACTGGATCGGTACGAAGGAGTGGGGCTTTCCGGCCTTCGACGCCAGGGCCGTGCTCGCCTTCGGCTGGGGCGGGGCCTTGCGGCCGGTGGCCTTGGACGAGGTCCATTGCGTCTTCCCTTCGGCGATCTCGGCCAGGCTGCGGCCGGTGGTGATCGAGGCGTCGATCTCGGCCAGGGCGTCGCCTTCGCCTTCGACGGCATAGGCGTCCTTCTCCTTGACCAGCAGCCAGTTGGGTCGTTTGGAGGGTTTGCCGCGATCCGATTTGAGCCGGATCAGGGCCCAGCCGCCCTTCAGCCGTTCGCCGTCGAGGGTCAGTTTGACGACGCCCTTGGCGAAGGCGGCGTCCAGGTCTTCATCCTGGGGCGTCCACTCGCCGACGTCCCACATCTGCACCGTGCCGGCGCCGTAGTTGCCGGCAGGGATGGTCCCTTCGAAGCCGCCGTAGTCGAGGGGATGGTCCTCGACCTCGACCGCCAGCCGTTTGACGTGGGGGTCGCGCGACGGGGCCTTGGTCACGGCCCAGGACTTGAGCACCCCGTCGTGCTCGATGCGAAAGTCATAGTGCAGGCGCGACGCGGCGTGGCGCTGGATCAGATAGCGCAGGCCCGTCGCGCGCGCCTTGGCCTTGCGGCCTTTGGGCTCCGGCGTGGCGCCGAAATTCCGCTTGGCCTGATAGGTGTCGAGTTCGCCGCGTGCCGCCATCCAGCCTGAACGCGGCTGGGCGACGAAGGCTTCACCCCCGCGCCGCCGTTCCCGCTCTAGGGGCCGTGGCGGTCCGGGAGAGAAGGCGCGGCGGGAGGGAAGGCGACGTCAGGCCGGTTGGGCCAGCCTGACGTCGGTGTCGGCGGTCTCGGCGGCCAGAACGGTTTTCGGCGCGATGCGGACGAACCGGGGCGCGAACGTCGGCCAGTCGCTGAGGATGCGGCGGGCCAGAGGCGAGGCGGTGGCGGCGGCGTGGGCTCCGATCAGGGCCTTCAGGCGGGCTTCGGCTTCGGCGTCGATGCGACCGATGCCGGCCAGGTCGCCGTTCAGCGCCTGGGCGGCGCGGCCCTCGACGTCCAGCACGAACAACTCGCCGCCGCTCATGCCCGCCGCCAGGTTCCAGCCGACCGCGCCCAGGACGACGACGCGACCGCCGGTCATGTATTCGCAGCCGTGCGCGCCCAGGCCCTCGACCACGGCCTCGGCGCCGGAGTTGCGGACCGCGAAGCGCTCGCCCGCCGCGCCCGCCACGAACAGTCGGCCCGAGGTGGCGCCATAGAGGGTGGTGTTGCCGCAGACCTGCTGGTCGGCGCGCCACTCATAGGGACGGACATGGATGTCGGCCCCCGACAGGCCCTTGCCGACATAGTCGTTGACCTCGCCGGTGACGTCGAGGATCAGCCCCTTGGCCCCGAAGGCGCCGAAGCTCTGACCGGCGATGCCTTCCAGCTTCAGCGTCAGACGGCCCTGCGGACCCTCCGGGCCGAAGCGGCGGACAATGGCCGAGGAGACCCCGGCGCCGGCGGTGCGCTGGGTGTTGTTCAACGGATAGGACAGTTCCAGCGTCTGGCCGCATTCCAGGAAGGGGGCGGCGTCCTTCAGCACCTGGGCGTCGATGCTGTCCGGCACCGGACGGCGCGCCTTGTCGGCCCAGCGGCCGGGACGGTCGACGTCGACCTTCATCAGCAGGGGATTCAGATCGAGGTCGTCCAGATGCGAGCCGCCGCGCCGCGTCTGGCGCAGCAGGTCGGTGCGGCCGACAATTTCATCGATGGTGCGGGCGCCGATGGAGGCCAGGATTTCGCGGACCTCCTCGGCGATGAAGGTGAAGAGGTTGACCACTTTCTCCGGCGTGCCGGTGAACTTGGCGCGCAGGCGTTCATCCTGCGAGCAGACGCCGACGGGGCAGGTGTTGGAGTGGCACTGGCGCACCATCAGACAGCCCATGGCGATCAGGCCCGAGGTGCCGATGCCGTATTCCTCGGCCCCCAGCAGGGCGGCCATGACCACGTCGCGACCGGTGCGGATGCCGCCGTCGGCGCGCAGGCTGACCGAGGAGCGCAGGTGGTTCAGGCTGAGGACCTGATGCGCCTCGGCCAGGCCGATCTCCCACGGCATGCCCGCGTGCTTGACCGAGGTCTGGGGCGAGGCGCCCGTGCCGCCGTTGTGGCCGGCGATCAGGATGGCGTCGGCCTTGGCCTTGGCCACCCCTGACGCAATGGCGCCGATGCCGGTGGCGGAGACCAGTTTGACCGTGACCTTGGCGTCAGGATTGATCGCCTTCAGGTCGTAGATCAGCTGGGCCAGATCCTCGATCGAATAGATGTCGTGGTGTGGTGGCGGGCTGATCAGGGTCGTACCGGGAACGGCGTGACGCATCCGGCCGATGAACTCGGTGACCTTGAAGCCGGGCAGCTGGCCGCCCTCGCCGGGCTTGGCGCCTTGCGCCACCTTGATCTCGATCTCGCGGCACTGGTTCAGGTATTCGGCGGTGACGCCGAAGCGGCCCGAGGCCACCTGCTTGACCGCCGAGTTGGCGTTGTCGCCGTTCGGACGCGGGACATAGCGCGCCGGGTCCTCGCCGCCCTCGCCGGAGACGGCGCGCGCGCCCATCCGGTTCATGGCGATGTTCAGGGTCTCATGGGCCTCAGGCGACAGGGCGCCCAGGGACATGGCCTGGGACAGGAAGCGACGGCGGATGTCCGAGACGCTTTCGACCTCGTGCAGCTGGACCGGGGTCAGGCCTTCCTTGAAGTCCAGCAGGTCGCGCAGGGCCAGATCGGCCTGCTCGCGCACGGCGGCGGAATATTGCTTGAAGCGCTTGAAGTTGCCGCGGTTCACCGCGTCCTGCAGCAGGTGGATGGTTTTGGCGTCGTGGGCGTGGGCCTCGCCGCCCGCACGGATGCGGAAGAAGCCGCCCATCGACGGGGAGGGGACCGCCGCGCCGAAGGCCACGGTGTGACGCTTGAGCGCCGCCTGCTCCAGACCGGCCAGACCGATGCCGGAGATGCGCGACGGGGCGCCGGGGAAGAACTCGGCGGCCAGGGCCCGCGACAGGCCCAGGACCTCGAACTCGCAGCCGCCGCGATAGGCGGAGATGACGCTGATGCCCTTGCGCGCCAGCACCTTCAGCAGGCCGGCCTCGATGCCGTGCTTGTAGTTGAGGCAGGCGTCGTGAAGCGTCAGGCCCGGATAGGCGCCGCGATCCAGCCGCTCCTGGAACAGCTCCTGCGCCAGCCACGGATTGACGGCAGTGGCCCCGACCCCGACCAGAACGGCGAAGGCGTGCGGGTCCAGGGTCTCGGCGGACCGCACGACCAGCGAGCAATAGGTGCGCAGGCCCGCCGCGATCAGGCGGCCGTGGGTCCCGGCGGTGGCCAGGATCATCGGCGCGGCCAGACGCTCGGCCGAGGCGTGCTCGTCGGTCAGGACGATCAGGGTGGCGCCTTCGCGGGCGGCGGCCTCGGCCTCGTCGCGGATGCGGTCCAGGGCCTGACGCAGGCCAGCGCCGGAGCGGTCGCCTTCAGCCGGGACCGGATAGGTGCAGTCGATCACCGTGGTCGAGCCGTCGGCGACCACGCCCAGCAGACGCTGATACATGCCGGTGGTCAGGACCGGACTATCCAGCACGAAGACCTCGGTCTGGGCCTCGTCCTGGGCCAGGATGTTGCCCAGGTTCTTGAAGCGGGTCTTCAGGCTCATGGCCCCGGCTTCGCGCAGGGGGTCGATGGGCGGGTTGGTGACCTGGCTGAAGTTCTGGCGGAAGTAGTGGGCCAGGGGGCGGGGCAGGCTGGACAGGACGGCGGGCGGGGCGTCGTCGCCCATGGAGCCGACCGCCTCCTTGCCGTCGCGGACCAGGGCGTCCAGCAGCAGGTCCAGGTCCTCGCGGCTGAAACCGGCGGCGATCTGGCGGCGGATCAGGGCCTCGCCGACAGCGGCGCGCGGTTCCGGTCCGGGGCCGATGATCGGCTCCAGGTCGACCATGTTGTCCAGCCAGTCCGAATAGGGCTGGGCGGCGGCCAACGCGTCGACGGCCTCATGCTCGTCGTAGAGGCGGCCGTGCTTCAGATCGACGGCGATCAGCTTGCCGGGGCCGATGTGCAGGCGGCGCTTGACCCGGCCCTCGGGCAGGGGGACCAGACCGGCCTCCGAACCGGCCAGCAGCAGGCCGTCCACGGTCTCGACGGCGCGCAGGGGACGCAGGCCGTTGCGGTCCTTGCCGGCCACGACCCAGCGGCCATCGACGGCGCACAGGGCGGCGGGGCCGTCCCACGGCTCCATCACGGCGTTGCAATAGGCGTAGAGGGCGCGGTGCTCGGGCTTCATCACCACGTCGTCCGAGGACCAGGCCTCGGGCGTCAGCAGGGCCTTGGCCAGGGGGGCGGGGCGCCCGGCGCGGACCAGAACCTCGAAGACATTGTCCAGCGCCGCCGAGTCCGAACCGCCCGGCTGGATCACCGGCTTGACCTCGTGGTCGCGGTCGCCGAAGGCCGAGGCCGCCATGCGGATTTCGTGGCTGCGCATCCAGTTCAGGTTGCCCTGAAGCGTGTTGATCTCGCCGTTGTGGGCCAGCATGCGGAAGGGCTGGGCGAGCTTCCATTCGGGGAAGGTGTTGGTCGAGTAGCGCTGGTGGAAGACGGCGTAGCCGGCGACGACCGTGGGGTCGTTCAGGTCGTGATACAGCTGGCCCAGCAGCTCGGCGCGGACCATGCCCTTGTAGACGATGGAGCGGGCCGACAGGGAGCAGAGGTAGAAGCCGTTCAGGCCCGACGCCTGCACCGCCTTTTCGATGCGGCGGCGACACAGGAAGAGCTCGCGCTCCAGTTCCTCGATCTCCATGCCTCCATTCTGGAGGGACTCTGGCGCGGCCAGCATGATCTGCTCGATCTCGGGCCGGGTGGCGTCGGCGCGGACGCCGACCACGGACAGGTCCATGGGCGTCTGGCGCCAGCCGTAGATGTAGAAGCCCGAACGGATGGCCTCGGTCTCGACGATGGCGCGGGCGTGGTCCTGGGCGCCCAGGTCGGTGCGCGGCAGGAAGACCTGGCCGACGGCGATGGGGCCGGACCGCATGGTCTGGCCGACCGCGCGCACCTGGGCCGCGAAGAAGGCCTGGGGCAGTTCGATCATGATGCCGGCGCCGTCGCCGGACAGGCCGTCGGCGTCGACCGCGCCGCGGTGGGCCACGGCCTTCAGCGACTGGATGGCCATGTCGACGATCTCGCGCCGGGGCTTGCCGTCGATGGCGCAGACCAGACCCACGCCGCAGGCGTCGCGTTCCGACGACGGGTCATAGGCGTGGCCGGCGGTCAGGCGGTCGCGGTTCTCTTCGTATTGCGACAGCCAGTCGGTCATGCGGCGGCCTCCTCGGTGCGCGCGCGCAGGTAGCGGTCGATTTCGGCCGCGGCGTCCTGGCCGTCGCGCACGGCCCAGACGACGAGGGAGGCGCCGCGCACGGCGTCCCCAGCGGCGAACACGCCGGGGAGGGTGGTGGCGAAACCGCCGCGCGCCACCTGCAGGGTGTTCCACTTGGTCAGGCCCAGACCTGCGTCGAGTTGTTCGCTGAAGGCTTCAGGTTCGAAGCCCAGGGCCTCGATCACCAGGTCGGCGGGCAGGTCGAAGTCGGAGCCTGGGACGGGAGCGATGTCGCGACGCTGGCCGGGGGCGGCCTCGGCCAGGGCCATGCGCTGGGCGCGGACGGCGACGACAGCCTCGCCCTTGGACATCAGGGCCTTGGGCGCGCCCAGCCATTCGAAGCGTACGCCTTCCTCCTCGGCGTTCTGCACCTCGCGGGCCGAGCCGGGCATGTTCTCGCGGTCGCGGCGATAGAGGCAGACGACGCTGTTCGCCCCCTGACGGACGGCGGTGCGGACGCAGTCCATGGCCGTGTCGCCGCCGCCGACGACGACGACGTCGCGACCGGCCGCGTGGGGGGCGGACGTATCAACGGCGTCGCCGCAGTCGACGCGGTTCTGGGCGATCAGGAAGGCGAGCGCGGCGACGGTGTCATCAGGTCCGCGTCCCGGCACGCTCAGGACGCGGGCCTGATAGACGCCCATGGCCAGCAGCACCGCGTCATGGCGCGACCGCAGTTCGTCCATTATCACGTCGACGCCGACTGCGGTGTTGAGCATGAACTGGACCCCGCCCTCGATCAGGCGGTCGACGCGGCGCTGAACGATGCGCTTCTCCAGCTTGAAGCCGGGGATGCCGTAGGTCAGCAGGCCGCCGGCGCGGTCGTGGCGGTCATAGACAGTGACGGCGTAGCCTTCGCTGCGCAGGCGGTCGGCGGCGGCCATGCCGGCGGGACCGGCGCCGACGATGGCGACGCTCTGGCCGCGCTCGGCCAGGGGGCGGATGGGCTCGACCCAACCGTTGTGGAAGGCGGTGTCGCCGAGCCAGGCCTCGACCGAGCCGATGGTGACGCCGTCCCAGCCCGATTGCTGCAGGGTGCAGGCGCCTTCGCACAGCCGGTCCTGCGGACAGATGCGGCCGCAGATTTCGGGCATGGTCGAGGTGGATGCTGCGACGCGCCAGGCCTCGTGCAGGTCGCCGTCGGCCGACAGGGCCAGCCAGTCGGGGATGGAGTTCTGAAGCGGGCAGGCGTTCTGGCAGAAGGGGACGCCGCAGTCGGTGCAGCGCGCCGCCTGGGCTGCGCCGCCGTCGGCGGTCGGTTTGAGCGTGATCTCCGTGAAGGTGCCTACGCGCAGTTCAGCCGGCTGTTTTTCAAGCCGCCGCTGTTCAATCAGGAAACCGCCAGGGTTGGATCGTCCGCCTTTTTGCATCTGCTCATTAAGCGAAACATGGGGACGATGTGCAAATATTTTTCTTAGCTAGGCTGTAAAATGCTGATCATCAGCATGAAGCTGCGATGAATTGTATTCATGACGCATTTTGTGACCATTCGTATGGGTGCGCCGCAGCATAAATTCTCGCGCCGACCGGCGCGCAGGACCGGATCGGCGTATTAAATTTCGGAAAGGTTTGTTTCCCGCGACATAGCAACGTTACGGTCGGTCATCGCGCTATCGCATCGGGGGACTTCATGACCATCACCGCACGCCGCCTAGCCCTTATGGGCGGGGCCGCCGTCAGCCTTCTGGCCGCCGCCGCCCACGCCGCTCCGGCGCCCGCCGCCGCGCCCGCCGCCCAGAACCGGGCCGCCGCCGCGGCAGCCCTTCCGGCCCTGCCGGACGTCGACATTCCCTTCACCAAGATGGTGCTGCCGAACGGCCTGACCCTGATCGTCCACGAGGACCACAAGGCGCCGATCGTGGCGGTCAACATCTGGTACCACGTCGGCTCCAAGAACGAGCCTGTCAGCCGTTCGGGCTTCGCCCACCTGTTCGAACACCTGATGTTCAACGGGTCGGAGAACTACAACAACGACTTCTTCAAGGGCACGGAGCTGCTGGGCGCGACCGACCAGAACGGCACCACCAACACCGACCGCACCAACTATTTCCAGAACGTGCCGACCTCGGCGCTGGACTCGATCCTGTGGCTGGAAAGCGACCGGATGGGCCATCTGCTGGGCGCCATCGATCAGGCGCGCCTGGATGAGCAGCGCGGCGTCGTCCAGAACGAGAAGCGCCAGGGCGAGAACCAGCCCTATGGCCGCGTCTGGGACGCCATCACCAAGGCCACCTATCCGGCCGACCATCCCTACGGCCACACGGTCATCGGTTCGATGGACGACCTGAACGCGGCTGACCTGGAGACGGTCAAGGCCTGGTTCCGCGACTATTACGGCGCGGCCAACGCCACCATCGTTCTGGCCGGAGACATCACGCCCGAAGAAGCCAAGGCCAAGGTCGAGCGCTATTTCGGCGACATCCCCTCGGGCCCGCCTGTCACTCACGCCAATCAGATGATCGCCAAGATGACCGGCGCTCAGAGCGAGACCATGTTCGACCGCGTCGGCCAACCGCGCCTCTACAAGGTGTGGAACACGCCGCAGGCCGGCGCCGCTGACGCCGACTATCTGGGGATGCTGGGGCAGGTGTTGAGCCGCGGCCGCAATTCGCGCCTCTACAAGCGGCTGGTGTTTGATGATCAGATCGCAACGGGCGTTCAGGCCGGCAACAATGACAGCGAGATTGGCAGCCAATTCCTGGTCATCGTCACGGCCAAGCCCGGCCAGGACCTGAAGCGGATCGAAGCCATCGTCGACGAGGAAATGGCCAGGCTGCTGCGCGACGGCCCGACGGCCGACGAGCTGGAGCGTGCCCGCACCGATGTCGGCGCGGCCGTCATCCGCGGCTCGGAACGGATCGGCGGCTTTGGCGGCAAGTCCGACATCCTGGCCAAGAGCCAAGTCTATCGAGGCGATCCGGGCGCCTGGAAGGCGGGCTATGATCGCATCCTGGCGGCGCGTCCCGCCGACCTGACCGCTGCGGGTCGCCGCTGGCTGACCGACGGCAGCTACGCCCTGTCGGTTCTGCCCTTCCCCGACTATTCGGTCGCGGCGACGGACGTCGATCGCTCCAAGGGCGTGCCGACCCCGGGCGCCGTGCCGGCGGCGGACTTCCCCGATATCGAACACGCCACTCTGTCAAACGGGTTGAAGGTCGTTCTGGCGTCGCGCGGCGGCGTGCCGACGGTGAGCATGAACCTGATCGTCAACGCCGGCTCGGCGGCGGACGGGGCCGACAAGGCGGGCATCGCCCAGCTGGCCCCGGCGGTGATGACCAACGGCACCACCCATCTGGACGCTCTGCAGATCAGCGACCGGATCCAGCTGCTGGGCGCCACGCTCGGCGCCGGTTCGGCGACCGATTACAGTTCCGTGTCGTTGACGGCCCTGACGCCGCGTCTGGCGCCGTCGCTGGATCTGTTCGCCGACGTGATCGAGAACCCGGCCTTCCGTCCGGCGGATTTCGCCCGCGCCCAGGCGCAGCAGGTGTCGGGCATCCAGCAGTCAAACCGCAACCCCGGCGCCATCGCCAACCGCGTGCTGGCGGCGAACGTCTATGGGCCGCAAAGCCCCTATGGCCGACCGACCTCGGGCACGGAGCAATCGGTCGGCGCCCTGATGCCGCAGGACGCCAAGGCCTTCCACGCCGCCTGGTTCCGGCCGGACAACGCCACCCTGGTGGTCGTCGGCGATATCAGCATGGCCGAGCTGAAGCCTCAGCTCGAACGGGCCCTGGGCGGCTGGCATGCGCCCTCGACGCCGCTGCCGGTCAAGGCTCAGGCGGTGACGGCGACCGCGCCCTCGACGCCTCGGGTGCTGATCGTGGACCGCGCCGGCCCGCAGTCGATCATCATGGCGGGCCGCCTGGCGCCGGCCTTCGACGCGGCGACCCAGCCGTCCCAGGTCGCGTTCAACACCGCGCTCGGCGGGGCCTTCACCAGCCGGATCAACATGAACCTGCGTGAGGACAAGCATTGGTCCTACGGGGCCTCGGCCGGCGTGCGCACCGCCAACGGACCGCGCATGTTCGCGGCCACGGCGGCGGTTCAGGCCGACAAGACCGCCGAGAGCGCGGCCGAGCTGCGGCGGGAACTGAGCGAAGTGGTCGGTTCGCATCCGGTGACGGACGGTGAGCTGACCGCGGTCAAGGCCAACCTGATCCAGGGCATGGCCGGGGACTGGGAGACCAACGCCTCGGTGATGGGCGACCTGACCCAGATGGTCGTGTTCGGCCTGCCGGAGAACTACTACGACGGCTATGCCGCCGGGGTGAAGGCGACGACGACCACGTCCGCCGCCGTCGCTGCGCGCGCCATCGTCGGCGACGGCCCGACGACCTGGGTCGTGGTCGGCGACCGCGCCGCCATCGAGCCCAAGATCCGCGCCCTGAACCTGGGCGAGGTCCAGGTGGTCGATACCGAGGGTCGGCCCGTCAACTGACGGAAGGGTCCTGAAGACCGGAAGAGGGCGGCGCTGCGGCGTCGCCCTTTTTGTTGGGCCTACCGCCCTTTGGGCGGCTTGAGGCGCATTGTTCCAGGCCTACCGCCCTCTGGGCTGCTTGAGGCGCATTGTTCCCGGCCTACCGCCCTCTGGGCTGCTTGAGGCCCGCGCATGGTCGGCGTCATCCCGGAAACGGCGGAGCCGTTATCGGGGACCGCCCAAGATGCTGGCGGTGAGTCTGTGGCGGTCCCGGCTCGGCGCGGCTGAGCCGCTGGGCCGGGGTGACGGCGCGGGCTAGGGCCGGGTCTGGCCCTGGCCGCGCACCACGTACTTGTAGGTGGTCAGCTGTTCGGCGCCGACGGGGCCGCGCGCGTGCAGTTTCGAGGTCGAGATGCCGATCTCGCCGCCGAAGCCGAACTCGCCGCCGTCGGCGAACTGGGTCGAGGCGTTGATCAGGACGATGGCGCTGTCGATCCCGTTGGCGAAGCGTTCGGCGGCATCGGCGTCGGTGGTGATGATGGCCTCGGTATGACCCGAGCCGTAGCGGCGAATGTGCTCGACCGCGCCCTGCACCCCGTCCACGACCCGCACCGACAGGATGGGGGCCAGGTATTCGATGGTCCAGTCAGCCTCGGTCGCTGCGGCGGCCTCGGGGACCAGGGCGCGGGTCGCTTCGTCGCCGCGCAGTTCGCAGCCGGCGGCGATCAGGTCGGCGGCGACGGCGGGCAGCAGGCGCTCGGCGGCCGCGCGATCGACCAGCAGGGTCTCGGTGGCGCCGCAGACCGAGACGCGGCGCATCTTGGCGTTGACGGCGACGCGGCGGGCGACGTCGAGGTCGGCGGCGGCGTCGAGATAGGTGTGGCACAGGCCTTCGAGGTGGCCGAGCACGGGCGCTTTCGCTTCAGCCTGAACGCGGGCGACCAGGCTCTTGCCGCCGCGCGGGATGATCAGGTCGATGGCCCCCTCAAGCCCAGACAGGATGGCGCCCACCGCCTCGCGGTCAGGCACGGGCACCAGCTGGATCGCGTCGGCGGGCAGGCCGGCCTCGGTCACGGCGCGGGCGACCACGGCGGCGATGGCGCGCGAGGACTCCAGGCAGTCCGAACCGCAGCGCAGGATGGCGGCGTTGCCCGAGCGCAGGCAGAGGGCGGCGGCGTCGGCGGTGACGTTGGGGCGGCTCTCGTAGATGACGCCCAGCACGCCAATGGGGGTGCGGACGCGGGTGATGTCCAGACCGTTGGCGGGGGTCCAGCGGGCCATCTCGGAGCCGACCGGATCGGGCTGGGCGGCGATGGTCTCGACGGCTGTGGCCATGCTCTCGACGCGGGCGGGGGACAGGGCCAGCCGGTCGATCAGGGCCTCGGACAAGCCCGAGGCGCGGGCGTTTTCGATGTCGCGGGCGTTGGCGGTCAGGATCTCGGCCTCGGCGGCGCGCAAGCCGGCGGCGAGGCGGGTCAGGGCCTCGGTGCGGGCGTCCGGCGTTGTGGCGCGAAGGGCGTCGGCGGCGGCGCGGGCGCGGCGGCCCATGTCGAGCATGAGGGCGGCTACGTCGGTCATCGGGTTTCCAGCACCAGGTCGTCGCGGTGGATCACGACGGAGGGGCCGCGATAGCCCAGCAGGGTTTCGATCTCGTCGGAATGGCGGCCCCGGATCAGGGCGATCTCGTCGGCGGGATAGGAAGCCAGACCGACGCCGACGACGGCGCCGCTGGTGTCGAGCAGGCGCAAGCTGTCGCCCTTTTCGAAGACGCCGCTGACCGAGGCGATGCCCGAGGGCAGCAGGCTCTTGCCCGACTTCAGGGCGCGCACGGCGCCGTCGTCCAGCGTCAGGGCGCCGCCGGGGGCCATGCTGCCGGCGATCCACTGCTTCCACGCGGCCAGCGGCGTGGCCGGGGCGGTGATCAGGGTGGCGCGGGCGCCCTCGGTGACGGCCTTCAGCGGATGCAGGGTCAGGCCCGAGGCGATGACGGTGGCGCAGCCGGCCGAGCGGGCGATCTGGGCCGCGGCCAGCTTGGTGGCCATGCCGCCGGTGCCGACGCCGGCCGCCGTATTGGCCCCGGTCGCCATGCTCAGGATGTCAGGGCCGAGCGTCTCGACCAGCGGCAGGTGGCGGGCGTCGGGATCACGGCGCGGGTCGGCGGTGTAGAGGCCGTCGACGTCGGACAGCAGGATCAGCAGGTCGGCGCGCGCCAGTTGCGCGGCGCGGGCGGCCAGCCGGTCGTTGTCGCCGTAGCGGATTTCCTCGGTGGCGACGGTGTCGTTCTCATTGACCACGGGGACGACGCCGTGGGCCAGCAGGGCTTCGACCGTGGCGCGGGCGTTGAGCCAGCGGCGGCGGCGTTCGGTGTCGTCGCGGGTCAAGAGGACCTGGGCGGTGATCAGGCCGTGCGGGGCAAGGGCCTCTTCCCAGGCGTGCATCAGCAGGGTCTGGCCGACGGCGGCGGCGGCCTGCTTGTCCTGCAGCCGACCCGGCGTGGTGTTCAGCCGTCCGCGCCCCAGGGCCACGGCGCCGGAGGAGACGACGATGACCTCGCGGCCTTGCTGGCGAAGGGCGGCGATGTCCTGAGCCAGGGAGGCCAGCCAGTCGCGAGCGACGGCGCGAGTCGCGTGGTCGATGAGCAGGGAGGAGCCGATCTTGACCACCACGCGCCGCGCGTGCGCCAGCGCCGTCGCAGGCGAGGCCTCGGCGGCGATCTCGGCGGCGGCGGGGGAGGGCGCGGCGGGAGCGGTCACGCCCCTGTCCTAGAGCATTCTTCACGCGGGGGTCACGCCATGAGCGCACAAATTTTCTGCAAACGACCTCCAATAGTTCCAATAGAGGGTTGGCCTTGCAGCGGGACAAGCGGACGTCGAGCGCACGGGGCGCCCGATCCTCGGGTAAAGCCCTCCCCCTCGATGGGGGAGGGTTGGGTGGGGGTGGAGGCAGACTGTTCCGAATAAAGGCTGGAGAGACGCCGCGCCTCATGCGTTCAACCTTCGAGGTAGCGCCCTCACCCCCATCCCCGGCCTTCCCCCATCGAGGGGGAAGGGAGACAGTCGGCCTTGGCGATCAATGGACTGTGCCAACACTCAACGTGAATGCGGCCAAAAAAACGCCCGGCGGGGTCGAACCTGCCGGGCGTTTGCATTTCAGCGATGATCGGAAGATCAGGCTTCCGGGTTGGGGGCCTGGTCCCAGCCGCCCGCCAGCGCCTTGAACAGGGCGATCTGGTAGGTGGTGACCTGAGCTTCCGAAGCGGCGAGGGCGGCGTCGGCGCCGGCCAGGGTCCGTTCGGAATCCAGCACCGTCAGGAAACTGTCGGCGCCGGCGTCGAAGCGTAGGCGCGACAGGCGGGCGGCGGTCGCCGCCTGATCCCGCGCCGTGGTCAGGGCCGTGCGACGGTCCAGTTCGTTGGCGTAGGCGCTGAGCGCCGTCTCGGTTTCCTGCAAGGCCGTCAGCACGGTCTGGTCGAAGGTCGCCAGGGCCGCGTCGGTCAGGGCGCCCGCCTGTTTGATGCGGGCGCGGGCCACGGCGATGTTGGGGAAGGACCAACTGATCAGTGGGCCGACGCTGAAGTTGAAGCTGGTGGACTTGCCCAGTTGGTTCGTTTCAAGCGCCGAGGTGCCGACCGACCCGCCCAGGCTGATGGTCGGATAGAGGCTGGCGGTGGCCACGTTCACGCGGGCGGCGGCGGCCGCCAGCTTGCGCTCGGCCTGACGCACGTCGGGACGACGGGCCAGAAGCGCCGCGCCGTCGCCGATCGGGATCGGCTGCGACAGCTGCGGCGGCGACTGGCAACCGCGCGCCGCCTCGCTGGCCTCGGCCGGGGTGCGCCCGGTCAGGGTGGCCAGACGATAGAGGGCGCCGTCGCGCTGAGCCCGCAGGGGCGGGAGGCTGGCGCGGGTGGATTCCAGCGCCGCGCGGGCGCGGGCCACGTCCAGACCATTGCCGGAACCGCCATCCAGCAGGCGCTGGGTCAGGTCGACGGTCTTGCCTTGCAGATCGATCGTGCGTTCCGCCACCGCGATCTGGGCGTTGGCCGAACAGGTGTCGGCGTAGGCCCGGGCCGTTTCGGCAGCGACCGAGATGCGGACGATCTCCAGCGCCTCACGAGCGGCGTCGGCGTCGGCGCGGGCGGCGCGGATGACCGAGCCGACGCGACCGAACAGGTCGATCTCATACGCCATGTCGAGACCGGCGCTATAGGTCTCGACATTCTTCAACGGCTGGCCGTTGTTGCCGCCGACGGTATCGGCCGAGGCGCGGCCGTATTGGCCCGAGGCGCTCAGATTGGTCGAGGGCAGACGCCCGGCGCGGGCTTCGGACAGCGAGGCCCGGACGGCGCGCAGATTGGCCGCGGCCGCCTCCAGGTCATTGTTCTCGGTCAGCGCCTGCTGGATCAGACCGTCCAGCGTGGCGTCATTATAGAGCCGCCACCAGTCGTCGCGGGCGGCCTCGGTCGAAACCGAGGCGTTCTGGGAGCCGATGAAGGCGCCCGACGCCTGGGGGGGAAGGGCGGCGTCGGGGGCCTTCGGCCCGACCGCGCAGGCTGCGAGAAGAAGCGCGGCGCTGGAGGCGGTCAGGAGGGGAAGGGCTTTACGGTTCATCAGGCGTCTCCCAGGCGCGGGCTGGCCGATTGGGGCGCGGCCGGCGCGGGGTCGGTGGGGTCGTACGGATCATGGGCGGGCGTACCGTAGGTGGTCGGCAACTCGCGCGGTTTGGAAGGCTTCTGGGGCAGTTTGGCCGAGAGCCAGCGCATCATGACGTAGAAGACCGGGGTGAAGATCAGGCCGAAGAAGGTCACGCCCAGCATGCCGGAGACGACGGCGGTGCCCAGCGACTGGCGCATTTCGGCGCCGGGGCCCGTCGCCAGCATCAGCGGCATGACGCCGAAGATGAAGGCGAAGGAGGTCATCAGGATCGGACGCAGGCGCACCTTGGCGGCGTAAACAGCCGCTTCGAAGCGATCCATGCCGTTTTCTTCTTCCGCCTGTCTGGCGAACTCGACGATCAGGATGGCGTTCTTGGCCGCCAGCGCGATCAGGACGACCAGGCCGATCTGGACCAGGATGTTGTTGTCCAGACCGCGGATGTTGACCCCGATCATGGCCGCCAGCAGACACATGGGCACGATCAGCACCACCGCGAGCGGCAGGGTGAAGGCCTCATACTGGGCCGCCAGCACCAGGAAGACGAAGACGACGGCCATCACGAAGATGATCGAGGCGCCGCCCGAGGCTTCCTTCTCCTGAAGGGCCAGTTCGGTCCATTCGTAGCTGAAGCCTTGCGGCAGGGTCTTGGCCGCCAGCTGTTCCATCGCCGCGATCGCCTGGCCGGACGAGACGCCCGGCGCGGCCTGGCCCTGAAGCTCGGAAGCCGGGAACAGGTTGTAGCGGACGACGCGGGCCGGGCCGGAGTCCTCGCGCAGGTTGGCGACAGCGCCGATCGGCACCATGGCGCCGGAGGCCGAACGGGTCTTCAGGTTGGCGATGTCGGCGATGTCGTCGCGCGCCGACGGTTCAGCCTGGGCGGTGACGCGGAAGGTGCGGCCCAGCAGGTTGAAGTCGTTGATGTAGGACGAGCCCAGATAGACGCCGAGGGTATCGAACACCGCCGAAGGCTGGACGCCCATCATCAGGGCCTTGTCGCGATCGACGTCGGCGGCGATGCGCGGCGAGCCGGTGTTGTAGGTCGAGAAGACCTGCTGCACCTTGTCGGGCATCTGGGCGGCGCCGCCCATCATGGCGAAGGTGGCGCCTTCCAGCGCGCGGTAGCCCGCGCCGGAACGGTCCTGGATCATCATCTTGAAGCCGTTGCCGTTGCCCAGGCCCTGAACAGCCGGGGGGGCGATGACGAAGATATTGGCTTCCTGGATGCCGGCCGTGGCGCCGGTGATGGTGTGGGCCAGGGCGACGGCGGCCTGTTCCTTGGTGCGGTTCTCGAAGGCGTCGAGGCGCACGAAGATGGTCGCGGCGTTGGAGCCGAACGAGAAGCTGGAGCCGTCGAGACCGGCGAAGGCGACAGTGCCGTCGACGCCATCGGTTTTCTGGATGATCTCGTTGGCGCGCTTCATCACCGCTTCGGTGCGGTCCAGCGAGGCGCCGGCCGGAAGCTGGATGACGCCGATCAGGAAGCCCTGATCCTGTTCGGGGATGAAGCCCGACGGCGTGTCCACTAGGCGCCAAGCCGTCAGGCCCAGCAGACCGGCGTAGACGATCAGGACGAGCATCACCGTGCGCACCAGGCGCGCGGTCAGGCGACCGTACTTGTCAGAAAGCCAGTCGAAGCCCTGGTTGAACTTGGCGCCGGCCCAGCCGCCGTAATAGGCGAGCGTGCCCCACAGGCCCGGCTTGCGTTGATGGCCGTGGACGTTGTGCGGCTTGAGCAGCAGGGCGGCCAGGGCGGGCGACAGGGTCAGGGACACCACCAGGGAGATCAGCGTCGCCGAAGCGATGGTGACGGCGAACTGGCGATAGAAGATGCCGGGGATGCCGGGCACGAAGGCGGTCGGCACGAACACCGCCGTCAGCACCAGGCCGATGGCGATCAGGGCGCCCGAGACCTCCTGCATGGAGCGGTAGGCGGCCTCCTTGGGCATCAGCCCTTGGCGCAGGTAGCGCTCGACATTCTCGACCACGATGATGGCGTCATCGACGACGATGCCGACGGCCAGAACCAGGGCGAACAGCGACAGGGAGTTGATCGAATAGCCTAGCGCCAGTTGAACGGCGAAGGTGCCGACCAGGGCGACCGGGATGGCGATGATGGGGATGATCGCCGCGCGCCAGGTCTGGAGGAACACCAGGACGACGATGGCCACCAGGACGACGGCTTCGAACACCGTGTGCTGCACCGCCTCGACCGAGGCGGCGACGAATTCGGTCGGGTTGTAGGGGATGGAGGCGGCCATGCCGGCCGGCAGGTCGGCCTTGATGGCGTCGACCTCGGCCAGGACCCGTTTGGCGGTGCCCAGGGCGTTGGCGCCGGGTTGCTGGACGATGGCGATGCCGACGCCGCGCTGGCCGTCGAAGAAGCCGCGGATGCCATAGTCCTGAGCGCCCAGGTCGACGCGGGCGACGTCGCGGACGCGGGTCACGCGGCCTTGGGTATCGGTCTTGATGACCACGTCGGCGAACTGATCAGGATCGGACAGGCGGCCTTGCACCTGGACCGGCAGCTGGAAGGCGGCGGCGTTGGTGGCGAAAGGCGGCTGGCCGATGGCGCCGGCCGCGGCCTGCACGTTCTGGGCGCGCAGGGCGGCGACGATGTCGGGACCCGTCAGACCGCGCTCGGCCGCCTTGGCCGGGTCGATCCAGATCCGCATCGAATAGTTGCCGCCGCCGAAGACCTGGACCTGACCCACGCCGTCGATGCGGAGCAGGCGGTCGCGCAGGGTCGAGTTGGCGTAGTTGCCGACGTAGTCGTTATCCAGGCTGCCGTCCGGCGAGGTCAGGCCGACGATCATCAGGAAGCCGCTTTCGGCCTTGTTGACCGTCACGCCGATCTGGCGGACCTGTTCGGGCAGTTTCGGCTCGGCCAGGGCGACGCGGTTCTGCACCAGCACCTGGGCGGAATCGAGATTCGTGCCGGGCTGGAAGGTCACGGTGATCGCCACCGCCCCGTCCGAGGTGGACGAGGAGGTCAGGTACAGCATCTTCTCGACGCCGTTGACTTCCTGCTCGATGGGGGCCGCCACGGTCTCGGCCAGGGTCTCGGCCGAGGCGCCGGGATAGGCGGCGTTGATGGTGATCGTCGGGGGCGCGATCTCCGGATACTGCGACAGGGGCAGCAGCGGATAGGCGAACAGGCCGATCAGGGTGATGAACACCGATATCACGCCCGCGAAAATCGGGCGGTCGATGAAGAAGCGGGAGATGTTCATGAAGGATCAGCCCGCGTTGGCGAAGGAGGCGCTGGAGGCCGGCGCCGCCTGGGTGACGGGGGCCGCACCCGCTTGCGGGGCGACCGGGGCGATGGTCCCGTTCTTGGGCGAGACCTTCATGCCCGGCATCTGGATGCGCTGACCGCCGGCGATGACGACGCGGTCGGTCGGCTTCAGGCCCGAGCGAATGACGCGCAGGCCGTCGACCAGCGGGCCGGTCTGGACCGCGTGCGGGGCCGTCGTGCCGTCGGCGTTGACGACGATGACCACGCGACGCGCGGCGTCGGTGGCGATGGCGGCGTCAGGCACCAGCAGGGCCTGATAGGAACCGCCGCCGGCCAGTTGGGCCTGGCCGAACATGCCGGGCTTCAGGAAGCCGTCGGCGTTGGGGACCACGGCGCGCAGGCGGATCGTGCCCGAGGCGGTGTCGATGGCGTTGTCGGTGAAGTCGAGCGTGCCGCTGCGGTCATAGCTGGTCTCGTCCTGCAGACGGATGCGGATCGGCGCGGCGCCGCCGGTACGGGCGTCGCGCTGATATTTCAGCGCCAGGGCTTCGGAGCCGTCGAAGACGAAATAGATCGGCGAGGCCGAGACGATGGTGGTCAGGATGTCGCCCGCCGAGGAACCGCCGCCGATCAGGTTGCCCGGATCGACGCGGCGGTCGGACACGCGGCCCGCGATGGGGGCGACGACACGGGTGAATTCGACGTCCAGCTGACGGGCGCGGATGGCGGCGTTGGCGGCCGAGACGGCGGCCTGGGCCTGGGCCACGGCGCCGCGCTTGGCGTCGACCTCGGCTTGCGACACGGCCTGCGAGGCCAGCAGGCCCTCAGAGCGGGCGAACTCGGTGCGGGCCAGGGTCAACTGGGCCTGGGCCTGGGCCAACTGGGCCTGAGCGGATGCGAGCGCGGCCTGGGCCGGGCGCGGATCAAGCGTGAACAGCAGTTGGCCCTGGCGGACGAAGTCGCCGTCCTTGAAGTGGACGGCCTGGATATAGCCGCCGACGCGGGCGCGCACATCGACCGAGCGAGGGGCCTCGAAGCGGCCGGTGACCTCGTCCCAGTCGACGACCTGACGGACCAGGGGGGTGGCGACCGTAACGGGCGGCGCCTGAGGCGCGGGGGCCTGGCCTCCCTTGGAACAGCCATAAAGGGCGGCCGTCATCAGGACGGACGCGACCGCGATCTTCACCGTGCGCATCGGCGCATTCTCCTGTTGGGAGGGATTTCATACATAACAGACCGGCGCTCTTCGGGGGAGAAAGCGGCAGTCAACGTTGGGTGACTTAATGATGAGGGCGGTTCCGCTTGTCAACGCCTGATGACAAAGCCATATAGGCGGTAAGGTTTATTGGAGTACGACCCATTGGTCCTGTGCGACGCCCCCCGACCGCGTAACGCCAACGCGACCCGTCAGGCTATTCTGGAGGCGGCGCGTGAACGCTTTTGTTCCGAAAGCTACGACGACGTCGGCATGCGCGACGTGGCGCGCGACGTCGGCGTGGATGCGGCCCTGATCAGCCGCTACTTCGGGTCCAAGGAAGATCTGTTCGTCGCCGTCCTGGACAGCTGCAAGAACGGCCGCGACCTGATGGACGGCGCGCGCGAGGACTTCGGCGAGCGGCTGGCCCGCGAGATCGTCTATGGCGAGGTCATGCCCTGTCAGGACGAAGACGGCGGCGCCAAGATGCGGGGCCTGCTGATCCTGCTGCGCTCGGTCGGTTCGGCCAAGGCCATGGACGTCATGCAGCGCACCTCCAACAATCGCTTCTTCGATCCGCTGGCCCAGTGGATCGGCGGTCCCGACGCCCCGGTTCGCGCGCGTCTGGCGGCGGGCCTGATCATGGGGATGGCGATCGGGCGTGAGTTGTCGGACGGCTATTCGAAGCTCGATGAGGGTCAGAAGGCGGAGTTGGCGCGCCGGATGGCGGTGGCGCTGCAGGGCCTGATCGACAACTGAAAGCCAAAAGGGCGGACCGCGAGGCCCGCCCTTTCTTTATATTCTTAGGCCTCAGGCCCAGTGCATCGGCACGTGGCGCGCGGCGGCCCAGTGGATGGCGCGGATGGCGTCGACGATGGCGCGCGTGGCCTCGACGGTGCCCAGGGCGCCGCCCAGATCAGCGGTGACGGCGCCGGACGCTTGGACGGCGGCGACGGCGGCTTCGATGGAATCCGCCTCGTCCTCCAGGTCGAAGCTGTGACGCAGCATCATCGCCGCCGACAGCACCATGCCGATGGGGTTGGCCAGATCCTGACCGGCGATGTCGGGGGCCGAGCCGTGGATCGGCTCGAACAGGCCGGGGCCGCTGCCGCCCAGCGAGGCCGAGGGCAGCAGGCCGATGGAGCCGCCCAGCACCGAGATCTCGTCCGACAGGATGTCGCCGAACATATTCTCGGTCAGGATGACGTCATACTCGCGCGGTTTGCGGATCAGGTGCATGGCCATGGAGTCGACCAGGGCGTGCTCCAGCGTGATCTGCGGATATTCCTCGGCGTGGATGCGGGTCACGACCTCGCGCCACAGGCGGCTGGTCTCCATGACATTGGCCTTGTCGACCGAGGTGACCTTGCCGCGACGCTGGCCGGCGGCCTGGAAGGCGGCGCGGGCGACGCGTTCGATCTCCTCGACCGTATAGACGCACAGGTCCGAGGCGCTGGTTGCCGTGCGGGTCTTCTCGCCGAAATAGACGCCGCTGGTCAGCTCGCGGAAGACGATCAGATCGACGCCCTCGACGATCTCCTTCTTCAGCGGCGACAGGTGGGCCAGGACCGGCGAGACCTGCAGCGGGCGCAGGTTGGCGTACAGGCCCATGGCCTTGCGGATGGCCAGCAGACCCTGTTCGGGACGGACCTTGGCGCCATCCCACTTGGGACCGCCGACCGCGCCCAGCAGGACGGCGTCGGAGGCCAGGCAGGCGGCCTTGGTGTCTTCGGGCAGGGCCTCGCCGGTCGCGTCGATGGCGGCGCCGCCGATCAGGTGCTCGGCGAACTCGAAGCGATGGCCGTAGATGTCGCCGATGCAGGTCAGGACGCGCTCGGCGGCCAGGGCCACCTCAGGGCCGACGCCGTCGCCGGGCAGGACCACGATGTTGAAGGTGCGGGTGTTGGGCATCAGTTGGTCTCCGGCTCACGGAAGCGTTCGTAGGTCTGGATGTAGGGCAGCTTGGCTTGCAGCCAGCCGAGGGTGTCGACGCCGTCGAGCAGGCACTGGCGGGCGAAGGCCTCGACCTTGAACGGGACGGGGGCGACGTTGCCGCGCCGGATCTCGCCGGCTTCCAGGTCGATGGTGACGGGCTGTTCGGGATGGGCGGACAGGTCGTCCCAGGTCGCCTGATCGACGACGATGGGCAGGAAGCCGTTCTTCAGCGCATTGGAGGTGAAGATGTCGGCGATCTCGGTCGAGATCACCGCCCGGAAGCCATAGTCCAGCAGGGCCCAGGGGGCGTGCTCACGCGACGAACCGCAGGCGAAGTTGGGGCCGGCCAGCAGGATGCGCTGTTCGGTCGGATCGATGCGGTTCAGCACCGCCTCGGGCTTGGCCGAGCCGTCGGCCTCATAGCGCCAGTCGTGGAAGGCGTGGACGCCCAGACCCTCGCGCGTCGTGGTGGTCAGGAAGCGGGCCGGGATGATCTGATCGGTGTCGATATTGGCCTGGCTCAGGGTCAGGGTCTTCGACGTCAGGACTTTGAACGGTTCAGACATGATGTTTCTCCCCTACCGCCGCGCGCGCGGCGCTCGGCTGCATGAGGGGAGCCTCCGGCAGATAGGCGCGCGGGTCGGTCAAGACGCCGGCGACGGCGCTGGCGGCGGCGGTGGCGGGGCTGGCCAGGATGGTGCGGGCGCCCTTGCCCTGACGGCCTTCGAAATTGCGGTTGGAGGTCGAGACCGCCAACTGGCCGGGGCCGACGAAATCGCCGTTCATGGCGATGCACATGGAGCAGCCGGGGATGCGCCATTCGGCGCCGGCGGCGATGAAGACCTGATCCAGGCCTTCGGCCTCGGCTTCGCGACGCACGGCCTCGGAGCCGGGGACGACCAGCATCCGCACGCCCGGCTGGACCTTGCAGCCCCTCAGAACGTCGGCGGCGGCGCGCAGGTCGGGCAGGCGGCCGTTGGTGCAACTGCCGATGAAGACGACGTCGACCTTGTGGCCGGTCGTCGCTTCGCCCGCGGTGAAGCCCATGTAGTCGATGGCCTTGCGGTCCGAGTCCGAGCGCGGCTGCGGCACGGGGGCGCCGACGGGGGCGCCGGCGTCAGGCGTGGTGCCCCAGGTGGCCATGGGGCGGATGGCGGCGCCGTCCAGCACGACTTCCTGATCGAAGGCCGCGCCGGGATCGGAGGCCAGGGTCAGCCAGTCGGCGGCGGCGGCCTCGAAGTCGGCGGGGACATGGCGGCGGCCGCGCAGCCAGTCGATGGTGACGCGGTCGGGGGCGATCATGCCCGCGCGGGCGCCCGCCTCGATGGACATGTTGCACAGGGTCATGCGCCCTTCCATGTCCAGGGCGCGCACGGCCTCGCCGGCGTATTCGATGACGTAGCCGGTGCCGCCGCCGAAGCCGATGGCGGCGATGACGGCCAGAGCCATGTCCTTGCCCGAGACGCCGGGGCGCAAGCGCCCGTCGACGGTGACGCGCATGGATTTCGCCCGGCGCTGCAACAGGCATTGGGTGGCCAGGACGTGCCCGACTTCGGAGGTGCCGATGCCGAACGCCAATGCTCCGAACGCCCCATGCGTGGCGGTGTGGCTGTCGCCGCAGACCACGGTCATGCCCGGCTGGGTCAGGCCCAGTTCAGGCCCCATGACGTGAACCACGCCGCGTTGGTCGGAATCCCAGCCGGCCAGTTCGACGCCGTGGCGTGCGCAGTTGGCCTCCAGCGTCTCGACCTGGTTTTTGGCGGCGGCGGTGAAGTAGGGCCGCTCGCCGTCCGCGCCGGCCGGCAGGGTCGGGGTGGAGTGGTCCAGGGTGGCGAAAGTGCGGTCGGGGCGGCGGACCTTCAGTCCGCGCGCCTCGATTTCGGAGAAGGCCTGCGGCGAGGTGACTTCGTGGACCAGATGCAGGTCCACATACATCACCCCGGGCGTCTCGGCCGTTTCCGGCACGACGACGTGCCGGTCCCAGACCTTTTCATACAGGGTCCTAGGCGGGCTCATGCGCGCGCTCCTTGGGAGAGACGACGGCCTCGCCGATGGGCTCCAGCCAGCCGAAGCGGTCGGGGGTGGTGCCGTCGAACAGACCGCGGAAGGCCTTGTTGACCGCCTTGGTGATCGGGCCGGGACCGTTGGAGCGGGTCGGGATGCCGTCGACCGAGCGGACGGGGGTGATCTCGGCGGCGGTGCCGGTCATGAAGACCTCGTCGGCCACATACAGGGCTTCGCGCGGCAGGGTCTGTTCGCGGGCCTCATAGCCCAGGCTGCGCGCCAGCTTCATGACGCTGTCGCGGGTGATGCCCTGCAGGAGGGAGGCGGCGGCGGGCGGGGTCATCAGCACGCCGTCCTTGATCACGAACAGGTTCTCGCCGGCCCCTTCGGACAGCAGGCCGTCGGCGCCCAGGGCGATGCCTTCGCCGAAGCCGCGCACGCGGGCCTCGCGGCCGATCAGATAGCCGGACAGATAGTTGCCGCCCGCCTTGGCCCCCGCCGGGATGGTGTTCGGCGCGACGCGGTTCCAGCTGGAGATGCAGGCGTCGACGCCCTTCTCCAGGGCTTCCTCGCCCAAGTAGGCGCCCCAGGGGAAGGCCGAGATCATGACGTCGGTGCGGATGTTCTCAGGCGACGGGGACACGCCCATGCCGCACTCGCCCAGGAAGGCCAGGGGGCGCAGGTAGGCTGAACGCAGGCCCTCGGAACGGACCACGTCCTTGCAGGCCTGGACCAGTTCGTCCTCGGTGAAGGGCAGGGGGAAGTGATAGATGCGCGCGCTGTCGAACAGGCGGCGGATGTGGTCGGTCAGGCGGAACCCGCACGGGCCGTTCGGGGTGTCATAGACGCGGATGCCTTCGAACACCGAGGTGCCGTAGTGCAGGGCGTGGCTCATGACGTGAATCTTGGCGTCGGCCCAAGGCGTCAGGTCGCCATTGATCCAGATATTCTTAGCCAGCGGTTGCATAGGTCTTGTCCATTTGTGCGGAGGCGCCTGCGGCCGTCACGGCCGCGATGATGGCGGTCAGCTCCGCGTCATTGATTTCGCCGATCTGGTCGGCGCGATGTTTGAAGCCGGCGAAGACGTCGGCCAGGCGCTGGCCTTCCAGCACATGACCCAGGGCCTCGGCCCGCTTGCCGACCGCGTGGCGGCCGGAATGCTTGCCCAGCACGAAGTAGCTGCCCTCGAAACCGACGTCCTGGGGACGCATGATCTCGTAGGTGCGGGCGTCGGCCATCATGCCGTGCTGGTGGATCCCGGCCTCGTGGGCGAAGGCGTTCAGGCCGACGATGGCCTTGTTGCGGGCGATGACCGTCTCGGTCACTTCGCGCAGGGTCTCCGACGCGCGCACCAGGTGACGGCTCTCCGCGCCGACTGTCAGACCATAGCGGTCCGCGCGGGTGCGCAGGGCCATGATGATCTCTTCGATCGAGGCGTTTCCAGCGCGTTCGCCGATGCCGTTGATCGCGCCCTCGATCTGACGCGCGCCGCCCTCGACCGCGGCCAGGGAGTTGGCGACGGCCAGGCCCAGGTCGTTGTGAGCGTGCGACGAGAAGATCACGTCCGCGTGGCGCGGACGGATGATCCCGTCCAGATAAGCGAAGCGCTGACGCACTTCTTCGGGCGTGGCGTAGCCGACGGTGTCCGGCACGTTCAGCGTCTGGGCGCCCGCATCGGCGGCGGCCATCAGGGCCTCGGCCAGGAACTCCGGCTCGGTGCGGAAGGCGTCCTCGGCCGAGAACTCGACGTCGTCGAACATCGAGGCGGCGTATTCCACCGTGCGCGAGATCGTGGCCAGCACCTCGTTGGTGCTCATCCGCAGCTTGGCCGAGCGGTGGATCGGGCTGGTGGCCAGGAAGACATGGCAGCGACGATGCGATTTCGGCGCCGGCGACAGACCCCGGAACGAGGCGTCGATGTCCTTCTCGTTGGCGCGCGACAGCGAGGCGAAGACCGGGCCCTCGATCTCGCCGCAGACGCGCCGGATGCATTCCTCGTCGCCCGGCGAGGCGGCGGCGAAGCCGGCCTCGATCACGTCCACGCCCAGGTCGCGAAGGACATGGGCCATCTTCAGTTTCGACTCGACCGACATGGAGAAGCCGGGGGCCTGTTCGCCGTCGCGCAGGGTGGTGTCGAAGATGATGACGCGGTTGGGATCGGTCGCCGCGATTTCTGCGGTTCTGGATACTCGTTCTACTCGGGACATTTTACGCGGCCTCAGGGTGGAAAGACTGGATGCGAGCGACGCCGAACAGGCGGTCGATCTGGCAACCCAGGTTGTCGATGGAACGCGCGGCGTCGCGGCCGCGCACGGTCAGGGCGATGCGGCGCGAGGGGCCTTCGTCGGCCATGCTCATGCCGTCGATGTGGAAGCCGCGGCGCTCTACAAGGCCGATGAGACGCTGAAGCGAGCCGTCGGCCCGGTCGATCTGGATGTGAATGGTGTCGCTCATGGTCATGCGCCTTCCATCATTTCAGCGTTGCTCTTGCCCGGCGGAACCAGAGGCCAGACATTCTCTTTGGGGTTGATGACGACGTGGGCCAGGCAGGGGCCGTCGGCGGCCAGCAGGCGGGCGATGCCGGCCTCGACCTGATCGCGACGGTCGATGCGGAAGGCCTCGATGCCGAAGGCCTCGGCCACCTTCACGAAGTCCGGATTGTCGGACAGGTCGACCTCGGAATAGTTCTCCTCGAAGAACAGCTCCTGCCACTGGCGCACCAGGCCCAGCGAGGCGTTGTCCAGCAGGACGATCTTCAGCGCGACGCCGTAGCGTTTCAGCGTCGCCAGCTCCTGAATGTTCATCATGAAGCCGCCGTCGCCGGCGATGGTGACGACCGTGGCCGAGGGGTCGGCCAGCTTGGCGCCCAGGCCGGCGGGCAGGCCGAACCCCATGGCGCCCAGACCGCCCGAGGTGATGTGGGCTTCGGGACGCGAGAAGCGGCAGTGCTGGGCGGCCCACATCTGATGCTGGCCGACGTCGCAGGCGGCGACGAAGCGGTCGCCGGCGGCCTCGGACAATTGCTTCAGCAGGGCGGGGGCATAGACGCCTTCGCCCGGGGCGTCGTAGCGGGCGGCGTGACGCACCGCCGCCGTGGCGCAGCGGATGACCCAGGGGTCGATAGCCAGAGGCGCGCTTTTTTGGGGAGTGGGGGCCAGACGCGCGGTCAGGGCCTCGACGCCGGGCTTCAGTTCGCCGGCGACCGCTACATGGGTCTCGCGCAGCTTGCCGATCTCGGAGGCGTCGATGTCGAAATGGACGACGCGGGCGTGGGGCGCGAACTCGGCCAGCTTGCCCGTGGCGCGGTCGTCGAAGCGGGCGCCCAGGACGATCAGAAGGTCGGACGACTGGACCGCCTCGTTGGCGGCGCGCGTGCCGTGCATGCCCAGCATCCCCAGGAAGCCGGGGGCGTCGGTCGGGATGGTGCCCAGGGCGTTCAGGGTCGCGACGGCCGGGATGCCGGTGGCCTCGGCGAAGGCGCGGACGGCCTCGGTGGCCTTGGCGATCTTCACGCCGCCGCCGATGTAGATCAGCGGGCGCTCGGCGGCGCGGATGAAGCGTTCGGCCTCGGCGATCGCGTCGTGGTTCAGCGGGATCGTCTCGTTGGGGACGTTGAAGCCGAACGGGGCGACGGCGGTGGCGAACTGGACGTCCTTGGGCAGGTCGACCAGGACCGGGCCGGGACGGCCCGAGGCGGCGATGTGGAAGGCCTGTTCGACGGCGGCCGGAATCTCCGACGCGTCGCGCACTAATATAGAGTGTTTCACGATCGGCAGGGTGACGCCCAGGATGTCGATCTCCTGGAAGGCGTCGGTGCCCATGACGCCCTGGGGGACGTTGCCGGTGATGCAGACCATCGGCACCGAATCCATCATGGCGTTGGCGATGCCGGTGATCAGATTGGTGGCGCCGGGCCCGGAGGTGGCCATGCAGACGCCGACCTTGCCCGAGGCGCGGGCATAGGCGTCGGCGGCGAAGGCCGCACCCTGTTCGTGACGGACCAGGATATGCTTCAGGCCCGTGCCGGTCAGGGCGTCATAGATGGGCATGATGGCGCCGCCGGGGTAGCCGAAGACCACCTCCACGCCCATCCGCTCCAGGCTGGAGACGAGCAGGCGCGCGCCGGTGGCCGTGTCGTTCACGGTCGCCAGGGCGGAGGCGGTTTTCAGGGCGGGCGCGGCGGCGCTCATCGGGTCGGTCTCACTTTATATATGTGCAGGTCAGGCGGCTTCAGACTTGGCCGTCTGCAGCCAGGCCATCCGTTCGCGCAGGCGCGCGCCGGTCTGTTCGATCTGGGATTCGCTGTCGGCCTTCAGCCAGGCGGCGTACTGCGGCTTGCCGGCCTCGTTCTCGGCGATCCAGTTCTTGGCGAAGGTTCCGTCCTGGATCTCGGTCAGGACTTCCTTCATGCGGGCGCGGGTCTCGTCGTTGATGACGCGCGGACCGGAGGCGACGGCGCCCCACTTGGCCGTTTCCGAGATGAAGTGGTGCATCTTGGAGATGCCGCCCTCGTAGAACAGGTCCACGATCAGCTTCAGTTCGTGCAGGCATTCGAAGTAGGCGATCTCGGGCTGGTAGCCGGCCTCGACCAGGGTGTTGAAGCCCGAGATGACCAGCTCTTTCGCGCCGCCGCACAGGACGGCCTGTTCGCCGAACAGGTCGGTTTCGGTCTCTTCGCGGAAGCTGGTTTCCAGCAGGCCGCCGGTCGCGCCGCCGATGCCCTTGGCGTAGCCCATGGCGCGGTCTCTAGCCTTGCCCGTCGCGTCCTTCTCGATGGCGAACAGCGAGGGGACGCCCCGGCCGCGCGCGAACTCGCGACGGACCAGATCGCCCGGACCCTTGGGGGCGACCAGGATGACGTCCATGTCGTCGCGCGGCGTGATGCGGTCGTAGATGATCGAGAAGCCGTGGGCGAACAGCAGGGCGGCGCCCGGCTTGGCGTTGGGCTCGATGATGTCGCGATAGACCTCGTTCTGGATCATGTCCGGGGTCAGGATGGCGATGATGTCGGCGCCGCGAACGGCCTCGGCCGGCTCGGCGGTGGGGACGCGGTCGGCGGTGGCGTGTTTCCAGCCGGTGCCGCCCTCGCGAACGCCGACGACGACGTCATGGCCCGAGTCCTTCAGGTTCTGGGCGTGGGCGCGGCCCTGCGAGCCATAGCCGATGACGGCGATGCGCTGGCCGGCGATGGCGCCCGGCTTGATGTCGTCGTTGGTGTAGATGGTGATGGCCATGGTTCAGGCGTCCTCAGAAATCGGGGCGTTGGAATAGGTTTCGGCGGTTTGGGCCGGCGGGGGATTGGGAATGGTCACGGCCCCTTGCGAGGCGGAGGCGACGGCGGCGCGGTATTTCGCGAAAACGCCTTGCGCCGGACGGACCCGGTTGGGGGCGAAGTCCGCCCGGCGCGCCTCCAGATCGACGAGCACGTCGATCCGGCGGTTGGTGACGTCGATGACGATAGGATCGCCATCGCGAATGAGGGCTATCGGGCCGCCCGCCGCCGCTTCGGGCGAGACGTGGCCGGCGACGAATCCGTAGCTGGCGCCCGAGAAGCGGCCGTCGGTCAGCAGGGCGACGTTCTCGATCTTGCGGCCCTTCAGGGCGGCGGTGACCTGCAGCATCTCGCGCATGCCGGGACCGCCCTTGGGCCCTTCGTAGCGGATGATGATGACGTCGCCTTCGCCGACCGAGCCGTCCTGAACCGCGTGGAAGGCGTCTTCCTCGCAGTCGAACACGGCGGCCGGGCCCTCGAAGCGATCGACCTTGTGGCCGGTCAGCTTGATGACGGCGCCTTCAGGGGCGACGTCGCCATAGATGACGGCGTAGGAGCCGCGCGCCATGACGGGGGCGTCCATGCTGGTGACGACCTGCTGGCCGGGCGTTTCCTCGGCCTCGGCGGCCTCAGTAAACAGGCTGCGGCCGGAGACGGTCGGCGTGTTGACGATCTTGCCCGCCTCGGCCAGCCGCTGGGCGACCAGACGCGTGCCGCCCGCCGCGAACAGGTGCGAGGCCAGGAAGCGGCCGCCGGGTTTCAGGTCGCAGATGACGGGGGCCTCGACGCAGGCCTGGTGGCAGTCCTCGATACCGAAGTCGACGCCGGCCTCGGCGGCGATGGCGGTCAGGTGCATGACGGCGTTGGTCGAGCCGCCCGAGGCCGAGACGGCGATGGCGGCGTTCTTCAGGCTGGCGCGGGTGATGTATTTGCGGGCGGTGTCGCCGGCGAAGACGCGTTCGACGATCAGGCGGCCGCAGCGCTCGCCCTCGGCGCCTTTGCCGGGATAGACGGCGGGGACGTCGTTGGCGCCCATGGGCGAGATGCCCATCATCGACAGGGCCATGGCCATGGTGTTGGCGGTGAACTGGCCGCCGCAGGCGCCGGCGCCGGGGCAGACCGCGCTCTCGACCGCCTTCAGGCCCTCGTCGGACAGGGCGCCGGCGCCGTGGGCGCCGATGGCTTCGAACACCTCCTGGACCGAGACCTCCTTCTCGCCGATCCGGCCGGGCAGGATGGTGCCGCCGTAATAGACCAGGCCGGGGATATCCATCCGGGCCAGGGCCATGGCCGCGGCCGGAATGGTCTTGTCGCAGCCGACGATGCAGACGACGCCGTCCAGCTGGTGGCCCTCGACGGCCAGCTCGATGGAGTCGGCGACGACTTCACGGCTGATCAGCGAGGCCTTCATCCCCTGGGTGCCCATGGAGATGCCGTCGGTGACGACGATGGTGTTGAAGTCGACCGGATAGCCGCCCGCCGCGATGATCCCGGCGCGCACGTCCTTGGCGAGGCGGTCCAGGTGCATGTTGCAGGGGGTGACGGTCGACCAGGTGTTGACGATGGCGATCATCGGCTTGTCGAAGTCGGCGTCCTGCATCCCTGCGGCGCGCAGATAGGAGCGCGCCGCGGCCCGGGTGGGGCCCTGGGTGACGGCGGAACTGCGCGTATTGGGTCGTTTTTTGCTGTCGGAAGAGCTGGTCATCGGATTTTTGGAAGGTTCTGCCTAATGAGTCCGTGCCGGGCACATGAAAAACCCCGCTGCCGGAAGGGAGCGGGGTGAAGCGGGCGATTCTGGCTGGGTTCAGGTCAGGTCGCAGGCATCCACACCGCTCGGCTGAGCGGAATAAGGGATACGGTAAGAAGGAGGAGGCCCAGCGACAGCAGGCGCAGATCGGCAGCCGCTTTCGCGGGGCTCAGGATCACAGCAATGGCAGCGCGGTGGGACAAGGGAAAACCTCTAAACGAGGCGCTCTTATGCCGCCCTCCATGCTGCGATGCAACCCGACCTGGCGCGAATGTGGAATAAAAATGCGCCAAGGCGCCTCTCGCCCCATCTGCGACGCGCCTGTTCTGCGTTGGAGCGGCGATGGCGCAACATTTCACCCGTCTGCTGGCGGCGGGCGCTCGGCGCGTGTTCGGGGCGGGTTGTGTGCCGGTTCTGGCTCGCCAGGCCGGCCTGTCGGGCTGGCGCGCATTGGCGGGGTGGGGCCAAGGTCTGGAAAGCTTGAAGTGGCTTGTTCTGTCCGCGCGGCGGTCTGGACGCTCCTGCATAGGAGGGGGCTGCATCCTGGTATTTTTCCTGAGCGTCTATGGAGTCCTGTTCGTTCGGTTTTTCATGGAAGTGTCGTTCGCGGGGTTGTGGAGTCCGGGGGTGGTTTGTATATCCCCGCCTCGCTCGGAGACGGGCGGGGCCGCAGGGTTTCGGGATTGAGTTTCCGGGGCTTTGGCGGGGAGAGGGAGCTGAAAAACTTCTTGCTTCTGCCGGGCGGTTCGATTAGTCTCCGCGCTTCGATCAAATCGCTGATTTGCCGGTGCGGGAAGCTTTTTCGCTTCTCCCGTCGGTCTTCTGCGGCTTCGAAAGCTTCGGCATTTGGAACTGCAGAAAGGTTGGTTGGTTCGGTTGACTTGGAGCTCGGCCTTCATTAGATAGCCGCCTCCGCTGTTCCTTCGGGAGCGGCCGGGTGAAAAGAAGTTCTTTAAAAAGAACTGCTTGACACTGAAAACCAGGGGCGGTACACACCGCCTCCGCCGCAATCGGGCGTTAAACG